>DATJTE010000112.1:0-2838 GCA_035503715.1 Rhizobiaceae bacterium | reverse complement strand
TGTGCTGATGGATGCACAAATGCCGAAAATGGACGGCGCAGCGGCAACTAAGGCGATCCGTGCACTCGACCCTCCGGCCAATGCAGTGCCGATCGTTGCGCTTACAGCCCATGCGATCGAGGGCTATCGCGACGTGTGTGTTGCCGCCGGCATGAACGACTATCTGAGCAAGCCGGTTAAGCTCAGGGCGTTGAACACCTTGCTCGCGCGGTGGAGCGCGCACACACCATCCGCCGCGCAGACTTAGAGGCTCTTCGTCTTTGGCAACGCATTTAGCAGCATCGCTTTAGATGAACTCGTCAGCAGGCGGGGAGGATTGAGTTGATGGAGCAAGATGTTTTATGTCTGTCGTTGACCCTGGCTGTGTGAAAACGCCCCACCTCGTGTGCGTCCCGCGATAGGATTCCGTCGCGAGTTTGCGGGGGATCTGATTAAGCGCTTTGTCGAGGGGGCGGATCGGGGCCAGTCGACGCTCTTTCCGGAATGTCTGGAAGACTGGATCGACAAAGACAATCCAGTTCGGCTGATCGACGCGCTCGATCTTCCCGAGCTTGGGTTCGAAGGGGTCGAGCCGGCGGAGACCGGACGGCCCTCCTATCATCCCTCGGCTCTCTTGAAGCTTTACATCTACGGATATCTCAACCGGGTGCAGTCGAGCCGACGGCTCGAACGCGAGGCCGGCCGCAACGTCGAGATGATGTGGCTCCTTGGCCGCCTTGTCCCCGACCATAAGACGGTTGCCGATTTCCGGAAGGACAACGGCCATGCCATTCGCGGAGTATGCGCGCGCTTCGTAGAGCTCTGCCGTGAGATGGGCCTGCTCGCGAAGTCGAGCGTTGCCATCGATGGCAGCAAGTTCAAGGCGGTGAACAATCGCGATCGGAACTTCACGCGCGCGAAGGTCGAGCGGCGCCGGGCGCAGCTCGAGGAGAGCGTCGCCCGCTATCTGAGCCAACTCGACACCGCCGACCGACAGGAGCCATCAGAAGCACTCGCGGCGAAGACCGCGCGGCTTAAGGAGAAGCTCGCCAAACTTGGGGAGGAGATGCAGCGCCTCAAGGGGCTTGAGGCGGTGATGCTGGCTGCGCCCGATGAACAGATATCGCTTACGGATCCCGATTCCCGCTCAATGGCGACGAGCGGGCGCGGCTCCGGCGTCGTCGGTTACAACGTGCAGGTTGCGGTCGACACCGAGCATCATCTGATCGTCACGCACGAGGTGACCAACGTCGGCTCCGACCGTTCGCAGCTCGCGCGCGGGGCCAAGCAAGCCAAAGCCACGCTGCAAACGGAGATTTTGGAAGCCGTAGCCGACCGCGGCTACTTCAACGGCGACGAGATTCTGGCGTGCGAGCAAGCCGGCATCACGGTCACACTGCCGAAACCGATGACCTCGGGCGCCAAATCCGATGGTCGCTTCGGCAAGCAGGACTTCGTCTATCTGCCCGAGGAGGACGTATATCGCTGCCCGGCCGGCGAGCGGCTGAAGTACTACTTCACCAACGTCGAAAAGGGTCTGACGCTGCGCCGCTACTGGACCAACGCGTGTCGCGACTGCGCGCTCAAGAGCCGCTGCACGACAGGCGTGCAGCGCCGGATCACTCGGTGGGAGCATGAGCATGTCGTCGAGGCCGTGCAAAGGAGGCTCGACGAGAATCCGCAGGCCATGCGCCAGCGACGCGAAACGGTCGAGCATCCCTTCGGCACGATCAAGGCCCGTATGGGTGCAACCCACTTCCTAATGAAGACACTGCCACGCGTGGCCGCCGAGATGGCGCTGCACGTGCTCGCCTACAATCTCACCCGCGTCATGAACATCATCGGACCGGGCCGGTTGATCGTGGAAATGCAGACGTAGATCTCGGGTCTGAGGGTCTCTCCACGCCGGGAGCCTGGCGCGATGAGCGCCGCACCGGCCTTGGCCGGGTCGGCGATAGCAAAATCGTCGTCGAGTTCGATGCAACTTGCATCCGACCATGTGTCCGGTTCTTCGAAGTGGGACATGCTCAAGGGCGATGCAGCTTCCCGCCACCTGGTGTCCCTGACGCTGATGCTGGCCAGGTCGCACCGCGGAGCTTGGCGAGATGCAGCAAGGCGACTCTCAGTTCTGCGCAGATTCAGCGGAGATCCTGAACAGCCATGTAGGCCGGCTGTGAATCGACGTCAGCTTTCAAATCAGAGCGGCCATATTTGGGAGGCGCCGACAGCCCACAGGTCGGAATCGTGCCATAAGCGGCGATTGGCCGGGAAACAGCCAGCCCTGCGGTCGGGCGAGCTTCCACCAAGCCCGCAACAGGACCAGGAGATGCGGCAACAGCATGACGTAACGGTCCTTGCGTCCCTTGCCTTGCTCGACCCGGATGACCATGCGGGCGCTATCGATGTCGGAGACCTTGAGCGAGATGATCTCGGACGCGCGCAATCCCGCGCCGTAGGCTACGCCGAGTGCCGCCTTGTACTTGAGGCCGGGCGCGGCGTCCAAGAGACGCGCCACCTCTTCCGGGCTCAGCACGACCGGCAGCTTCCGCGGCTCCTTGATGAAAGGCAGCTGGATGCCGTCGTCACATCCCTGCGCAACCTGGCCCAGTTCGCTGGGAATTACCCGCAATGGCAACCGATTTGGCTGGAGCGCTTGCCCTTTCGCGATAACAATAACACAGCCCATTTCACAAAGTGAGATTTCGGGCCTCAGCGGAGAGCCATGCGAATGGCACCGTCGAGGCGCACGTCCTCGCCGTTGAAGTAGCCGTTTGTGATCATCTGCAGAGCCAACTCGGCATATTCCTTGGGATCACCGAGCCGCTTGGGAAACGGTACCGACGCAGAAAGCGAATCCTT
>DATJTE010000111.1:0-2615 GCA_035503715.1 Rhizobiaceae bacterium | reverse complement strand
CCGAGGATCAACACCATGCTGTCCGTCGCGGCGACCTGCTGGATGGCCAGGCGCACGGCCTTCATCGCCGCGCTTTCACCCGTCAGAGGCCGCAAATCGCGTTCGAGACGCGACTCGTCGCGCAGATACGTCCGCTCGCGCTGAAAGCGCTCCAGCTCGGCGACCCGCGCTTGTAGCTCGGCGATGCGAGCGTCGCGGTCGCGGCAACCTTCGCAGGACAATGGCCTCATGCAGATCATGGTAGCAACTCGCTTCGGCACAAAATGACCGCGCGAGCTATTGACACCATCATGTGACACTGTAATAATGGTAATATGACACTGTCGCATTCGCCTCTGTGGACTTTGGTGGAGTTAAGCGCTCAGGTGGATTCCGCCTTGGCCGTGGATTATCCCGGACAGGCGAACGGCCAGGTGCGCGAGGTGCCGGACATTCGCACCATCCGCTATTACACAACGCTTGGCCTCATTGATCGTCCGGCGCAAATGCGCGGGCGAACGGCGCTGTACGGCAAACGGCACCTGTTGCAGCTGGTGGCCATCAAGCGCTTGCAGGCGAAAGGGCTGTTGCTGAAGGAGATTCAGAAGCAGCTGGTGGGCCAGACCGACACAGTGCTGCGCCGATTGGCACAGTTGCCGGCTCAACGTCCGCGTACTGAGCGAACGGAACCAGCCGAGCAGAGGGCGGATGATCGGCGGAGGGCGGCGTTCTGGGGAGAGGTGCCGGCCCCGCTATCGGAAAGCAAAACCACGGCGGAACAGACGGGTGAGGTGCAAAAATCGAGCGGTCGCAACGTATGTCCTCTGGTCGGAGTGACTCTCGCCGACGGTGTGACCTTGCTGCTTGAGACCGACCGTTCTCTCGACGAGCAGGACGTAGAGGCGCTGCGGTCGGCCGCGGCGCCGCTGCTAAAGATACTCAAAACCAGGCGGATCGTGGACGCGGAACGCTAAGCCGGAGACGGCCAACAAAAAGGAGAACCCCCATGAAGAAATCGCTGCCCGAAATGCTCGACGATGAAATCAAGCACTGTCCCTCGGCGGATGAGGAGTCCGGCTTCGGCGCCCTGACGACGGAGAAAGGCTGTCTGCCGCTCAAGTCGATGGACGTGCTGGCCCGCATCGATGGTCTGATCGCGCGGACCATGCTGACGCAAACCTTCGTCAACACGCACGCCGAGGCGCTGGAGGCGACGTACATCTTTCCGCTGCCGGATCGCGCGGCGGTGACGCACTTTCGCCTGGAGGTGGCCGGACGCATCGTCGAGGGCGAACTGAAAGAACGCGGAGCGGCTCGGCAGGAGTACGATCGGGCCATCCAGAAGGGGCATCGGGCGGCGATCACGGAAGAGGAACGGCCGGGCGTCTTCACGATGCGCGTCGGCAATTTGCCGCCGGGCGAGGAAGCGACGGTGCGGCTGACGCTGACGGGACCGCTGCCGTACAGCGACGGCGAGGCGACGTTTCGCTTTCCGCTGGTGGTGGCGCCGCGCTACATCCCTGGCACACCGCTGCCGGGCGCGGCGGTCGGCGACGGCGTCGCTCCGGACAGCGATGCCGTGCCCGATGCCTCGCGCATCAGTCCGCCAGTGCTGCTGCCTGGATTTCCCAATCCGGTGCGGCTGGGTCTGTCCGTCGAGGTGCCGCTGTCGTCGCTGCAACCCAGCGATTTCCACAGCAGTTTGCACACCATCGTCGAGAGCGACGACAACGATACGAAATTGTTCCGCCTGCAACCCGGCGAACGGCTCGACCGCGATTTTCTCTTGCGGTTCCGCATCGGGCAGGATCGGCTTGTCACGTCGTTGTCGCTGCAACCCGACCGCGACGGACCGGAGGGCACGTTCCTGCTGACGCTGATTCCGCCGGTTGCGAAGACGGGGCAGCGGACAGGCCGCGATGTCGTCTTCGTGCTGGATCGTTCCGGCAGCATGTCGGGTTGGAAAATCGTGGCGGCGCGGCGGGCGCTGGCGCGCATGGTCGATACGCTCACGGAACACGATCGCTTCACCGTCTACGCCTTCGACGATCGCATCGAGACGCCGCCGGAGCTTGGCGGCAATCATCTCGTCGCGGCGACGAATCGTCTGCGTTTCCGGGCCGTCGAGTTCCTGGCGAAGATCGACGCGCGCGGCGGCACCGAGATGGCCGAGCCGCTCAACCGGGCTGTCAACGAATTGTCACGCGACAAGGCAACGGGACGCGAGCGCATCCTCGTGCTGGTGACGGATGGGCAGGTGGGCAATGAGGACCAGATTTTGCGACATTTAAGGCAGCGTTTGAAGGGGATTCGCGTCTACACGCTGGGGATCGATCAAGCGGTGAACGCGGCGTTTCTGCGGCGATTGGCCGACCTCGGCGGCGGATGCAGCGAGTTGGTCGAATCGGAGGACCGGCTCGACGAAGTGATGGATTCGGTTCATCGCCACATCGGTACGCCGGTGCTGACGGGCTTGCGTCTGGAGCCGGCGGGAATGAAGTTTCTGCCGGAGAGCGTGGTTCCGGGACGAATCCCCGATCTGTTCGCCGGGACGCCGCTCATTCTCTCCGGCCGCTACCGTGGCGATGCCGACGGCGCCATCGCCCTGCAAGCGCGCGACGTATCAGGACAGATGT
>DATJTE010000110.1:0-17426 GCA_035503715.1 Rhizobiaceae bacterium | reverse complement strand
CACATCCAGCGCATCGGCCTGATCGTGCACGATCGGCGCCGGCTTCACATATTTGCGCACATCGAGCGGCTTTCTGGCGAGGAGCGCCGCCAGCACCTCGCGCGTCTGCACGACGCCGATCATGTTGTCGACGCTGCCTTCGCCGGCGGGCAGCCGTGAGTGCGGCGTGTCGAGCAGCGCCTTGCGGATCGCCTTGGCGTCCGCATCGAGATTGATCCAGTCGACGTCGGTGCGCGGCGTCATCAGGGCGCGCACCGCACGGTCGCCGAGCCGCATGACGCCGGCGATCATGCGCCGTTCGTCGCTCTCGATCGTGCCGTGATGCTCGGCTTCGGCGACGAGCATCTTGATCTCCTCGTCGGTGACCTTTTCCTCGCTCTCTTCCTGCTGGCCGAGAAGCCTCAGCACCAGACGGCCCGAAATATCGAGCAGCCAGACCAGCGGATAAGCGACCTTCGCCAGGATCGTCATTGCCGGCGAGACGCGGACGGCAATGCCTTCCGGATTGCGCAACGCGATCTGCTTCGGCACCAGTTCGCCGATGATCAGCGAGCCGTAGGTAATGGCCGCGACCACGAGGCCGACGCCGAGTGCGTCGGCGACGCCATCCGGCACGCCGGCGTCCACCAGCACCTTCGACAGGCGCTGACCCAGCGTCGCGCCCGAGAAGGCGCCGGACAGAACACCGACCAGCGTGATGCCGATCTGCACGGTCGAGAGGAAGCGGCCGGGATTGGCGGCCAGCGCGAGCGCGCGGCTTGCGCCCTTTATGTTGCGGTCGATCATGGTCTTCAGCCGGGCCGGCCGCGACGACACGATCGCCAGTTCCGACATGGCCAGGAGGCCGTTGATACAGATGAGGACGACAACCGCCCCGATTTCAAGGATCAGCATTTTGACTTCAATAGCATTTCGCAATGCACAACGGAAAGACGCAGCCGAAAAACGCCCGGCGCGAGGAAATGTTGCGTTCTAACCGCCTCGACCGCATCGTTTCAACCGGTTGGCTTCAATATGCCGATCAGCGCCATCCCGTCGGTAAAATAGAGGTCGCCGCCCCCGTTGCGGCCTTCCCAGGTGGGTCCGCGGCCGGGAATGGTGAAGCTGTCCTCGATGGCGCCGGCCTTGTCCAGATTGCCGATGAGATAGTCGCGCTCGGCGTCGACATCGGGTGAAATATGGTGGGTGATCTGCCCGGTGTCGTGGCTGACGCCGACGCCCCGGTCGAAACTGGCAGAACCCAGCCAGAGCGTCCGCCCGTCCGCCGTGGCTTCCGCGATGCGCCAGAGCCGCACATGGTGGCGGCGGTCCGCGGATGCGCCTTCCTGCTTCTCAAAGGCAAGATCCTGCTTGCGGCCGTCATAGATCAGCGGCGAAATGGGCGCGTCCTTGTAGGGCCGGTCGAGAACGACGCTGAGCCCGATCTTGATGCCCGATGCCAGCGTGACGGGATCGGCCGGGTTCCACGCCGCCTCGTTGAAGGCGCGCAGAACCTCTTCTTCCGATCCGACCAGCCCGACATTGACCGGATCGCCGGGAATGCCCTGCGGCGTCGCGGTGAGCATCACGCGATCTGGGTCAAGCCGCAGTTCGTAGCGGGCCCAAAGCGCCGGAATGATCCAGTACGCAGCGATCCAATAGGCCGCGACCAGCGCCGCCACCCCGGTAATGAAAGTGCGCTTTCTCAAGCGGATGTCATCTCAATCCTGCAGCCTTGCGGAGCGCGTCGTTCATCCGCGTCTGCCAGCCGTCACCCGACTGCTTGAACCTTGCAACGACATCCTGATCCAGCCGCAGCAGCACGGGTTGTTTTGTTTTCGACGATTTCGGACGGCCGCGTTTCGCGAACAGGTCGGCGACCGGCTGGGCATCAGGATCAGCCTTAGCCGCCGCCGTAATCCGTGCATCTTCTTCCGGTGAAGGTCGCTCAATGCCGAGCGTCGTCGTCCGGCTGGCTCTTTGCTTGTTCATATTGATCGATCTCCTCATTGTTCGCTTTCCGGAGCGAGATCACTCGAAGCGTTGCTGTCTTCAGATCTAGATTCCGCAACGTGAAGACGAGTGCGTGCAACCGCCTGCCAATCAAACCAAGCGAGACGTAGCGATCTTCGCCGTAGTCCTGCCGGTTATCCTCGACGGTCTCACTGCTTTCGAACTCGAATGTTCGATGTCTTCGAAGGCTACGCCATGCTTTTCCCGGTTGGACTGCGCTTTCACACTGTCCCATTCAAACCGGAAGAGCCTGCCAAAGATCGCCTTCATGAATTTATCGTATATACGATAAATCACTTCGCACAGCAAGCGTCAGTGGCAGGAAACACGCCGCCGCGGCTTGATGTCGAAATGGAAGTGGTTGCGGTGGTCGTAATTATAGCCCGGGCCGAGCACGGTGGAGAAATATTCGCAGGCGTCCGACCGGACGTTGTTCAGCAGGCTGCGGCTGCGGAAGGCGAAGATGCCCTGTTTCTCGATCTCGATGTCGCGGCCGTTGTTCAGCTCGATGCGGCTGATGTCGAGCGCATTGCCCTTGGCGTGCTCGGACATGGTGCGCGACCGCGCGATCTTGCGGCAGGAATAGCTCGACGCCTGGTGGATGGTCTTCACGCCGCTGAGGTAGCGGCTGCGGGCGGATGGAACCAGTTCCTTGCGGGTCCAGCGTGCGACGGTCAGCGCCATTTCGCAGCGGAGCGTCGCCGCCGGCTGCATTTTCACGCTGCCGATCGATTTCAGCTTGATCGGATGAGCGATCTGGCAGACGCCGCCATCATCGATCGGGTCGAGTTCCTCGTAAACGACATCGAGGCGCTTCAATTGCTGGCGGCAGTCGACTTCGTCGGCGGGCATCGGCGGGGGGCCCTGGACGTAAGGTTCCGAATAAGGCTCGTTGAAATTCTGGTCAGCGTAAGGATCGTTCGTCGGGTCGACCGGGGTCACATAGCCGACATTATAGGCTTCGTCGGCCGCGGGATCGCCCTGCGCGACCGACGGATCATCCTGCGTGGGATAGCTCTGATCGGTGACGTCGACCGGGGTCACATTGCTTTCAATTGGCCGCACCGAGACGGCGGCTGTCTCGACACCGAGGTCGACGTCCGGCCTGAGATCGAGGACGTTGTTGGTGGAGCACGCAGTAACGATCGTCGCCGCGGCGACGAAGCCTGCGGCAACGGCAAAGCGCCGCCCACGCGGGAAGACGCTTCCCGAACGGATACGCAACAACATGAAACCGTCCACTCCAACCGGAACTTGGAAGAGTAGCGGCCAAGAATTAATGAATGTTCAGCGGCGGATTCAGGCTTGCGGCCAAATTGCGGCTCGCGCCAGCGGATTGGGTCAGCGGCAGTACGTCCCGCCATTGCGGCGCGGCTGCAGGTCGAAATGGAAATGCGTGTCGTGGTCGGCATTGCCGGGACCGAGCACGGTCTTGAACGGCCCGCAGGCGGCGGAGCGGATTGAAGCGAGGAAATTCGCCTCCTTGTCGTCTTCTGCCTTCTTCACATCGATGCGGCGTTTGTCGGCGAGCTCGAAGGCGGCGATATCCAGCGCGTTGCCGAAAGCATGCTCGGAGAGTTTACCCGTGCCGCTGCGCGGCCGGCAGATATAGGCCGACGCGTGGTCTATTCCGGCCAGCTCCGTGCCGAAGGCGGACTTCATGTTGGGCGCGATGGTGTCCTGCGCAAACCTCGCGGCGGCTTCCGCCATGGCGCAATTCATCACCGCCTCGGGCTTCAACGTTATGCCATTACCCAGGCCGGTTACGACAATCGGGTTGGCGATGAAGCAGCCGGATGGGTCGCTCATCGACTCTTCTTCCTCGAAGGTGACGCCAAGGTCCTTCAGCCGTGCACGACAGGCCGTTTCCTCGGCCGGCGTGGTGATGCGCGCAACCGCGGCGGGATCGGTGAGACGAGGTTCTTGCTGGTCCTCGACCTTAGCCTCTGGTGGTTCGGGTCTCAGTTCCGGGAGCGGCGCCTGATCTGGGATAGCATCCGTCCGCACATCGGCAGGAGCCTCTTCGACTGGCGCGATGGGCGATGGCGCGGGAAGCGGAGGCGAGGCCGGCAAATCCACCTGAGCAGCCAATGCAAAACCCGCCGCTCCGGCAAAAATGCCGGCGACCGCAGCGATCCGCACCATAAATGGGGTCAACAAACTCCAAGCCATATCCCTGACCTGGAACTCCATTCGGCCCGGACAACCGCCCGGGCCTTCAAATTCCGTTACCGGCCCGTCACAACGGCCTCGAGCCCATCGTCCAGCCAGTCGCCGAGCAGCGGGTTCCCGAGCAGATAGCTTGCCGTGCGCTTGTTGACGCGCTGCCGCGCCTCGGCCAGCGCCTCGCTCCATTCGCTGGCGTCGAAATCGCCGCGGCCGACAAACATCAGCGCGATCAGCTCGGCCGCCTCGTCGACGTTCAGATCCTGGATCAGCTCGCGCAGCTCCTCGGTCCGGAGATCGCTCTCCTTCTCCTCGGCCAACCCGTCATGGTGATGATTGTCTTTCGCCTGGTCGACCAGCTCAACCTCGTGCTCCGCGCCGTCAGCATAATCCTCGTTCACGGCGGCGCTGATCGCGCGCGCCTTTTCGGCGATCATCCGCACCGTGTCAGGCCCGATGGAGAGCTCCCAATCCCGTTCGAGCGGCTTCTGCACTGCCTGGTCTCCACTCTGTCGGCGAGGATGATAGCGCATTTTCCCGGCGTGTCTTGTGACGATTGTTGGCAATCCGCTCGCTCCCGTTGACTTGCGACGCGGTGCGGCTGAAATGCCGGCTCCCGCCGCCTTCTCACGGATTCTCATGGCAACGCTGCTCTCCCCCAAGGTCCTCCCGATCCTGCTGCTTATCGCGTCGAACGTCTTCATGACCTTCGCCTGGTATGGCCATCTCAAGTTCAAGACCTCGCCCTTATGGATGGCGGTCATGGCAAGCTGGAGCATAGCCTTCATCGAGTACTGGTTCGCGGTACCGGCGAACCGCATCGGCCATCAGGTCTATTCGGCGGCCGAGCTGAAGACGATGCAGGAGGTCATCACGCTCGTCGTCTTCGTGATCTTCTCGGTGCTTTATCTGAAAGAAGCGATCACTTGGGGCCATGTCGTCGGCTTCACGATGATCGCCGCCGGCGCTGCTCTGATCTTCCGCGCCTAGTAGCGCACCCTGATCGCCGACGGCAGGATCTCGAACGTTGCGGGAATGCGGCCGGGCGACTCGCCGTCGACGTCGAGCAGCGCTCCGTTGACAAGCGCGTCGCCGAGCGGTTCGACACTGATCTTCTTGCCGCGCATGAAAGTGCACGATCCCAGCGTCCGGTGCGCGCCGCTGTAAACGAGCCGCAGATCGGCGATCAGCTTCAGCTTGGAAACACCGCGCACCACGATCACCTCGAGCTGGCCGTCATTGATGGATGCGTCCGGCGCTATCATCATGCCGCCGCCGAAGTAGCGGCCATTGGCGCAGGCGACGAGCGCGATCGTCGCCTCGACTGGCTCGCCGTCATCGACGGTGATGCGCACATTCTGGAAGCGGTAGCGGATCAGTTCGCGCACCGTGTGCCACAGGAAGACCATCTTGCCCGACATGCGTCCGCCGGACTTCGCGGCATTCACCGCGCGGTCGGTCGTGCCGGAGACGCCAAGGCTGGCGATGTTGATGAAATGGCGCGTATGCAGCGCGCCGTGATCGTCGATGAAGGCGACGCGGCCGGCATCGACCGGCCGCACCCTTGCTTCCGCGATGCGCCGCGCCAGCGCTGAAACGCTTCCCTCGATCCCAAGGCCGCGCGCCAGATCGGAGCCGGTGCCGACCGTCATGATGCCGAGTTCCGCGACGGGACCGCCGCTTTCCCTCGCTTGCAGCAGCCCATCGACCGTTTCGCTTACAGTGCCGTCGCCGCCAGCGGCGATGACGAGGTGCTTGCCGTCCAACGCCAGGTCGCGCGCAATACCGATCGCATCGCCGGGCGCATCCGTCTTCACGATCTGCATATCGGAAAAATGGTCACCGAGCGCGCCGTGGATCTCCGGCCACAGCGCGTTCATCCGGCCGTTGCCGGCCACTGGATTGACCACCACCCCAACTTTCATCGCACCGCCTCCCGCGAGCGACTTCGGTTTGCCGGCAAGCTTCCAATGGTTCGGCCTTGGCCGCAAGCAGCGCGCGGGAACTTGCGCACAAGCGATAATTGTCAGCGGATTTGAATTTCGCCTGAATCGGCTAGTATCCGCTCGCGTGACTCGCGGGGAGGTTGTCTCGACATGACGCTCATTCAGAAACTCGGCATTGCTTATGGCATCATGTTCTTCGGCGTTGTCGCCCTGAACTATCTGCCCTTCGTCCACGACGCGAACGGCATGATGTTCGGCCTGTTCTCACTGCAATGGTATGACGATCTGCTGCACGGCTTCTCAGGCCTGTGGGTGCTTGCCGCGGCCTTCATGTCACACCGCGCCACGGTCCTCTTCTTCAAGATATTCGGCTCGATCTATCTGTTTGACGGCGTGCTTGGCCTCGTCACCGGTTCTGGGTGCCTTGACGGTGGTATCTTTATCGACGGTTTCCGGTCGTTCAACGATATCGAACTCCCGACCCGCTTCTTCGCCAATCTGCCGCATCTTTTGATCGGCGGCATCGCGGTGTTCATCGGCTTCGTGCTGTCGCGGCGGCCAAGCGCAGGGTTGGCCCTGGCCTGAGGTTCGCCAGCATGTTCCTGTTCCGGCTGATCTGGCGCCTCATCAAGGCGATCCTCTGGATCGTCGTGATCGTCCTTCTGATACCCGTCGTTGGCCTGGCCTACGGCTTTCTGACGACGGATGCGCTGGATACCTCACCGCTGCCCGGCGTCGCCGACGGTGCGCCGCCCGCGCAACTCGCCGAGCAGGTGCGCGCTGAAATCCCGAACTACCAGCGGCCGGAAGAGTCGACCTTCCTGACCTATCCGGAATGGGCGATCGTCTACGCCGCGCGCGAATATGCCGGCTTCGTCCAGAACAACACCGAAGCCGATTTTCCGTACTGGGCTTACATTGGCCGGTTCTGGCAGGACTACGCGACGATGATCCGCGCCAGCGCGGACTATCCGTTCAATTTCGCCAACCACCAAATGCTGGCGGTAATCGGCACCAGCCACACGATCGAGCACGCGATCCAGTGGGCCTATGAGAACACGGTCGGCAGCATCACGGCTTGGACGGCCGGCAACCAGAAGACCGAGGCCGACCGCTATCTGGCAGAGGTCGCGGCGGACTACGCCGCCTTCCTCGACCAGGTGCCGTGGTACCAGTTTCCGTATGAGGAAAAGCGCGCCGGGCTGGTGGCGCTGACGCCGGCGCCGGGCGACAGCTCTACCCGCACCGCCGAACGCCAATGGGCGTTCGGCGCCGCCTACTGGATCAAGCAGAGCTATGCCGACCTGATCAAGGCCGGCCTTGCCGCGACCTCCGATGCCGCGCTGCTTGACGTCCACGTCTGGGGCAAGGGACCGGTCGCAGCCGCGATTGCCGGCGAGCCGGACACTGTGCTCGAAAAGGACTTTGGCGCGGACGGCGCGGTGTTTGTTACCAAGCGCTACCAGGTCTTCACCGACATGATCCCGCGGCTGATCGACAAGGGCATGACCTTCGTCGAGATCGGCGGCAATGACGAAATCCTTGTCACCGTGCTTTCGGCAGAGCCAATCGAAGCACCTGAAGGCAGCCGCAACCTTTTCGCCTATCAACTTCCGGCTGAAACCGGCGTATACAGGACCGGGCTCACGGTCGCGGTCCGCCGGCTGCATACCGTGCTGCCGGCGCTCTCGACCGCGGGCGCGAGACTGGAGCACGTGTACGACTACTGATGCGTTGGCTGAGAAGACCGCTGAGGAAGATCGCGTCGCTGGCGCTGATGTTCCCCATTTTTATCGCGGTGCTTCTCCCCATGTTCCGCTTTGCCGCCACGACGCGCGAGACGCAGAGCGCCGAGACGGCGGCCGGCGCGGGAGCCACATTCGCGACCGTCGCCGAGCAGCAAGTTCACTACAGAGCCTGGGGACCGGAGAGTGGGCGGCCGCTCCTCTTGATCCACGGCACGCTCGCCTGGGCGGAGACATTTCGCGACATCGCCGCGCCGCTTGCGGCGAAAGGCTATCGCGTCATCGCGCCGGACCTGCCGCCGTTCGGCTTCTCCGACCGTCCTGTCGGCCATGACTATTCCCGCACCGGGCAAGCGAAGCGCATCCTTGCCTTCGCCACAGCGATGGGTCTCGACCGTTTCACGCTCGGCGTCCACTCGTATGGCGGCGGCGCGGCTGTCGAAGCGGCGTTCGCCGAGCCTGAGCGCATCGACGGGCTGATCCTGCTCGATGTCGCGCTGGGGCTCGGCCAGGAGCCGAAGAGCGCGCCGTGGGTCTTGCGCGCCAGCAGCGACGTCCGCGACCTGATTGTCGCTTCGACCCTGACCAATCCGGTGGCCACGGGGCTCGGCCTCAAAGCTTTCATCGCCGACGACAGCATCGTGACCACCGAGCGCATCGATCTCTACCGGAGGCCCTTCGTGATGCGCGGCACGACCACCGCGATCGGCCGGTGGCTCCTGACGAGCCTCTTCCGCGACGAAAGCAAGACCGCTGCGTCCAATCCGGCGCGCTACGAGGCGTTCGAGCCGCCCGTGCTTGTCGTCTGGGGGCGCGAGGACAGCATCACGCCGCTCGCGCAAGGTGAGGCGATCGCCGCCAGCCTTGCCAATGCGAAGCTCGAAGTGCTGGAAGGCGTCAATCATATCCCGCATGTCGAGAAGCCGGCGGAAGTCGTTGCGCTGATCGACGCCTTCATGCGCACGCTGCCCGGCGCGCCGCCGGATCCGGCGACCGAGAAACGGGATCGGGTTGTGAGAAGCGCTCCGCTCCCCACATCGGGCACGCCCGCCACATCGGCGCCGGTTTCGACACCGTCGCCATAGTCATTCCTTCATCGCGGCCAAATCCCGCCTTGATCCGCGCCGATGAGGTGAGCGGGCGGCGGCGACGCCGGAGGGATCTTTCCATGCTGAAGATGGCAATCGTCGCGATGACGATCGTCGGCTGCGACTGCGACGCGAAGATGTGCGAGTTCATTCGCGACGAGCAGCCGCAATGGTCGACGATGGCCGAATGCGAAGCCGCGCTGAAGACCAGGATCGTGCGCGACCAGCACGAGAACTATCCAACGGTGATCGCGGTGTGCAGCGTGCCGGACCAGAACCAGCGCGACCTTGCCATGGCGGCCTATCACGAGGCGGCGAAGGCGCGCACGGCGGCAGAAACGACGGTCGCGAGCGACGGCGAGTCGACACGGATCGAGACGATCGTCAGCGGCGGTCGCGCGATGGTCTCGCGCACCACGGACGGTTACGCGACGGTTCGCGATACGATCGGGCGCGCGGCGAAAGGCACGTTCTCGCTTGCCGCGGGTTCCGTGCGGTGGATGGCCGACACGACGGTCACCGCAGTCAGATCGGCCTGGTGACCCCGGCTCGCCCTATTTCAGGTCGAGTGTTTCCCAGAAGGTCGAGAGCATGACGCCCTCGGTCGAGGTTCGTTCCTCGTCGATGCGCGTGACGGCGACGATACCGGAGTTCTGCGCACCGTAGGTGAGCACCTCATAGAATGAGGTCTCGCCGGAATAGGTGACCGTCGCCCGGATCCCCTTGAAGGCCTCGCCGCCGGCGAGCACGTGCTCGACCGCTTCGTCCGACCGCGTGCCGCCGGCGCCGACCGTCTCCTTGGTCAGCTCCTGCATCATCAGTTCCGTCAGTGTCGACGGATTGAGTGAGGAATATTCCTGCACGATCACCAGCGTGCCGAGCGCCGATGCCATCAGGTGCTGGACGATGTTGTCGCCGACGTCGGAGCGCGCGACGTTGTAGGCGCTCGGATGATTGAACGAGAACGTGCCGCCGGCATAGGTCGCGAAATCGTTGCGCTGCAGGCTGGCCGTTGTCTTCGAACCGTCCGGCAGCGTGACCTCGACGCTCTCGCCCGCGTCGATGTCGATCGTCTGCTCGCCCACCGTCAGCTTGAAAGCCTTCAGCGGTTCGGCGTGCGCCGCCACCGCGGCGATGCTCATCAAGAACGCTGCGGCGGACAGGGCTATTTTCATTACGCGACTCCGGTCAGCATTTTCAGCCCGCGATAGAATGTCGACTGGAAAAGCTCAGCCGGATCAAGCTCTTTCTTCTTCGCCAGGAATGCCGGCAGCTCCGGATAGGACGCCATCAGTTGCGCGCCCGTATAGTGGAGCTGATAGGGCAGGAAGAAACGCCCGCGATGTTTGAGCGTCAGGTCGATCATTGCGCGGGTCAGCGCACGCATCGCCGAATTGCCGGCGTCGTCGGCCGCCTGGTTGATGTAGAGGACCAGCGAGAAGGCCGGCTCGCGTGCATAAGAGAGCGCTGTGTCCTCGGCATGCACGACGCGGATCGAGGCGTTGAGCACCGCCAGCGGCGACGCGGCGAGCACCTCACGCGCGCCCGCGATAAAGTCGTTGTACGCGCCGCGCGGGATGAAATATTCGTGCAGGATGTCGGTCTCGTAGTGCAAATCGTTGAAGAGATACGGCACCGAATCGTGCATTGGATTGTTGCGCGTCACGAGGCACGCTTCGCCCTCAGCCATCGCTTCGGTGCGCGGCACGGTGCACGCCTCGGACTCCGCTTCAAGCTCTGACTCGGCATACCATTTCAGGCGCTGGAAGATGCCGCCATATTTCGCGAGGTTCATGATCAGGCGCTTGATGCCGACGCTGCCGGGCTCTTCGAGCGGCGGCATGTCGGCCGGCGGCTGGTCCGCCACCTTGTCGTAGCGATAGACGATCATGTCCTCGAGGAAATTGCCGGGCGAGGTGGAGAGGTGGCCGTAGAACAGGCCGATATTCCTGTCCGTTTCCAGCTTCTCGGCGAAGAACGCCGGAAACGCTTCCGACTTGATGATCTCGCGCCTGGTCTCGTAAACCGCGTTGTCGGTGATATCGAGCGTCGCCGACAGCACCACGCCGAATAGGCCGTAGCCGCCGACGACATGGTGGAAGAGGTCGGCGTTCTCCTCGCGCGAACAGGTGACGACGGAGCCGTCGGCCAGCATGACGCGCATCGAGCGGATCGTGCCGCCGAGCGCGCCGACCTGGTGGTCCATGCCGTGCGCATTGACCGAGATCGACCCGCCGACGGAAAAAATGTCGGTCGACTGCATCGCCTTCACGGCGAACTTCGGATGAAGCTTGTTCTGAATGTCGTGCCACACAGCACCGGGCTGCACCGTCATGGTGCGCGCCGTCTCGTCGATCTCTATCCTGTTGAACTTTTTCATGTCGAGGACGAGCGCATTGTCGTCGAAGGCGTGGCCGCCCATCGAATGGCGGATCGCCGCCATCGAGATTTTCAGATTGTTCTGTTTCGCGAAGGCGATCGCATCGGCGATGTGCTTTTCCTCCGACACCTCGACGATACCGTAAACGGGTGTCCTGGAAAGCGCGCTGGCGTCGTTGATCTCGCCGCCCTGCTGCGCCCAGGGGAGCGCCGCGTCGTAGGCCGGCGCGGGATTGAGCGGCTGCAGCGCCAGCTCCTTGCCGTCGATGTCGGCGATGCGGCCGAGGCTCTTTGCGCCGGAGGGATCGCGCGCCAGCCGCGCCAGCGTCGTTCCGCCCCACAACACACCACCGCCGACGATCGCCGTGCCCAGAAGCAGACGACGGGAAATTCTGAAAGCCATGCGGCATCACCCTCCGTTTTTTGCACGGATAACGTGCGATTGCGGCGAAAACCATAGGGCATGCGGGTGCGATCCCGCCGCGACGCGCTGCGAGGCTGCAAATCATCGTCCGAGGCAAGAGCGGTCATGATGTGTCGGGTTGCTCCAGCACTTCGCGGGCGAAATATTGGAGGTCCTTCAGGACCTCGTCGATCTCGTGTTTCGGCCGGCGCTGCCCGCCGGGCGGGTGGCCCGGGCGCAGCGGCCAGACATGAAGGGCGCGCGGCCGGGGATGCGGGGCAGGTGCGCCCGAAACCTCGCGCTCCCTCTCGCGGGCGCGGGCGGCAAGCCGCAGTGCCCTCAGTTGCGCGAAACGTTTTGCCTGACCCGGGAGATCGTCAAGCGCTGCGGCAAGGGTTGCGAGACGTTGCTGAATGCGCGCGGCGCTGACGCGACCACCCGGCATTGGCTCGCGGCGGACGGGGATGGGAAGGCGCGCGCCAACGCCTGGGTCGCTGATGCGCGGCACGCCGCGGTTTCGCATCGGGCGGATGTAGAAAAATCGTTTTCGCGGATCGAACAGGGGCAGCGATGGGATGCGGGGCGTGGGTGTTTCCACGATGCCCCCTACACCACGCTCCGCGTGGTCCCCTTCCCCCGTAAACGGGGGAAGATCCGCCGCCCGTGCCCCAAGCTTGGGCATGATGACGCCACGCTTGATGACAAATCCACGCGGCAGGATGATGCCGGTACCGCCTTTGCGGGCGAGCGACGTCTTTGCCGGCGGGCGCGGACGAAACGGCGGCAGCGTCACCACAATGCCGCGCGCCATAACGACGATCAGCCGCCGCGCCGCGGCCTCGGCCGGACGCAAGATGCGCAGGATGGCGGTGTGGAGATGGCGGGGTAGCGTGGCCGCGGCTTCCACCTCCCCCTTGAGGGGAGGTCGGCGGTCGTCAGACCGCCGGGTGGGGGTATCTGCCGCGTCGCCACCCCCACCCGACGCTTCGCGTCGACCTCCCCTCAAGGGGGAGGTGAAGACCGCGGCGTCGGCCATGGCGACGAGCTCGGCAAGGATGCGCTTCAGCACCCCATGATTTCCCTCGATCACCGCACTCCAATTCACGGGCATCGCCGCCTCCTTTCAGGGTGCGAACAGTATCGCGCGGGTGCGGAGGGACGCGGATAAAGACTGCTGACAGCTCCTGACAAAGTGTGGCGCTGCCCCCTCTCCGTCGCGCTTCGCGCGCCACCTCTCCCCCGCTTCGCAGGGGCGAGGAACCTAAATCCTGATGCGTCGGCGCTTTTCCAGCTTGGGTTCCTCGCCCCCATGAAATGGGGGAGAGGTGGCGAGCCCGAAACGGCGGCAAAGCCGCCGTCGGCGAGACGGAGAGGGGGCGTCAGCGTCGGTGCGAAATCGTCGGCGTTGGTGTGATGAGGATGAGGATGATGGAGAGTTCGTGGTGACGGAAGCTGCTCACCTCTCCCTGTAAACAGGAGAAGGAAGAGGCGCGTCGACGTACTGCCGCTCTCAGGATGGAGCGCGCGCGAAAAAGCCGGCCCACGAGGGGCCGGCTTTCGGAGGGAGTATTGCCTGAGATTTCTTACGACGCGGCTTCGACCTTCGTCACCGAGCCGGTCGTGTCGTCGACCGTGATCATGATCTTGGCGCCCGGCTGAAGTGTGTCGAGAGCCACGCCCTCAGGCGCCACAAAGCTCTGGCCGTCGGCGAGTGTCACGGTGCGGGTCGCGGGATCGACCGTCTGCACGACGCCTTCCACCGTTGCGGCATAAGCCATGCCGATGAAGGCGAGCGAAGCGAGCGTCGTGGCGAGAATCTTCTTCATGGGAGGAACTCCGTTTTTCTAGAAGTTTGACGTCACCCAAACGGTGGGTGCGCAAGAGCCGAACTATTGGCCGAGCGCCTCGAACTCAAATCACGAAGGGTGAAATTGCCAAACAGAATCAGCGGCTTAATTGTGACACATTTGGCCAGGTTGGCGGCTCGAAGTGAGCCGGCTCAGCCGCTGATCGCCGGAGCAGATACATCTTCAGGTCGGCATTGCCCCGCCTCATTTGCGTCGCGTCAGGCAGCCTTGTTGCGGCTTCGCCTTCACAAAATTTGTGTTCTGGCGGATTCCGCCAACACGAATTGTTTCAGGATGCCGGCTGTGGTTCAGGCTTGTCGTCCGCCGCGCCGATCTTGCGCACCAGCGAGGCTGTCGCCAGCAGCGAAACCATGTCGGCGATGATCGGCTCGATGTGGACCTTGTAGTCGAGCGGCGTGCTGATGCCGGGAAGCTCGAAGAAATTCTTCGTCAGCGGCAGCAGCAGGTAGCCGTCCCGCGATCTCAGCGCGATGCGCGCCGGCTGTTCCGGCCAGGTTTCGGCGAGCCAATGCAGCGCGCGCGCCAGCCGGCCGGTCACCAGCGGCCGCGCCGCGTCGGGATTGTCGGTGCGAAAATCATAGGACGCGTCAAGCTCGGCATAACCGCTCTGCAGCTCCTGCAGGCCGCCGCCGGAACTGAACATGTCGCGGAAGAATCGCGCCACCTGGCCGGTCTTGTTGCTCGCCACCAGCAGGCCCGGGAACGGGGTGACCGTCTCGAACGCAACGATCACGCCGCGGAACTTGGTCGATTCGCTCTTGCCGGATTTCTGCGACAGCGTCACTTCGTAGAGCTCGAACGGAAAATCCTCGTAGCGGCCGGAAAAGACATCGTCGAAGTTGCGCCGGTTGAAGCTGCCGACCGTCTCTTGCGGCAGCCGGTCGAAGGAATCCGGCGTCCGGCCTTTATTGTACCGGACGTCCTTGATGAAGCTCAGCGCGATCGGCAGCAGCTTCTCGCGAAACGATTGCTGCAATTTCGTCGCCGGACTGATCGCCGAGGAATAGACCCAGAAGAGGGCGGCGAAGGAGAGCACGTACAGGAAGATGTGAGGCGCCGAGAACCACTGCTCGTTGGGATCGGCGAAACCGTTGAAGCCCCAGGCCAGCAATCCGACGATCAGCAAGAACAGGCCGAGGAAAACCGGAACGCGCCATTGCACCTGGCCGTGCGCCTTCGCCCGTTCAGCCTCGTATGTCTTGAGATCGCCGATGATGCGCTGGATCATCGCACCGTCCGGCATGAACTCTTTGGTGTCCATCGCTGCCCTCCGCCCGGGAAAACTGAAACACGCGAAACTGTAACAAGCGGAAATCCTATAGCGACTTTTTTCCGGCTTGTCGTTTGGCCGGCGCGGCTGAACGCTGGATAAACGTCCCCCTCAGAGCCGGTTCACGCCGCCCGCAATAGTCTCCGCATCGTTCTAGACCGCAAGGTCGTCTTGCGGGAGAGAAAGCGGCGCTCGGGCGGAAATGCTCCGGCGACCGCGGCCGGAAGACTATTGCAAGGGGTTTTTCGGATCCGTCTTATCCAGCGGGGGAAGCTGCCGGAATGGTCCGGAGGGCACCGTTGGCTGGGTCTTTCTCTCCCGCAAGGCGACGGCGCGGGGCTCTCCGCAAAATCTTTTGCCTCCACCCCAAGGTTCCGGCGGTTCGCGCCGTCAAACCTTCGAGCGGCGGAAGAGTTTGCGCGCCGAACCGGTGGGCGTGTCCCGCGTTTAGAATGAACCGCAGCGCCAAAATTTGGACGCGGCGCGGGTTCAGAATCGAGTGAGGGACATGCGAGTGAAAGGAAGACCCGTGATTATCCGAATTCTTGCTGCCCTGTCGGTCCTGATGGCGGTTCATGCCTCGACGGCGCAAGCGCAGTCCAGCATTGGCCAGCGCGTTCACTGCCCGCTGATCCTGGCCCCGGTGTGCGGCCAACGCGGCGATGAAACCAAAACCTTCGCCAACAAATGCATGGCCGAGCGCTCCGGCTATGTGGTGATCCGCAGCGGCTCCTGCGATGGCACGCCGCGCAGCCAGTTGAAGCTGCTGCCTTAAGCGTTTCGCCTACGGGAAGGACGGCGGATCGCTCGTCTCGGCGACCGTCGTCTCGATGACGTCCGAATAGTCGGCGAAATCGGGACCGTCGCCGCGCAGTGCCAGCGTATCGCCCATCAGCACGATCTGCATCTGCCTCAGCACGTCGCCGCTCGGCTCCTCCGGCCACTGGAAGACGCCTTCGCCGCTGCCGCCGAACTTCACGTCGTGGCAGACGAAATCGACATGGACCCGCCAGTTCCTGAGCGGCCGTCCGTCCGGCGGCGGTAGTGGCGGGTCGCGGAGTTCATGAATGCGCACGACATCGACCACGCGCGGCTGCATGCCGGTCAGGCCCTTCCGGGTGAAAGCCGCCCTGGCGTCCTCGAGATAGATGTCGAAGAGCTCGTCGCGAGTTGGCCGTTCAACTCGGTTTAAGAAGCCGCCTGCCCAGACCCAATGGTCCATTTTCGTCGGATCGTCGCCGGAGAACATCAGTGTGACGTGGAAGCGAGGCACCGCTAGCCGGCCTGGTCCGGCGTGAGGGAAGACCACGCCGTCTGCTCCGGCGTCGCCGGCTCAGCGATATAACGGTGAAGATTCTCCCGGCCCTTGTACGTGTCACCGAGGACCGAGCAGTCTTCCCCGTAGATGTGCCAGAGCGATCTCAACTCGTCCCAGGACTGGCCATCGCTTCTCAATTCTTCGATCGAAGAACGCACGCGCGCCTCGGCATAGGCGCGAGCGGCCTCGATCGTCTCGAACCCATTGACGAGCCTCTCGCCGTCCGGCTCGCCGGTGCGGGACATATCGAAAACGAGAACGGAAAAGGACACGCTGGCTCCAACGTAAGATATTGAGCGTTAAGCAATATTCGCTGCTGGCGGCAAGTAGCCCATTGCCGTCGGCGTATGGATTGTGTCAGATCATTGCGAAATCCCGAAGGCGGGCGGGACAGGAGGACCCTATGAAACTCAGATCGATGCTCGGTGCCGGTTTTGCGGCGCTCATTCTTGCCACAGGCTTCCTCGCAGCCTGTCAGGTGACGGTGGTCGAGGACCGGCCCATCCGGGAGGATCCGCCGATCTGCACACGGGAGTACAATCCCGTTTGCGGTGAGCGCGGCCCGCGGCAGCGCACCTTCGCCAACCGCTGCATCGCCGAATCGGAGGGCTACCGCGTGGTTCACCGCGGCGAATGCCGCCCGGTGCGGGAGGAGGAGTTCTGCACGCGCGAATACGCGCCGGTCTGCGCCGAGCGTAACGGCCGGCTGCGCACGTTCGGCAATGAGTGCGAAGCGCGCAACGCTCCGGGCAACTGGCGCATCATCGCCAGGGGCACCTGCGAACGGATGTAGCCACGCCTGGTCCAATCGGAGCAGGCTTGACGCATGGACGGTCCGCCGTGAGAAATGACGGCGGGCCGCGTCTCTTCGCGGCGGGGAGCGAGTTTTGAGCCTTTTCGGATTTCTTCAGCTTGCGGCGTCGACCGTGGTTTTCCTGCTGGCCGCGACGGTCGCCAAATCCTGGGCGCTGTCGCCCTCGATCGGCAAGCTGGTTCTCACCCTGCTGCTCTACTCGGCCGGCAATCTGATCATGTTGCGCCTTGTGCGCGAGTTCGGCATGGCGTCCGCCTTCAGCCTCTCGGCCGTCATCCAGCTCGTCGCCGTGAACATCATCGCGCTCGCCTGGTTCGGCGAGCGCCTGTCGATGCTGCAGAGCGGCGGCATCGTTCTGGCGATCGTCGCCGTCGGCATGATCACGCTCGGACCCGCATTCGGGCGTTAAAGGCTCTCGCGAGTCGGCGCAGGCAGCG
>DATJTE010000109.1:0-3675 GCA_035503715.1 Rhizobiaceae bacterium | reverse complement strand
CGAGCGAACCCCAGTTGACGCCGATGCGGACGGGCTTCCCGTGCTTCAGCGCCGTTTCGATGATGGCGCCGAACTGCCGGTCCTTCTTATCCTTGAAGCCGACGTTGCCGGGGTTGATGCGGTACTTGTCGAGCGCCTCGGCGCAGGCCGGGTTGTCGCCCAGAAGCTTGTGACCGATGTAATGGAAATCGCCGATCAGCGGGACGGTGACGCCGCGCTGGCGCAGCTGGTCGCGAATGTGGGGAACGGCTTTGGCGGCTTCATCGCGATCGACGGTGATGCGGACGAGCTCAGAGCCTGCTCGCGCAAGGTCCGCCACTTGCTTCACCGTTGAGGCGATATCCGCCGTATCGGTGTTGGTCATCGACTGGACGACCACCGGGGCGCCGCCGCCGACCTTTACGCTGCCGACGTTGACGGCGACGGTCTCGTGCCGGGCTTTCATCGTGATGCTGCCGCCGTGCGACATCGTAGAGGCCTTTCCAAACCCTGTGGGCTTTCTTCTAACGCCGTATGCGGCTTCCCGCCAGAAGCGATATGGACGCGATTGTGCACAGTGCTATGACGATGCTTGGGCCGCCCGGAGCGTCGCTCCAAAGCGACAGCCAAAGGCCAAGGATGACGCCGAAAATGGCCATCACCGCGGCCAGGACCGCCATTCTCTCAGGGGTATCGGATAGTGGCCGAGCGGCAACGGCGGGGACAACGAGAAAGGCCATCACGAGCAAAATGCCGACGATCTTCATGGCCACCGCGATGACAACCGCCAGTAGAAGGTCGAACGCCGCTCGGGGAAGCCGCGGGTTGATGCCCTCGGCCGTCGCCAGATCCTCGTGCAACGAAAGGCGCACGAGAGGCTGCCACAGATAGAGGGTGATGGCGACGACGACCGCGCCGCCGCCGTAGATCCAGTAGAGATCGTTTTTGGTGACGGCAAAGACGTCGCCAAAGAGATAGCTCATCAGATCGATCGCAGGACCCTTCACGACCGCGATCGCTGCGATACCGAGAGCCAACGTCGCGTGGTGCATGAGGCCGAGCGCGGAATCGAGCGGCACCATTTGCTGGCGCGAGAGAAGAGTCAAAACGCCGGCGGCGGCGATGGCCGCGAGTATGACTGCCAGCGTCAGATCGATATTCGCGGCGAGGCCGAGCGCCACGCCCAAGAGGCCAGCCTGCGACAGCGTCTCGCCGACGTAGGACATCCGTCTCCAGACGACGATGCAGCCGAGAGGCGCTGCGATGATTGCCAGTCCGAGTGCGGCGAATAAGGCGCGCCAGACGAACGGCTCGGGCCAAGCAAGCACTCAGACGCCTCGCCCTTGAGGCGGCAGGTCCGTAGACGGGACGTCGCCAAGAGGTTTCGGTTCGCCCGCCAGATCATGCCGATGATCGTGATGATGCCGGTAGACGCCCAAGGCGGAGGCGGCTTGCGGCCCGAAGATGCGCGCATAAGCGGCGTGCTGGGACACGTCCTCCGGTTTGCCGGAGCAGCAGACGTGGCCGTTGACGCAAATCACGCGATCGCTGCGCGCCATGACGACATGGAGATCGTGCGACACCAGAAGGACACCGAGGTTATGTTTGGCCCGCAGGCGGTCGATCAGATCGTAGAGGTCGGCCTCGCCGGTAAAATCGACGCCGCTCGCGGGCTCATCGAGGATGAGAAGGTTCGGCTTACGGAGAAGCGCGCGGGCGATCAAGACCCGCTGGGTTTCGCCACCGGACAATTTCGACAGCTGCTGACCGATCGTCTTCGCTGCACCGGTTTCTTCGAGCGCGGCCCTGACGTCCTTCAAGGTTGCATGCTCACCGAGGGTGAGGAAGGAACCGACGGTCATCGGGATAGCCGAGTCGACTTCGAAGCGCTGTGGGACGTAGCCGATGCGCGTCGATGCCGGCTTTACGACGCGTCCTGCGTCCGGTTTCTCGATGCCGAGCAGAAGGCGCACGAGCGTCGTCTTGCCGGCGCCGTTCGGTCCGATCAGCGTGACGATCTCGCCGCGCCTCACATCGAGATTGATGTCCGTCAGCACCTCGCGGCTGCCGCGCCACATCGACAGCCCGCGCGCAGAAATCAGCGCATCGGGGGCAGGCTCATGCGCGGATTCCCCGGCGAATGGCTGGTGGCCGTGGTTGTGACCACAGCTGCACGGAACGGCTGCGGTGTTACACGAACCATTGCCGTTCGGCGACGGCATACCTGGTGCATCACGGGGTGACAAACGTGCTTCTCCATGCCCGAAGGCTCGGCTGATCTTGCCTATGCTTTGCGGCGCGCCGCACAGTCCTGGCACGTACCAGAGACTTCGACAAAGCGCACGCGCGGCTCAAAACTGGCGCCTTGAGCGGCGGTATCGATGGCGTGGAAAATATCGTCGCCATCGACTTCCTGCACAACACCGCATTTCTCACAGCTTAAGAACATCGGACGGCGGCCGGTTCTCGGCTGGTGCAAGCGGCGGCACGCGAAATATGCGTTCTTGCTTTCGAGCCGATGGACGACGCCTGCCTCGAGCAGCGCATCCAAAGCTCTGTAGACCGAAATCGGCGCTAGTCTCGT
This sequence comes from Rhizobiaceae bacterium, assembly GCA_035503715.1. GTDB lineage: Bacteria > Pseudomonadota > Alphaproteobacteria > Rhizobiales > Rhizobiaceae > OAS926. The sequence continues at coordinate 1,112 of DATJTE010000109.1, read as the reverse complement.
ACCTTTTTTGGCGAGCCGATCGAGGACTTCATAGGCGCCGACGCTCGCAAGCGTGGAGGCAATTTCCTCGAACACTTTGCGGCGGAGGTCAGTGAACCTGATGTTCTTTTCCGCGAAGATGGCTGTCGCCTGCTCGACCGAGGTTTTGACCCGTTCGCGGGCGCGCTGTTCTTCGGCTGCTGTTGTTACCATGACAGTCCCCTAGCCCGGCCTGCCGCCCTTCAAACGCTCGGCGCTTTGAACTCTCAGGCGGCCGGACAATATAACATGTCGTGATTGCCCGCCATTCGGTTCAAGGCGGCGCTGCGCTTTTTGTGCGGCGCAGCTATGCGCTTGACCCCTTGCCGTTAACGATCCAACTTCCGAATTCTAAAGAGAAGTTCATGCGATGAGCACATTTCGTCTTAATGTTGCCGCCAATTGGCCAGCTCGGCCGCGCAACCATTAAGCGACGCAGAACGCGATTCGCCAGGAACAAAGCTGGGACCGTTTTCAGCATGGACGTGAAGTTTCTGATCGACAGGCTGGCGGAAAACGCCCGGCCGCTCGGCATCGCCGTTTTTCTGGCATGCACCATCGCCCTCCTCCTTCGAACCCGGGTCGCCCGGCGCATCCGAACGGCCATCGAAGAAACCGTCTTCTCGAACTGGCGGCTGGCGCTGCTTGGCGCGACCGGCATCGTACTATCGGCTGCAGCCGGCTGGCGCACATGGGAAGGAATGTACAATTTCACCGGGGAACCCCTGCTCTCCGGGATGGTGACGTTCGGCATTCAGGGCATCATGCTGATCGTCGCGTGGCTGATCGGCGAGAGCTTTGCGACGGGAATGAACTCGCGCGCACGGCCGGGGCAATCCTCGCTCGTCAGCTCGGCCGCGCAGCCGTGGATCGGCTCGTTTATCGGTCTGCTGCTTTTCATCACGGGTTTTGTTCTCTTTCTGCAGTGGTCGGGGCCAACGGGCGGGCACCATGGCGGCGTCGAGGACATCAACTGGTCGGCCACGAGCGACAAGTTCCTGATGTTCGGGGCGGGCCTCCTCCTTTTCGCGCTCTTCGCGCTCTACGCCGCGAGCGATCTGGTACGGCCTTACGTACAGGTCGTTCGCGTCGTC
>DATJTE010000108.1:0-47015 GCA_035503715.1 Rhizobiaceae bacterium | reverse complement strand
ACCCTGATCTTCAGCGTCTTGCCGAGCGAGGCGATCGAGCGCAGCACGTCGCGCGCCACCGCGTCCTCGCTCGACGCCGTAACGAAGGAGCGGTCGATCTTGATCTTGTCGAACGGGAATTTGAGCAAATGCGACAGACTGGAATATCCGGTGCCGAAATCATCCATGGCAATGGTGACGCCGAGCGCTTTCAGTTCGAACAGCGTCGCGATCATCCGGTCGGGCTGCTCGATCAGCACGCTTTCCGTAATCTCGAGTTCCAGCCGGTGTGGCGGCAGGCCCGATTCCGCCAGCGCCGCGCCCACCACGGCGGTGACGTCCGACATCTGGAAATGGCGCGGCGAAAGATTGACCGCGACGATCAGGTCGCCGGGCCAGCGCGCGGCGGCAAGGCATGCTTCGCGGATCGTCCAGTCGCCGATATGCTTGATCAGGCCTGTCTGCTCGGCGACCGGAATGAACTCCTGCGGCGGCACCAGACCGCGCACCGGGTGGTTCCAGCGCACCAGCGCCTCGAAGCCGCTCGGGCGGTTGTCGTCAGCCGACACCAGCGGCTGGTAATAAAGCGTCAGCTCGCCCTCGATCAGCGCCTGGCGAAGCTCGGCCTCGAGCACACGCCGTTCGCGCAGTTCGGAGTCCATCTGCGTCTCGAAGAAGCGGAACGTGCCGCGCCCTTCCGCCTTGGCCCGATAGAGCGCCAGATCGGCGTTGCGCAGGATCTGGTCCGGCCGCGTGCCGTTCAGCGGCGCCATGGCGATGCCGATGCTCAAACCGATCGACATTACCTCGCCGTCGAACTCATACGGCTTGCCCACGATCTCGACCAGCCGCGCCGCAAGCGCCGCCGTCTGGGCTGCGTCGCAATTGCTGGCCAGGATGATTGCGAATTCGTCGCCGCCGAGGCGCGCCGCCAGATCCGATTCGCGCAACGTCGCCTTGATGCGTTTCGCCACCTGCGCGAGCAGCTTGTCACCGATCAGATGGCCGCGGCTGTCGTTGACGGCCTTGAACTGGTCGAGGTCGAGATAAAGCACGGTGAATGGCGAGCCGTAGCGCTCCAGCCGCGCGACGTTCTGCTTCAGATGATCGGTGAACTTGGTGCGGTTGAGCAGGCCGGTCAGCGAATCATTGTGCGCCAGGAAATTGATGCGCCGTTCCGAAATCCGTTCGGCGGTCACGTCCGACGCCGTACCACGATAGCCGACATAGGCACCTGACTCGTCATGGACCGGCTTGCCGGTCAGCCGCCAGTAACGCTCGCCGCCGCCGATCGACATCTTGAGCTCGACGCCGCTGAAGGTGGCGCGCGCCTCGATATCCTGCGCCATCTCGTCGATGATCGGATCGTTGCCCTGGCCGGCATTGCGCAGGAAGTCGAAGAAGGCGGTGCCGCCGAGCGCCTCCTTGGCCGTGCCGGCGGCAGCGGCGAAGCGATCGGAGACACGCTGCAGCGCGCCCTGCCGATCGAACTCCCACAGCCAGTCGGCCGAATTGTCCTCGAATTCCTTGAGCAGCAGGCTGATGATGTCCTTCTGCTCGCGTATCTTCGATTCGTTCAAGAGCTGCCGGACATGGTTGCGCGCATGGCGCAGGCAGACGAAACCCATGACCGCCGCATAGGCCCAGAGCACGGCGGCCGCGACAAGCGCCTCGCCGGGATGCTTTAACCCAAGCACCGCGATCATCGCGCCGGTTAGCATCGGCAGGCTGAAACCGATCGCCGCCTGCGGCAGGATCAGCAGCGCGAAGCCGGCCGCGCAGAGCACGCCGGCAATCACGATGCCGGTCATCACCTTCAGCATCGCGTCGCCGCCGGCGAGCACGATGACGGGCAGCACGCCCCAGATCGTCCCCACCAGGATCGCGTTGAGCGTCGCCACGTTGATCGCCTTCTGCGGCGCCTGCCGCACCGTCTCGTCGTCGCGCACGCGCTGGCGGCGGTTAATGCCCAGAAACAGCGCGCCGCACAGCACCAGCGCCCAAGCGACGATGTGCGGGAAGATCGGCTCGTCATAGGAAAGCGCCAGCAGCAGCACCGCGATGACCACGGAGCCGGCGGTTGTGATCGGCGTCATCTGTGCGATTGCCTGCACCTGCTCGAACAGCAGTTGCGAGCGCATCGCCGGCTTGAGCCGATCCGCCCCGATGGCACGATCGAGACTCTCGCTCAGGCGGCCAAGAACGGCACCTACCGGCATCGGGACCCCTGGAATTCTCTCGGATGCGCGCCCGACTCTGCGGCCGGTTCTGCGCCGCTCCTTGATACAACCAGAGCGCAACCGCTCCACCATGTTTAACGCGATAATTCTCTGCCTTTACCCGTCAGGGTTAGCCATTGGTGAACGCGGAAAAGACAAGATTATTGAAATTGGCCGGGTCCTTTTGGCCTACCCATCACTATCAGTAAATAGTTGATATTGTTGTATTTTCGTTCTTTTAGTCGAAACAGAGCCGATGATTTGGCCACCCCCGTTATGGCCAATCGGAACTGCGACAGAACAAATTTGGAGCTGGCGCCCGCGCAATTGTAAATTGCACGGCTGCAGCCTCGTCCTCAGAGAATGAAGTCGCCGACCCCGAGCGTCGCGACCTTCACCGATATTTCGAAGTCGGCCTTACCATCACCATTGACGTCGCCCTGCACGAGGCAGGTCGTGCCCTGGTCGGTGAAGCGGAGCTGACCGGAGACCCCCGTGAACGCGAGAGTGCCCCGCCACGAAAAATTCTGATTGCCGACGACGTTTGTTCGCGCATCGATCGTCGACAGGTCGATGTCGTCGCCGGTGACGTTGGTGCCGCGGGTGAAATCGGTGATGAAATCGCGGTTTGCCCCGACGACGCTTTCGGCGATGGAATTGAAGTCGAAGATGTCGCGACCGAGCCCCCCGGTCTGCGTGTCCTTGCCAAGCCCGCCGGTCAGAATGTCATTGCCACGGTAGCCGAACAGGGTGTCGTTTCCGCCAAGGCCAAAAAGCTTGTCGTGATCCACGGTGACGGAGTTCGGGAAATTGTTTCCCTCGATCCTGTTGGCCGCATTGTTGCCGGTGAGATGGTCGTCGAATCCACCGCCGGCAAGGTTCTCGATCGAGATGTATTTGTCGCCCTTGGCTTCGAAGGTATTGATCGCAGGATTGAGGAGGCTCACGCGCACGTCGCCGCCACTGGCATCGTAGGACGCGGTGTCGATGCCGGTGCTGCCATCGAGCGTGTCTGCGCCAAACCTGCCGACCAGAATGTCGTTGCCCAAGCCGCCGGTAACGCGATTGGCGTTATCGTCCGCGTAGAGGCGGTCGTTAAAGCGCGAACCGGTCAGATTGTTGATGCTGATGAAAACATCGCCGGCAGCGTCACCGCTGCTGGCGCCGAACCAGTCCACGATCACCGCCGCTTTCGCATTGGCGTAGCTGGCGGTGTCGATACCCAAGCCGCCATCCAGGCGATCGGCTCCATCGCCGCCGATCAGGATGTCATTTCCGGCGTGACCGAGCAGCTCTTCATCGAAGTTTTGCCCGTAGATCGTATCGTTGCCTTTGAGAACCTCTGCGAAAAACGACTTCAGACTTCCATTGATCACAAGGTCGATGACGCCGGTCGACATCTGCATATCCAGCGTGACCTCGATCTCGGGAACCGCAAGGAGGCTTGCATCCCACAAGATCTTCTTCACCCGGCCTGACACCTCGCCGGGTTCAAAAAACTCGCCGCTCAGGTTTCCGATGAGAGCGATCGTTTGCGCCGCGCCCAAGTGAGCCCATTGGTAAACGTCCTGACCGGTGGCATCGATCGATTCGCCGCCGCTACCAAACCCCCAAGGTTGAGGGATATCGCTCATCTCAAATCGAGCGCCCAAATAAACGACTGCCATCGGTGGCTCCTGTTGCAATGCTTCAGTGAGCCTAAGGTACGGGCGGTTGCAGCAGAAGCAGCCTTGCTACCTAAATTTCATCTTTGAATACCTAGATTTCGAACCGTGGCCAGGCTCCCTGGCGGCCCAAGCGACAATCACGCCATCAACCGATGGAGTCGCCTATGTCCGCCTTCGACCGCGCACGTCACTCTAAAGAACGGTCAGCCTCGTGCGTGGCTCGTCGAATGGACTTACGACAACGTGACAGCGCCCTTCTGAATGAACGTCGCCGGTCGATGTGCACTCTCTACAACCTCACCAGCGCACAGCCGAAGCCCGCGCAAGGATCATTGTTCTAGTGAGTGCCGAAAGGCCCGCGCTTGCTTAAGTCCATCCAATTCACGCACTCACAATGGAGAAACGGTTTCTGTATCGATAGTAATCGAATGACAATATCATCTATTGCTTAGAGTGTTTCTAGAAGTTTATGCTTGCTAACCTCACATGACAAATTATGTGAGGTTATAAAACGGGAGGACAAAATGGCAAGCACAGCAAATGAACCAAAACCTTTCGGCCCAAACGAAGAAGGTGATCAATCAAAACAGGGAAAACTTGAACCCCTCGGGGACAAAATACCCCTGACGTTCCCCTCCAACCCCGGCTCTGGGCATGGTTGGTGCGAAAATGGAATGTGCTATGTTTCCTGCGGAAACGGTTGGCTGCGGTTGACTGATTCACAAACCGGAAGGCACATTCCCTGCGCCGAAGCACGACGCGACCGCTGGTGGTATATGTGTGGCTCCACCAAGTATTATTCGACGTGCTGATTGCACGGATTAGCTCTCCGGCGTTCGCGTCACCGCGAAGCATTCTGAGGCTTGGCTAAGCCCGCCACAGAGATGTGGCGGGCTAGTCATCCCGTCACATCGACCGCAAGACCGTCTTGATCTCGACGAGCCGACGAAGCCGAATTTTCTGGCGCTCTGAGCTGGCTAGAGCAGATTTCGCACCCTGCCAGTCACTGTCTGACGCCCCTTTTTGTTACGACTTTTGTAACGTCAGTATGGGTCAAGGCTTTCAGTGATTTCATAGACTTAGAATGGTGCTGCGAGAGAGGATTGAACTCTCGACCTCTCCCTTACCAAGGGAGTGCTCTACCACTGAGCTACCGCAGCCTGTCGAGGTGCGGCGGTCTTTGGCATATCGGTCGCCCAAGCGCAAGCAGTCAGCAAAACGGCTCGATTCGGCCTTGGCGCGGCCATAAAGTGACGCTCATGTGAGCATTCTCGCCAGGGGACGGGCGATTTGGCCGACAAGGATAAATCCGCAGGGACTCAAAGCGACCGCAAGGCGCGGCTCGCCGAACAGTTGCGCGCCAATCTCACGCGCCGCAAGGCGCAAACCCGCTCGCGCCGCGCCGGCGAGGCGGACCGGCGGCCCGACGGGCTGGACGCCAAGCCCGCGGAAAAAGCCGAATGAGCCGCGTTTACCAGCCATCCTGGCCTTCCTTGAACCACAACTTCCAATGGGCTAGACGGGCGCCCACCTTCTGAACCGGCCATGCCGGAGAAAAGCAGTTATCCATGGATCGCATCAGAATCGTCGGCGGCAACCATCTTTCGGGCCAGATCCCGATCTCGGGCGCGAAGAATGCCGCGCTGCCGTTGATGATCGCTTCGCTACTCACCGACGACACGCTGACGCTGGAGAACGTGCCGCACCTGGCCGATGTCGAGCAACTGATCCGCATCCTCGGCAATCACGGCGTCGACTACTCCGTGAACGGCCGCCGCGAGAAGCAGAACGGCAGCTATTCCCGCACCATCCATTTCACCGCGCGCCAGATCGTCGACACCACCGCGCCCTATGAGCTCGTCTCGAAGATGCGCGCCAGTTTTTGGGTCATCGGCCCGCTGCTCGCCCGCATGGGCGAGGCCCGCGTTTCGCTGCCTGGTGGCTGCGCCATCGGCACGCGGCCGGTCGACCTGTTTCTCGAAGGCCTGCAGGCGCTTGGAACCGAGATCGAGGTCGAGAACGGCTACGTCGTGGCCAGCGCGAAGAAGGGTCTCGTCGGCAACCGCTATGTCTTCCCGAAAGTCTCGGTCGGCGCAACGCATGTGCTGATGATGGCGGCTGCCCTCGCCAAGGGCGAGACCGTGCTGGAAAACGCTGCGCGCGAGCCCGAGATCGTCAACCTTGCCGACTGCCTGAACGCCATGGGCGCGAAGATCAGCGGCGCCGGCACCGCCACCATCACCATTGACGGCGTCGACCGCCTCTCCGGCGCGCGCGTCGCCGTCATTCCGGACCGCATCGAGACCGGCACCTACGCCATGGCCGTCGCGATGACCGGTGGCGACGTGCTGCTTGAAGGCGCACGGCCCGACCTGCTCGAGACCGCGCTCGAAATCATCCGCCAGACGGGCGCTGAGATCACCCCGACCAATGCCGGCATCCGGGTGAAGCGCAACGGCGCCGGCATCTCGCCCGTCGATGTCGTCACCGAGCCCTTCCCAGGTTTCCCGACCGATCTGCAGGCGCAGTTCATGGGCCTGATGACGATGTCGAAGGGCAAGTCGAAGATCACCGAGACGATTTTCGAGAACCGCTTCATGCACGTGCAGGAGCTGGCACGGCTGGGCGCACACATCACGCTGTCGGGCCAGTCGGCGATCGTCGAGGGCGTGTCGAAGCTGAAGGGCGCACCGGTCATGGCGACCGATTTGCGCGCCTCCGTCTCGCTGGTCATCGCCGGCCTCGCGGCGGAAGGCGAAACCACCGTCAACCGCGTTTATCACCTCGACCGCGGTTTCGAGCGGCTGGAAGAAAAACTCTCCAACTGCGGCGCGCAGATCGAGCGTATCAGCGGGTAGTTGCCCCTCTCCGTCGCGCCCCCGGCGGCATTCGCCGCCGTTGCGGGCTCGACATCTTTCCCCCCATTTCATGGGAGCGAGGAACCCAAGCTGAAAAAACCGCCGACGCCTCAGGATTTAGGTTCCTCGCCCCTGCGAAGCGGGGGAGAGGTGGCGCGCGAAGCGCGACGGAGAGGGGGTGCTTCGGCGCCGCCCTTGTCAGTATCTGTCAGTAGTCTTCATCCACGCCCTGCCCGCCCTGCCTGATAATCCCGTCGCCTGGAAAGGAGGCGGTGATGATGGACGAAAGGCTGGCCGAACTGGAGCACAGATCGCTGCAGCGCATCCTCGGCGATCTCTGGATTATGTCCGGGCTTGGACGCCGCCAAACGATCCTGCGCAGCGTCCATCGTGCCGTCATGCGGCTGTTGCGTCCCGCCGAGGCTGCGGCGCGGCGGCTGATCCTGGTGCTCGCCTACCGCATCACCGTGACGCTACCGCCCGCCCGCGCCGCCGCGCCAAAGCCGGACAACAGCCAGCCGGACACCACACGTCCGGACGGCGTTCGCCCCCCAGTCGATCTGCTCCCGGACGAGTGGCGCCCCGACCGCTGGCAGCCTTTTGTGCTTCCCGAGCCGTTCCCGCGTTTACCGAACTCGGACGCCCCGCCGCGTGCCTTTGCGGGCATTGTTCCGGCACGCAGCGATGAGATCGATGGCAGCCGCCTCGCCCATCGCATCGATGCGCTGTTTCACGCGCTCGACGATATCCAGGCTGCGGCGCAACGGCTGGCGCGCTGGCAGGCGCTGCGCAAACGCGCGCGGGAGCGCGGCGTCTTCTGCGCCATCCAGCCGCTCAGGCCCGGTCCGCCGCTCGACCTGCGTGGCCCCGCCGCAAGGCGGCTGAAGAGCCATGAACTCTTCAGCATCCTCGAAAGCGCGCACCAGCGCGCCTGGTGGGCGCGGAACGCACCGCCCGACACGTCCTGACCGCCCTCGTGCTGCTCCGACGAGATCGCACCAGCTCCCGGCCCAAAACCGTGGAGGGTTTTCGCGCGCCCTGCCCATGAAAAGGGCAAATTTGTTGCACTGCCGCATATTCCCGCCTAACAGAAACGCGAACAAATCTTGGGACTGCCCGTGGACTCCTTGAAGCTTGTTGCGCTCGACGAAGAAGACCTGAAGATCGTGTCCGCCTATGTGCAGGACGCGGTATTGAAGGTTTCGGAGCTCGACTATACGCCGAAGGCGAAGCGCCTGACGCTGACCATGAACCGCTTCGCCTGGGAAAAGAGCCGCGGCTTCTTCCGCAAGCATCATCAGCGCCGCAAGGCGGTGCTCTCTTTCGACCGCGTTCTCTCCGCCAAGCTCGCCGGCATCAACCGCGACAAACCGGACGACGTCCTCTCGCTGCTCGCCATCCGCTTCGCGCAGGGCGGCGAAGGGCCTGCCGGCATGGTTGAGCTGGTGTTTTCCGGCGGCGCGGCGATCCTGCTGGCGGTCGAATGCATCGAGGTGCGACTGGCTGATATCGGTGCTGCGTGGGAGACGCAGTCGCAGCCCCGGCACACGCCCTGAGCCGCCATGGCCATCACCCTCCACCAGAACGCAGCGGATTTCGAGACGCGTTTCGCCGCCTTCCTCGCGACCAAGCGCGAGATTTCGGAAGAGGTCGACGGCGCCGTGAAGGCCATCGTCGCCCGTGTGCGCGCCGAGGGCGACAGCGCGGTCATCGACTACACGAAAAAATTCGACCGCACCGACCTCACGCCGGCATCGATGCGCGTTTCACCGGCCGAGATCGCAGCCGCGTATGATGGCGCCGATCCGAAGACCGTCGATGCGCTGAAATTCGCGCGCGACCGCATCGAATCTCATCACAAGCGACAGAAGCCGGCGGATGATTTCTACACCGACGCCATTGGCGTCGAATTAGGCTCGCGCTGGACAGCGATCGAAGCGGTCGGCCTCTATGTGCCCGGCGGCACGGCAAGCTATCCGAGTTCGGTGCTGATGAACGCCGTGCCGGCGAAGGTCGCGGGCGTCGATCGCATCGTCATCACCGTGCCGGCGCCGGGTGGCGTGCTCAACCCGCTTGTGCTGGTTGCTGCCGACATCGCCGGCGTCTCCGATATCTACAGAATAGGCGGGGCGCAGGCGATCGCGGCCCTCGCCTATGGCACCGAGACGATCCGCCCGGTGGCAAAGATCGTCGGCCCCGGCAATGCCTATGTCGCCGCCGCCAAGCGGCAGGTTTTCGGCACCGTCGGCATCGATATGATCGCCGGCCCGTCGGAAGTGCTGGCCATCGCCGACGGCTCGAACGATCCCGAATGGATCGCCGCCGACCTGCTCGCGCAGGCCGAGCACGACACGGCGGCGCAGTCGATCCTGATGACAAACGACGCGGCATTCGGACAGGCCGTCGAGGCCGCCGTCGAGCGCCAGATCAAGGCGCTGCCGCGCGCCGAAACGGCAGCCGCGAGCTGGCGCGATTTCGGCGCGGTGATCGTTGTCGACAGTTTTGACGCGGCTGTCCCGTTGATCGACCGCATCGCTGCCGAGCATGTCGAGCTCGCCATCGACGATGCGGACGCGTTCCTGAAAAAGATCCGCAACGCCGGTGCGATCTTCGTCGGCCGCCATACGCCGGAAGTGATCGGCGACTATGTCGGCGGCTCGAACCATGTGCTGCCGACCGCTCGCTCGGCGCGTTTCTCGTCGGGCCTGTCCGTGCTCGACTTCATGAAGCGCACCTCGGTGCTGAAGCTCGGACCCGATACGCTTCGGCAGCTTGCGCCGGCCGCGATCGCACTCGCCAGGGCCGAGGGTCTCGACGCGCACGGAAATTCCGTTGCGATCAGGCTGAATTTGTAGGCCGCATGACATGGGGCGCGCCGAAAAAACCGCCAAGCTTGTCGATGTTGAGCTGGACGAGTCGATCGGACGCTCGACGCCCGACATCGAGCACGAGCGCGCGGTCGCGATCTTCGATCTGATCGAGGACAACAGTTTTGCGCCCGTCGGCGACACCGGCCCCGGCCCCTACAGGCTGAAGCTGTCGCTCGCGGAGGCTCGGCTCGTTTTCGCCATCCAGCGCGAGAGCGGCGATCAGGTCGCGACCCACATCCTGTCGCTCACGCCGCTGCGCCGGATCGTGAAGGATTACTACATGATCTGCGAGAGCTATTACGAGGCGATCCGCTCGGCGACACCGTCACAGATCGAGGCGATCGACATGGGCCGGCGCGGCTTGCACAATGAAGGCTCGCAGACGCTGATGGATCGGCTCTCGGGAAAGATCGACATCGACTTCGACACCGCGCGGCGGCTCTTCACGCTGGTCTGCGTGCTGCACTGGCGGGGGTGATTCAGCGCTTGCGAAAATTCGCCGGGCGCTTCTGCAAGAAGGCCGCCACCCCTTCCTTGTAGTCGCCGGAGAGGCCTGCCTCGCGCTGCAGTTCCCGCTCGACATTCAGCTGCGCTTCCAGCGCGTTGGCCGAGGCAGCGTGGATCGCCTTCTTGGTCAGCGCGTAGGCGTTGGTGGGACCGTTGGCAAAATGCTCGGCGAGCTTCGTCGCCTCGGCCATCAATCTGTCGTCATCGACCGCCTTCCAGATCAGTCCCCACTCCGCTGCCTTCTCGGCCGACAGCGGTTCGGCCGTCATCGCCAGCGCCTTGGCGCGCGCCTCGCCGAGGTGGCGGGTCAGCCACCACGTGCCGCCCGCATCGGGGATCAGCGCGATCTTCGCGAAGGCCTGGATGAAGCTTGCCGACTTCGCCGCAATCACGATGTCGCCGGCGAGCGCGATGTTCGCGCCCGCCCCCGCAGCGACACCGTTCACCGCAACGATCACCGGCTTCGGCAGTCCGCGCAGCCTGAGGATCAGCGGGTTGTAGAAGGTCTCCAGCGTGCGCCCGAGGTCGGGATTCTCGCCCGTGATGGTCGGGTCGCGATCAGCCAGATCCTGCCCTGCGCAGAAGCCGCGGCCTGCCCCCGTAATGACGATGGCGCGGCAGTTGTCGTCGCGCCCGCATTCGTCGAGTGCTTCGCGCAACGCCAGGTGCAGACCTTCGGTAAACGCGTTCAGCCGCTCGGGGCGATTGAGCGTCAGAACGTGATAGCCATCACGCCGGTCGATGAGCAGAACCTCGGCCATCACCCCTCCCCGGGAAAACTATTCGAAGACGATCGCCGGCGCGGCCGTCGCGGCGGCCTTTGTCTTCGTCAGTTCTTCGGACACCGCAGCAGCGATCGCGCGGTAGGCAATCGCTCCAATCCCGTCCGGCTGCGACACCACCACCGGCGCGCCGCTGTCCGACATTTCGCGGATCGTCATTTCCAGCGGTACCTCGCCGAGGAACGGCACGCCGAGACGTTCCGCCTCGCGACGCGCACCGCCATGGCCGAAAATGTCGTAACGCTTGCCGGTGTCCGGGGCGACGAAATAGCTCATGTTCTCGACGATACCGAGCAGCGGCACGTCGACCTTCTTGAACATGTTCAAACCCTTGCGCGCGTCGATCAGCGCCAGGTCCTGCGGTGTCGAAACGATCACCGCGCCGGCCAGCGGCACCTGCTGCGCCATGGTGAGCTGCGCGTCACCGGTGCCGGGCGGCATGTCGACGACGAGGATGTCGAGATCGCCCCATTCCACCTCTCGCAGCATCTGCGTCAACGCCGACATGACCATCGGCCCGCGCCAGATCATCGGGGTTTCCTCCTCGACGAGGAAGCCGATCGACATGACCTTCAGGCCATAGTTCTCCATCGGCTTCAGCACCTTGCCGTCGACCGTCTCCGGCCGGCCGCGAATGCCCAGAAGCCGTGGCATCGACGGCCCGTAGATGTCCGCGTCGAGCACGCCGACGCGCGCGCCGTTGGCCTTTAGCCCGAGCGCGATGTTGACGGCCGTTGTCGACTTGCCGACGCCGCCCTTGCCGGATGCCACCGCGATGATCGACTCGACGCCCGGTACGCCGCGCTTGCCCGACGTTGACGTGGCAGGTCCGTGCGAATGGCCAGCGTGTCTTTGCGGCGCGGGCCTTGGCGCAGGCGCGGCTTGCGGTCTTGGCGGAACGGGGCGCGGCGGGGGGGCGGCGCGCTCCATACCGCCGCCCTTCTTCTCCGCCGTCAGCGCGACGACTGCTCCCGTAACTCCGGGGATAGCTTTCACGCTGCGCTCAGCCGCGGCGCGTAGGGGTTCGAGCTCCTGCGCGCGCGCAGCCGGAACGGTAATCGAGAAGAAGACCTTGCCGTCGGCGATGAAGATGTCCGAGACGAGGCCGAGATCGACCAGATTGCCCTCGAAATCCGGCCCCTGCACGGTGCGGAGCTTGTCGAGAACGGTTTCCTTGGTAACGGCCATGATGTCTCGCCTGGCGAATGCTGGGTCTCAGATAGTGCAAGTCGCAGAGAGAACCAAGCCGTGCAAGGGCCAGCGGTCCACGGCGCTTGGATATCAGCCGAAGAGCGAGGTCAGGTAAAAGGTGAAGGCGGCGATCAGCGCAGTCGCCGGCATGGTAATCACCCAGGCAATGACGATCGAGCCGGCGATCCCCCAGCGCACGGCCGAGACGCGGCGGGCGGCGCCGACGCCGACGATCGCGCCGGTGATGGTGTGCGTGGTCGAGACCGGAATGCCGAGATAGGTCGCGGCGAACAGCGTGATCGCGCCGCCCGTTTCGGCGCAGAAGCCCTGCATGGGGTTCAGTCGCGTTATCTTCGAGCCCATCGTGTGGACGATGCGCCAGCCGCCGAACAGCGTGCCGAACGCCAGCATGAACTGGCAGGTGATCACCACCCAGAACGGCACGTAGAACTCGCTGCCCAGCATGCCTTGCGAGTAGAGCAGCACCGCGATGATGCCCATCGTCTTCTGGGCATCGTTGCCGCCGTGGCCAAGCGAATAGAGCGAGGCCGAGACGAACTGCAACGAGCGGAAGGTGCCGTCGACCGCAAACGGCGTCGCCCGCACGAAGATCCAGGACACGGTGAGGATCAACAGCAGCGCGAGCACGAAACCCGTCAGCGGGGACAGCACGATCGCCGCGCCGGTTTTCAGCAGCCCTGCCCAGACGATCGCGACGCTGCCGGCCTTGGCCACCGCGCCGCCGACCAGCCCGCCGATCAGTGCGTGCGAGCTCGACGACGGGATGCCGTAGAGCCAGGTGACGATGTTCCAGGTGATCGCCCCTGTGAGTGCCGCGAACACAACCTGCGGCGTCACGATATCCGCATCGACGATGCCCTTGCCGATGGTCTCTGCCACATGCAGCCCGAAGAACAGGAAGGCGATGAAGTTGAAGAAGGCCGCCCAAAACACCGCGTATTGAGGCCGCAGTACGCGCGTCGACACGATCGTCGCGATCGAGTTCGCGGCATCGTGCAAGCCGTTCAGGAAATCGAAGAACAGCGCGACGCCGATCAGCGCGACCAGCAGCGGGAAAGCGAGGGTTGCGTCCATCGGTCAGACGTTCTCGATGACGATGCCGCTGATCTCGTTGGCGACGTCCTCGAAGCGGTCGACGACCTTTTCGAGCTGGCCGTAGATCTCGGCGCCGATCATATAGGCCATCGCATCCGACTTGCCGTACTTCTTGAAGAGATCCTTGAGGCCGGCGTCATGCAGTCCGTCGGCGCGCTCCTCGACCTTGACCAATTCCTCGGCAAGCGAGCCCAACTCCGTGAGGTTGGCGCCGACTTTTTCGAGCAGCGGGATCGCCCTTGCGGTCAGTTGCGACGCCTCGACGATCGCCGCACCCATCTCCTGCATCAGCGGATCGAAGCTCTTCTGCTCGAACAGCCTGACCGTCTTGACCACCTTGTGCATCACGTCGATGGCGTCATCCATGGACTGGATAAGGTCCTTGATGTCGCCACGGTCGAACGGGGTGATGAAGCTCCGGCGGACCGCCAGCAGCACTTCGCGGGTGATCTCGTCGGCCTGGTCCTCGAGATCGACGATCTCCTGGCAGTACCGCTCGACGCCTTCCCCGCCGGCCAGCAGCTTCTGCAGCGCCTCGGCGCCGGCGACCAGAATCCGGGAATGCTGCTCGAACAGGTCGAAAAACTTGTCCTCGCGAGGGAGCAGCGCACGAAACCAGCCCAGCATGGCGACATCCTTTGCCGACTATAGAGCCGAGCAAATAGCGCCCAAGCCGGGGTTCGGAAACCGCCAGACCGTGGAAAACTGGGGATGGATTCGAACGACCTGGACTCTCAAGACTACCGCGCTAGGCGCGCAGCTCGGCAAAAAGCGCGAAATCGTGGCGGGCGACTAGAGGAACTCGACCTCGATTTGCCGTTCCGATTGCGAAACAATCCGGCACAGCCGCTCAGTTCCGTCCGAGCGGATTTTCAGGTCGAACGTCTCGGGCAGACCGAAGGAGCTCGACATATCCAGCATCGCGCCTTCGCTCGATATCGCGCGGACCGTGCAGTCCATCGTCGATGCGCGGTTGTTGAAATGAATGGTGCCCGCTTTGAGCACGCGGCGCAGTGCCGCCCTTTCTGGCTTGGCAGGCAGACGCCAATGGTGGCTGCTGATGCCGTCGGTTCTGGCCTCGGAACGCGCGGCTTGAGCCCAGGCGAGCAGGTCGTCGATATCGTCCATGTCTGTGTCGAGTGTCGCCGCACCAATGGTCACTGCGATCCCCGACAGCGCTCCGTCCGCTGCAGCCCGAGCACTCATCAGGCCGCGAATCTTGTCTGCAACCTCGAGCGCACCGTGGCGGCCGGTGTTGGGCAACACAATCGCGAAACCCGTCGCGCCGTTGCGGCCGATAATGTCAGTGCGGCGCAAATTGCGGCGCAACAGGGCGGCTGCCGCCGCGATCGCCGCCTCGCGTGCCTTTCCATCGGCGACGTCGGTAGCGTTGGGAAGATTGTCGAATTCGACCGCGATACAGCTTGCTTCCATGTCGTGGCGGCGGGCGAGCGTGATGGCGGTATCGCCATTGAGCATCAAGGCCCGGCGAGACAAAACCCCGGTTCCGATATCGATGTCGATATGCTGACGCAGGTTGAGCTGCGCCATCGCGAGGCGAGCGAGATCCTGGAGCATTTCGACCTGCTCAGCGCCGAACGCACGCGGCTCATGGTCGGCCACGCAGACCGTGCCGATATTGTGGCCGTCGCTGGTCGTCAGCGGCACGCCGGCGTAGAAGCGGATATGAGGCTCGCCCGTCACGCTCGGATTGTTCGAAAAGCGCGGATCGGTCGCCGCATCTTCAACGATCAGTGGTTGATCCGACCGGATCGTAACATTGCAGAATGTGTCATTGCGTGGCGCCTCGCCGGCCGCCAGGCCGTCGCACGCCATGTAGAACTGCCGATGTCCGTCGATGACCGAGACAATGCCGATCGGCGCGCGGAAAACAGTTCGGATCAGCCGCACGATGGCGTCAAAGCTGTCCTCGCGCGGCGCATCCAGGACGTCGAAGCGATCGAGCGCCTCCAGGCGCACGGCCTCGGCGGCATGCGGATCAACCCTAGGCGCGGTCGTCGTTTGGGCAGCGAGCGTCATGCTGGAGGCCTCCGGACAGCAATGTCGTTGGGAATGCACGTTTCCAGGCGAAACCGCGGAAAAGTCTGCTAGAGAAGTTGCCGAGTCCTTACCGGGCGTGGTGGTGACCCGGGCCACGTTCATCTGTGCTTAAGGGTTCGCTAATTTGAGGCAATGCTCGACAGGCTCGAATTCTTCATTGCGCTGGCCAAAGCCCAGCATTTCGGCCGTGCCGCGGAGGAACTGGGGGTAACCCAGCCGACGCTGTCGGCGGCAATCAAGCAGCTCGAAGACCAGCTCGGGGTGATGCTGGTTCAGCGCGGCTCGCGCTACCAGGGCCTGACGCCGGAAGGCCAGCGTGTGCTCGACTGGGCGCGCCGCATCACCGGCGACGCGCGCACCATGAAAGAGGAGATGAAGGCGGCGAAGCACGGCCTGTCCGGCCATGTGAAGATCGCCGCGATCCCCACCGCGCTCGCAATGGTGCCGCGGCTGACCACGCCATTTCGCGAAAAGCACCCGGGCGTCACCTTCTCGATCCTGTCGCGCACCTCGATCGAGGTGCTGTCGCTGCTCGGCAATTTCGACGTCGATGCCGGGATCACCTATCTCGATAACGAGCCGCTCGGCCGCGTCACCTCGGTGCCGCTCTACGAGGAGCGCTATCAGCTCATCACCGCTGCGGGGAATGCGTTTTCGGATGCGAAGCAAGTTACCTGGGCCGAGGTGAGCGCTCTGCCACTCTGTTTGCTTACCCCCGACATGCAGAACCGCCGTATCATCGACCAGCATCTGGCCGAGGCCGGCGTCCAGGTTCGCCCGACGCTCGAATCGAACTCGATGATCGTGCTGTTCAGCCACATCCGCACCGGCAAATGGTCGTCGATCATGCCGCTCAACCTCGCCGAAACGTTCGGCTTCTCCGAGCCGATCCGGGCCATCCCCATCGTCGAGCCGGACGCCAGCCACATGGTCGGTCTGGTCGCCGCGCCGCGGGTGCCGCACACGCCGCTCGTCTCGGCGCTTCTGGACGAGGCGATGGCGCTGGCGAGCGATTTCGCCGCCCAGCGCTGAGTTACACGCTTTGAGAGGGAGGTTTGATAGGAAATTTCTATCAAACCACGGAACAGCTTTATTGAAACCGAGCGTTTTCTTTGGTTTCATAGGTAGATAGCGCCCAATGGGCCAATCCAGGGAGAGGTCTGCACGCATGCAGCAGGCAGGTACCCAGATCGCGGCGCGCACCGCGGAAATCATCGGGGAGTTGCGCGGGCTGGAAGGCCCGCTGCTCCCGATCCTGCACGAGATTCAAGACGAGTTCGGCTATGTGCCTGCGGAAAGCCTGCCGGTCATCGCGGACGAGCTGAACATCTCCAAGGCCGAGGTCTACGGCGTCGTCACCTTCTACCACGACTACCGCAAGGAGCCCGCTGGCCGCCATGTGCTGAAGCTCTGCCAGGCGGAAGCCTGCCAGTCGATGGGCTCGGATGCGGCTGCCGCGAAGATCAAGCAGTTGCTCGGCATCGGCTTTCACGAGACGACGAAGGACGGCGCGGTGACGCTCGAGCCGGTCTATTGCCTCGGCATGTGCGCCTGCTCGCCGTCGGCGATGCTCGACGGCGAGGTGATCGGCCGCATCAACGATCCGGAGACGATCGACGAGATCGTCGAGGCGGTGCGGGCATGACCACGCGAATCTACGTTCCCGGCGATTCCGGGGCTCTGGCGCTTGGCGCCGACAAGGTCGCCAAGGCGATCGCGAAAGAGCTCGATGCGCGCGGCGTGAAGGCTGAGATCGTGCGCAACGGCTCGCGCGGCATGTTCTGGCTGGAGCCAATGGTCGAGGTCGAGACGGCCGGCGGCCGCGTCGCCTACGGACCGGTGAAGGCGAAGGACGTCGCTTCGCTGTTCGACGCGGATTTTGTGAACGGCGGCACGCACCGGCTGTCACTCGGCAAGACCGAGGACCTGCCGTTCCTCGCCAAGCAGACGCGCCTCACCTTCGCGCGCTGCGGCATCACCGACCCGCTGTCGCTTGACGACTATCGCGCTCATGGCGGATTGCGCGGGTTGGAGAAGGCCGTGGCGATGGCGCCGGCCGAGATCGTCAAGATCGTCACCGAGTCGGGCCTACGTGGCCGCGGCGGTGCGGGCTTCCCGACCGGCATAAAGTGGAAGACCGTCCTCGACCAGGTTCAGGACCGCAAATACATCGTCTGCAATGCCGACGAGGGCGACAGCGCCACCTTTGCCGACCGCATGATCATGGAAGGCGATCCCTTCGTGCTCATCGAGGGCATGGCGATCGCCGGCATCGCGACCGGCGCGACCAAGGGCTTCATCTACATCCGTTCCGAATATCCGCACGCCGTGAAGGCGATGAACCGCGCGATCGAGATCGCGCGCCGCGCCAAGGTGCTCGGCGTCAACGTGCTTGGCTCGCCCAATGCCTTCGACATGGAAGTGCGCGTCGGCGCCGGCGCCTATGTCTGCGGCGAGGAGACCTCGCTGCTCAACTCGCTCGAAGGCAAGCGCGGCGTGGTGCGCGCCAAGCCGCCGCTCCCCGCCATCCAGGGCCTGTTCGGCAAGCCGACCGTCATCAACAACGTCATCAGTCTCGCCTCCGTGCCGATCATCCTCGACAAGGGCGCGGAGCACTACAAGAATTTCGGCATGGGCCGCTCGCGTGGCACGATCCCGATCCAGATCGCCGGCAACGTCAAGCACGGCGGACTGTTCGAGGCCGCCTTCGGCATGACACTTGGCGAGATTGTCGATGACATCGGTGGCGGCACCGCGACGGGCCGGCCGGTGAAGGCTGTGCAGGTCGGCGGTCCGCTCGGCGCCTACTTCCCGCGCGCGCTGTTCGACACGCCATTCGACTATGAGGAATTCGCCAAGCGCGATGGCCTGATCGGCCATGCCGGCATCACCGTGTTCGACGACAGCGCCGATATGCTCAAGATGGCGCGCTTCGCGATGGAATTCTGCGCGATCGAGAGCTGCGGCAAGTGCACGCCCTGCCGCATCGGTTCGACGCGCGGCGTCGAGGTGATCGACAAGATTTCGGCCGGCATCGAGCCGGAGAAGAATCTCGCTCTGGTCACCGACCTCTGCAACACGATGAAGTTCGGATCGCTCTGCGCGCTGGGCGGCTTCACGCCCTACCCGGTGATGAGCGCGATCAATCACTTTGGTGAAGATTTCAAGCCGCGCCCGGTCGCGGAAGCAGCGGAATAGGAGAACCAGATGGGTCTCGTCCACGAAATCGATTTCGGCACGCCCGCCTCGAAAGCGGCGAAGCAGGTGACGCTCACCGTCGACGGCCGCAGCATAACGGTCCCCGAGGGCACCTCGATTATGCGCGCTTCCATGGAGGCCGGCGTCGAGATTCCAAAACTCTGCGCCACCGACATGATGGACGCGTTCGGTTCTTGCCGCGTCTGCCTGGTCGAGATCGACGGTCGCGGCGGCACGCCCGCGTCATGCACGACCCCGGTCGGCGAAGGCATGGTCGTCCACACGCAGAGCGACCGGCTGAACGCGATCCGCCGTGGCGTGATGGAGCTCTATGTCTCCGACCATCCGATGGCGTGGGGCGGCAACAAGGACGGGACCGGCGCCAGCGAGTTCGACGAGGTCGCGAAATCGGTCGGCCTCGCCGAGAACCGTTACGGCACCGAAGGCCGCAATCACGTCGTCTCCGACGACGGCGTTGCGCCGGGCAACGGCTCGCTGATGGTGGACTACATCGCCCGCGACGAGTCCAACCCTTATTTCAGCTACGACCCGGCGCAGTGCATCGTCTGCTCGCGTTGCGTGCGCGCCTGCGAAGAAGTGCAAGGCACGTTTGCGCTCACCATAGAAGGCCGCGGCTTTGAAAGCCGCATGACGGCTGGCATGCACCAGCCCTTCCTCGAGTCCGAATGCGTCTCCTGCGGCGCCTGCGTGCAGGCCTGCCCGACCGACGCGCTGCGCGAAAAGTCCGTGCTTGCCATGGGCATGCCGGAGCGTTCGGTCGTCACCACCTGCGCCTATTGCGGCGTCGGCTGCTCCTTCAAAGCCGAAATGAAGGGCGACGAAGTCGTGCGCATGGTGCCGTGGAAGGACGGCAAGGCGAACCGCGGCCACTCCTGCGTCAAGGGCCGCTTCGCCTACGGCTACACGACCCACAAGGAGCGCATCCTCAACCCGATGATCCGCGAGAAGATTTCGGATCCGTGGAAGGAAGTCACCTGGGAGGAGGCTTTCTCCCACATCGCCAACGAGTTCCGCCGCATCCAGTACCAGTACGGCCGAGGCTCGATCGGCGGCATCACCTCATCACGCTGCACCAACGAAGAGACCTATCTCGTCCAGAAGCTGGTCCGGCAGGGTTTTGCCAACAACAATGTCGATACCTGCGCGCGCGTCTGCCATTCGCCCACCGGCTACGGCCTCGGCCAGACCTACGGCACATCCGCCGGCACCCAGGATTTCGACTCGGTCGAAGACTCCGACGTGATCATGGTGATCGGCGCCAACCCGTCCGCCGCCCATCCTGTGTTCGCATCGCGCATGAAGAAGCGCTTGCGCGCAGGCGCCAGGCTGATCGTGCTTGATCCCCGCCGCACCGAAACCGTCCGCTCCGTGCATGTCGAGGCGGACTATCACCTACCGCTGAAGCCCGGCACCAACGTCGCGGTCGTCACAGCACTCGCGCATGTCATCGTCACCGAAGGCCTGTTCAACGAGGCCTTCATCCGCGAGCGCTGCGACTGGTCCGAATTCGAGGACTGGGCCGCCTTTGTCGCCGAGGAGAAGAATTCGCCGGAAGCGACCGAAGCCTTCACCGGCGTACCCGCCGAGACGCTTCGCGGCGCCGCGCGCCTCTACGCGACCGGCGGCAATGGCGCGATCTATTACGGCCTCGGCGTCACCGAGCACAGCCAAGGCTCGACCACTGTCATGGCGATCGCCAACCTTGCCATGGCGACCGGCAATATCGGCCGCCGCGGCGTCGGCGTGAACCCGCTGCGCGGCCAGAACAATGTGCAGGGTTCGTGCGACATGGGCTCCTTCCCGCACGAACTGCCCGGCTATCGCCATATCTCGGGCGATGCGGTGCGCGACATCTACGAGTCGCTCTGGGGTGTGAAGCTCGACAACGAACCCGGCCTGCGCATCCCGAACATGCTCGACGCCGCCGTCGAGGGCACCTTCAAGGGCCTCTACATCCAGGGCGAGGACATCCTGCAGTCCGATCCCGATACCAAGCATGTGTCGGCCGGACTCGCGGCGATGGAATGCGTCGTCGTTCACGACCTCTTCCTCAACGAAACGGCGAACTACGCGCACGTCTTCCTGCCGGGCTCGACCTTCCTGGAGAAGGACGGCACATTCACCAATGCCGAGCGCCGCATCAACATGGTGCGCAAGGTGATGACGCCGAAGAACGGCCTCGCCGACTGGGAAGTCACGCAGAGGCTCGCGCAGGTGATGGGCCTGAAATGGGCCTACACGCACCCGTCCGAGATCATGGACGAGATCGCCAAGACGACGCCGAGCTTCGCCTTCGTGTCCTACGACAGGCTGAACCGTGAAGGCTCCGTCCAGTGGCCGTGTAACGAAAAAGCGCCGCATGGCACGCCGATCATGCATGTCGACGGTTTCGTACGCGGCAAGGGCAAGTTCATCCGCACCGAATATGTCGCAACCGACGAGAGGACCGGACCGCGCTATCCGCTGCTGCTCACGACCGGCCGCATCCTGTCGCAGTACAATGTCGGCGCGCAGACGCGACGCACCGACAATGTGATGTGGCACTCGGAGGATCTGCTGGAAATCCACCCGCACGACGCCGAGCAGCGCGGCATCCGCAACCGTGACTGGGTGCGCCTGAAGAGCCGCGCCGGCGAAACGACGCTGCGCGCCGACATCACCGACAGGGTGTCGCCGGGTGTCGTCTATACGACGTTCCACCATCCCGATACGCAGGCCAACGTCATCACCACGGACTATTCAGACTGGGCGACCAACTGCCCGGAATACAAGGTGACCGCGGTGCAGGTATCACCGTCGAACGGCCCGAGCGCCTGGCAGGAAGAATACGAAGCGCTCTCCGAACGCAGCCGACGCATTGCGGGACGACTGGAGGCGGCGGAGTAAGCTGACATGTCCCGTCAGCCGGTCACGTCGACATCAAGATTGACACGGCGCGGCCGTGTAACCGCCGCTGCCCCACGCATGGTGCCAGAGGAGACGCCGGTGGCGCTGTCCTACGGCGGCACGACGCACGCCGTCATGATGGCGACGCCCGCCGACCTCGACGACTTCGCGCTCGGCTTCTCGCTGACCGAGGGTATCATCGCATCGGCGACCGAGATCGACTCGATCGGCGTCGAGGAAGCCGGCGCCGGCATCGATATCCAGATCCGCTTGAAGGATCAGGCGAATACGCGCTTCGAGGCGCGCCGCCGCCGCCTTGCCGGCCCGGTCGGCTGCGGACTCTGCGGCATCGAGTCGATCGACGAGGCGATGCGGTCGGTGGACAGCGTCAGCCCGGCGCGCCTGTCGCTCTCATCAGCCGACATTACCCAGGCCGTCCGTCTGCTTTCCAAACAGCAGCCGCTGCACGCCGAGACTGGCGCCGTTCACGCCGCCGGTTTCTTCGTGCCCGGGAAAGGCATCGTCGCCGCGCGCGAAGATGTCGGCCGCCACAATGCGCTCGACAAGCTGGCCGGCGCGCTTGCAAAGGCGGGTATCGACGGAACCACCGGCGCGGTCGTCGTTACATCGCGCGTCTCTGTCGAGATGGTGCAGAAGACTGCCTCGATCGGCGCACCCTTCATCATCGCCGTCTCGGCGCCGACCGCGCTGGCGATCCGCACGGCGGAGGATGCCGGGATGACTTTGGTCGCGCTGGTGCGCGGCGACGATTTCGACATTTTCACGCATCCCGACCGCGTGACCGACGGAGAGACACGCCATGTCGCATGACGACTTCAGCGATGAGGAAGAACATCACGCCAGCCCGCGCGAGAAGCTCGTGCGCATGGCCAACCAGATCGGCACCTTCTTCGAATCGAAGCGGCGCGAGGAAGGCGTGCATGGCGTCGCCGAGCACATCAACAAGTTCTGGGAGCCGCGCATGCGCCGCCAGTTCTTCGAGATCGTCGCGGCCGGTGGGGAGGGATTGAAGCCGATCGTGCTCGAGGCTGCGCCGCAGATCAGGCGGCCGACCCAGGCCTTGACCGCGGAACAGGCCGCCGAGGCGAACGCCGACGTCAGCGGGTGAAGCGGCGTTTACGCTGCCCTCTTCCAGCCGTTCCGGATATGCCTGAATCCGTCGCGATAGACGGCTTCCGGGCTCTCGGCGAAATCGCGCCAGACCTTTGTCGCTGCCGCCAGATCCTTCAGCCCGCGACCGAAGGATTCGATCGTCAACCAACCGTCATAGCCACCTTTGCGGATCGCCGAGAACGTCTCCGTCCATGGGATGTTGCCGCGGCCGGGCACACCGCGGTCGTTCTCTGAGATGTGGATGTGGGCGACGTTCCGCTTGTGCTTCGTATAGGCCTTGATCGGATCGGCCTCCTCGATGTTGGCATGGAACGTGTCGTACATCGCCTTGATGTTCGGATGGCCGATCTCGTCGATGTGGGACGAGAGGTCAGCCATCGTATTCACCAGATAACATTCGAAGCGGTTCAGCGCTTCGAGCGTGACGGTGACGCCGCGTTTTCCCGCGTGGTCGCCTATCGCACGCTGCGACGACACCGAACGCTTCTTCTCCGCTGCCGTTGGGCCCACACCGCTAAAGGCGCCGAGTGTCGAGTGCATAGGCCCGCAGATCAGCTTGGCGCCGAGCGCTTCCGAACAATCCAGCGCCCACTTCATGTACTCGACGCCCTTCTTGCGGGTCGCGGCGTCCGCCGAGATCAGGTTCATCGACGGATCGCCCATAGCGGTCACCGCCGTGCGCTCCAGCCCGATGCGGTCGAGCATTTCGGCGGTGCGTCGGAAATCGTCGGGCGTGCCTTCGAAGATCGGCACTTCCACCCCATCGTAACCGGTCGCCTTGAGGTCCCTGAGCAGCGCCTCGTGTTTCCTGGTGACGTTGGTCGTCCACAGGAACATGTTGAACCCGATCTTCATGCAATCCTCCCGATGTCCCGCGCAGCGTAGCGCGGATAATCTGGTAGGACCAGATGGGGCAAGCCCGGTTTCTTAGGCGTTTGCGGCGATCAGCGCCTTCTCGAGCTTCGCCAGGCCTTCGTCGAGGATCGCGTCCTTCACCGTCAGCGGCATCAGGATGCGGATGGTGTTGGCATGGACGCCGCAGGAGAGCAGGACGAGCCCTTCATTGATCGCGGCCTGCGTGACGCGCTTCGTCGCGTCAGCGTCGGGCTCGTTCGTGCCGCGCCGCTTGACGATGTCGAAGGCGACCATCGCGCCCGGTCCGCGCACCGCAGCGATCGGCACGGTGTCGTTGCGCTGCGACGCTTTCACGATCGCGCCTTTGATCCGCTCGCCGAGTTTTTCCGCACGCGCGACAAGTTTCTCCTCGGCAATCACGTCCAGCACGGCAAGTGCTGCCACGCAGGCGAGCGGATTGCCGGCATAGGTGCCGCCGAGACCGCCTGCCTCTGGCGCATCCATGATCGCCGCCTTGCCGACGACGCCCGACAACGGGAAGCCGCCCGCCAGCGATTTCGCCACCGTGATCAGGTCCGGCTCGACGCCGCTGACCTCAATGCCGAACATCTTTCCGGTACGTGCAAAGCCGGTCTGGATCTCGTCGGCGATGAAGACGATGCCGTGCTGGTCGCAGAGCGCGCGCAGCGCTTCCAGCAGCTCCGTCGGCGCCGGGTGGAAACCGCCCTCGCCCTGCACCGGCTCGATGATGATCGCGGCGACCTGGGTCGGCTCGATGTCTGCGCGGAACAGAAACTCCAGAGCTTTCAGCGAATCCGCGACGGAGACGCCGCTATCCTCAGTCGGGAACGGTATGTGGTAGATCGACGGCACCGTCGGGCCGAACTTCTTGCGGTACGGCGCGACCTTGCCGGTCAGCGCCATGCCGAGCGTCGTGCGACCGTGAAAGGCGCCGGTGAAGGCGATCACGCCCGGCCGGCCGGTATGCGCCTTGGCGATCTTCACCGCGTTCTCGACCGCTTCCGCGCCGGTCGAGAACAGGATCGTCTTCGCATCGCCCTTGAACGGCGCCAGCTTGTTCAGCCGCTCGCAGACCTCGATGTAGGGCTCGTAGGGCAGCACCTGGAAGCAGGTGTGCGTATATTTGTCGAGCTGGTCCCGCACCGCCGCAATGACTTTCGGATGCCGATGCCCGGTGTTGAGCACGGCGATGCCGCCGGCGAAGTCGATGTAGCGCTTGCCCTCGGCGTCCCAGACTTCCGAATCCTCTGCGCGCTCGGCATAGATCGGAAAGGCATTGCCGACGCCGCGCGGCACGGCGGCGACACGGCGGGACTGGAGCGAAGCATTGGCGGACATGGGATTTCCCTCGATGGCTCGTGCTCAATTATCGCGCCGGAGGCCCTTGGGATAGGGCCTCCCACTCTGCCGAGGCTGGCCAGGCCTATCCGTGCGCCACCATCACGTGGCGGACTGCCGTGTAGTCCTCCAGCGCGTAGAGCGACATATCCTTGCCGTAGCCGGACTGTTTCAGCCCGCCATGCGGCATCTCATTGCAGAGCATGAAGTGCGTGTTGATCCAGGTGCAGCCGTACTGAAGACGCGCGGCGGTAGCCATGGCGCGGGATACGTCCTTCGTCCACACCGAGGATGCCAGTCCGTAGTCGCTGTCATTCGCCCAGTTCACTGCTTCGTCTACATCAGAGAAGCGCGTCACCGAGACGACCGGCCCGAACACTTCGCGGCGCACGATCTCGTCTTCCTGCAACGCACCGGCCACGACCGTCGGCTGGTAGAAGAAGCCCTTGCCGTCGCCCGGCTTGCCGCCGGTGGTGATCTCGATGTGCTTCAGCTCGGACGCGCGCTCGACAAAGCTCGCGACGCGATCGCGCTGGCGCTTCGAGATGAGCGGCCCGATCTCGTTTTCGGTGTCGTCCTTCTGGTTGTAGCGGATGGTCGACACGGCGGACGAAAGGTCCGCGACCAGTTTGTCGTAGATTTTCTTGCCGGCGTAGATGCGGCAGGCCGCCGTGCAGTCCTGGCCGGCATTGTAGTAGCCGAAGGCGCGCAGGCCGTTCACCACCGCCTCCAGATCGGCATCGTCGAAGACGATGACCGGCGCCTTGCCGCCGAGCTCCAGATGCGTGCGTTTCACCGACTTCGCCGCCGCCTGCAGCACCTTCTTGCCGGTCGCCACGTCGCCGGTGATCGAGATCATGTTGATCTTCGGGTGGTTGATCAGCGTGTTGCCGACGCTCTCGCCGCGTCCGAGCACGACATTGACCACGCCCTCCGGCAGGATTTCGGCAAACACCTTGGCGAGCTTCAGCGCGGTCAGCGGCGTCTGCTCGGACGGCTTGAAGACGACAGTGTTGCCGCCGCCGATCGCCGGCGCCAGCTTCCATGCCATCATCATCAGCGGATAGTTCCACGGCGCGATCGAAGCGACGAGGCCAATCGCGTCGCGGCGGATCATCGAGGTGAAGCCCGGCAGATATTCGCCCGCAACAGCGCCCGGCATCGATCGCACCGCGCCGGCGAAGAAGCGGTAGCAATCCACGATCGCCGGGATTTCATCATTCAGCACCGCATTGATGGGCTTGCCGCAATTCAGCGCTTCGAGCGTGGCGAATTCCTTCGCCTCTGCCTCGATGCGGTCGGCGATCTTCAGCAAATAGCCGGAACGCTGTCCGGGCGTCGTGCGCGACCAGGTCGCGAACGCCTTCTCGGCCGCGGCGACTGCCTTCTCGATCTGTGCCTGGCTTGCCTCGGGAAGATCGAGGATCGTTTCGCCCGTTTTCGGATTGAGGATCTGCTCCTCGGTTTCCGTGCCCTTCTCGAATGTCGAGCCGATGAGCATTTCGATATTCATGGACGTGTCCTCTCTATTCTTTCACGGGCAGTCGGCAGTCGGAGCCTTGGATGGATCCGACTACCAACTCCCGATTGCCGACTGCCGCTTCATTTGCCCATGCCGGCGATCTGATCGCCGTCGCGGGTGATGTAATAGGCGACGAGAATGGGCAGCAGCGTCACGATGACGACGAGCATCGCGACGACGTTGGTGACGGGGCGCTGCCGCGGCCGCACGAGCTCTTCCAGCATCCAGATCGGCACCGTCTGCTGCTGGCCGGCAGTGAAGGTGGTAACGATCACCTCGTCGAACGACAGTGCGAAGGCCAGCATGCCGCCGGCAAGCAGCGCGGTGCCGATATTCGGCAGGATCACATAGCGGAACGTCTGGAAGGCGTTGGCGCCTAGGTCCATCGACGCTTCGACCATCGATCCCGACGTTCGGCGGAAGCGCGCCACCGCATTGTTGTAGACGACGACGACGCAAAACGTCGCGTGACCGAGCACGATCGTCCAGGTGGAGAACGGTATCTCCATCAGGCTGAACGCCGAGCGCAGCGAGATGCCGGTGATGATGCCGGGCAGCGCAATTGGAAGGATGACCAGCAGCGAGATCGCCTCGCGGCCGAAGAATTTCGAGCCGGACACAGCCGCCGCGCAGAACGTGCCAAGCACCAGCGCAATCGCCGTCGAGATCGACGCGACCTGCACCGACAGCTTCAGCGCGTCCCACACATCCGGCCGGTTCCACGTGACGGCGAACCATTGCAGCGTGAGGCCCGGCGGCGGCCATTGATAGGTCCGCTCCTCCGTCGTGAAGGCGTAGACGAAGATCAGCAGGATCGGCACATGCAGGAACAGCAGCCCCACGCCTGCGGCGATCTTCAAGCCAAGCGGCGAACGTTGCTGGCGGTCAGAGCGCATCGAAGGCTCCCATGCGTTTGGCGCCCCAGAGATAGAGGCCCATCACCACAATCGGCACGACGGTGAAGGCCGCCGCCAGCGGGATGTTTCCGGCAGTGCCCTGATGCGCAAACACCGCCTGACCGATGAAAAGCTGCGAATTGCCGATGATCTGCGGGATGATGTAATCGCCCAAGGTCAGCGAGAAGGTGAAGATCGAGCCCGCGACGATGCCAGGCAGCGCCAGCGGGAAGATCACGTTGCTGAATGTCTGCTTGGGCGAGGCGCCAAGATCGGATGACGCCTCGATCAGGTTGCCCGGCACGCGTTCCAGCGCTGCCTGGATCGGCAGGATCATGAACGGCATCCAGACATAGACGAAGACGATGAAGGTGCCGGTGAAGGACACCGAGAGCGAATTGCCGCCGACGATCGGCAGCGAGAGCCACGCGTCGAGCAACCACGTCAAATGCAGTTTCTCGAGCAGCCAGGTGAGGATGCCTTCCTTCGCCAGGATCAGCTTCCACGCATAGACCTTGACCAGATAGCTCGACCACAGCGGCAGCATCACGCCGAGATAGAACAGCGCCTTCCATTTGCCGCGTGCATAGCGCGCCGCGTAGTAGGCGATCGGAAACGCGATGAAGGCGGAGGCGATCGTCACCAGTGCTGCCATCGTCACGGTGCGGATGATGATGTCGAGATTGGATTGCAGCAGGAGCTCGCCGTAGGTTTTTAGCGTGAACTCCCGGTTGATCATCCCGGAGAACTCGTCGATCGAGAAAAAGCTCTGCAGGAGCAGCGCGAGGAGCGAGCCGAGATAGACGACACCCAGCCACAACACCGGCGGCAGCAGCATCAGAACCAGCAGGAATTTCGGCCGGCGCCAGAAGAGATCGGACAGCGCGCCGACGATCCCGCCGCGAGCGGGAAGGATTGCGGGGGTGCCCGACTGCGCGGTTATCGCTGCGGCAGTCATACCGCTTCGTCCATGAGATGAAGCTGATCGCGGTTGAAGGTGAGCACGACGTGGTCGCCCTGGGCCGGCACGGAAGCGCCGGCCGGCATCGTTGCGTGCAATCTCAACCCGTCGGCATCCAGCGCAACGCGCGTGGCCGCGCCAAGATAGTGCATGGAGACGACGCACGCCGAAACACCGTCGCCGGTCGCGCTGCTCGCCACGCGGATCGCCTCAGGCCTCAGGCTCCCCCAGCGCTTCTGCCCGGAATAACGCTGGACGAAGTCCGGAGGCAGCACATTGGACGAGCCGACGAAGTCGGCGACGAAACGCGTTTGCGGCCGCTCGTAAATGTCCTGCGGAGCACCGATCTGCATGATCTTGCCGTCGTTGAACACGGCGACGCGGTCAGCCATCGACAGCGCCTCGCCCTGGTCGTGCGTCACAAAGATGAAGGTGATGCCGAGCGACTTCTGCAGCGACTTCAGCTCTTCCTGCATGTTTTCGCGCAGCTTCAGATCAAGCGCGCCGAGCGGCTCGTCCAGCAGCAGCACTTTCGGCTTGTTGATCAGCGCACGCGCCAGCGCCACGCGCTGCCGCTGACCGCCGGACAACTGCCCCGGCCGGCGTGCGCCGTAGCCCGGCAATTTCACCAGCTTCAGCGCGTCTTCCGCCGCGGCCAGCCGCTCCTGCTTCGACACGCCCTTCACCATCAGGCCGTAGGCGACGTTGTCCAGCACGTTCAGATGCGGGAACAGCGCGTAATCCTGAAAAACCGTGTTGACGTTGCGCCGGTAAGGCGGAACGCCATCGGCGCTCTCGCCGAAAATCTCGATATGTCCCGCCGTCGGCTGCTCGAAGCCGGCGATCAGCCTGAGACAGGTCGTCTTGCCGGAGCCGGACGGTCCGAGCATGGCGAAAAATTCGCCCGCCTGGATCTCGAGGTCGACCGCATCGACAGCACGGACCGAGCCGAAATGGCGCGACACATTCTGGAATTTGACGGCTGGGGTCATGGCAAACCGGTTCTACGAAGAAAAAGGGCGTCGCCACCGCCCACCTGCCTGTCGGCATCCTTTCTCCGGGGAGTACGGGAAAAGGAGCGCAGTTTCGCCTTTTGGCGCGGCTGCCCACGGTGGCGACCCCTCTCCCCTTCTCAGGAGAGAGGGTTCTATGGTGATCGGATATTACCGTCCGCCGATCACGCCGATATAGTCCGACACCCAGCGGTAATAAGGCACGCACTGGTCGTTCTGGCTGGCGCATTTGGTCGTCGGCGTCGTCCAGAACTTTACCTTCTCGAAATTGTCGAGACCGTTGGTGGTGCAGCCTTCAGCCGTCTGCATACCGCGGCCGTCCGTGCACGCCGCCGGCACTGACGGGTTGGCGCCGAACCAGACCGACAGGTCGCTCTGCAGATTCGACGAGAGCTGGTGCTCGAACCACATATAGGCGCAGTTCGGATTGGCCGAATCGACATGCATCATGGTGGTGTCGGCCCACCCGGTGACGCCCTCGTCCGGGAACACGGAGGCGACCGGCTGCTTCTCGGACTTCAGGATGTTCACCTGGAACGGCCAGGAGCCGGAAGCGACCACTCCTTCGTTCTTGAAGTCGTCCATCTGGATGAATGCGTCGTGCCAGTAACGGCCGACAAGCTGGCGCTGCTGGCGCAGCAGCTCGAGCGCCGCCTTGTACTGATCTTCGTTCAGCTCGTAGGGGCTCTTGATGCCGAGCTCCGGCTTGTGGGTCATCAGATAGAGTGCTGCGTCCGCCACGTGGATCGGGCCGTCATAGGCCTGCACGCGGCCCTTGTTCGACTTGCCGTCGTCGAGGTTCATCTCCTCGAACACGACCTTCCAGGAGGTCGGCGCGGTCTTGATGACGTTGGTGTTGTACATCAGCACGTTCGGGCCCCACATGTAGGGCACGCCGTAGTGCACGCCTTCCACCGTATGCCACGGTGCGTCCTTCAGACGGTCATCGACCGTCGACCAGCTCTTCACGAGATCGATGTTGATGGGCTGAACGCGCTTGCCGGCGATGAGGCGCAGCGATGCGTCGCCCGACGCGGTCACGAGATCGAAGCCGCCCTCGTTCATCAGCGCGACCATTTCGTCGGAGGTGTTGGCGGTCTTGACGTTGACCTTGCAGCCTGAGGCCTCTTCGAACTTCGTCACCCAGTCGAAAGCCTTGTCGGTCTCGCCACGCTCGATATAGCCGGCCCAGGCAATGATGTTCAGTTGACCCTCGCCAGCGCCGATTTCCTTCACCTGCGCGAAGGCCGGAGCCGAGAAGCTCGTTGCGAGCGCCAGCGCGGTACACGATTTCAGGAAGTTCTTCATCGTCACGTCTCCCATTAACGTCGTCTTTGACGACGGTTTAACGTCGTCTTCGACGACGATTTCGAGGAGCCGCTCTCCAATCGGCGGCACTATCCCTGAATGCGGACGTTATGAGAATCTAGAGCATTCGCAAATTCATTTATCAGAAAGCCGGTTTCGGTTTTTCCGATATGTAAACTTTTAACCATCAGACCTTCAGCTTCTCGATGTGCCCGCCGAATGCGAAGCGCATAGCGGACTGAAGCTTGTCGGCAAATTCCGATTCTCCTTGTGACGCAAAGCGGTCGAAGAGAGCGGCAGACAGGACGGGCGCCGGCACCCCGGTGTCGATCGCCGCCTTGAGCGTCCAGCGACCTTCGCCCGAATCCGAAACGCGCCCGCTGAATTGTGACAGCGTCGCATCCTCCTTCAGCACACCCGCCGTCAGGTCGAGCAGCCACGAACCGATCACGCTGCCATGCCGCCAGACCTCCGCGACCGAGGCGATGTCGATATCGAACCGGTAGTATTCCGGATTCTGCAGCGGACTCGTTTCGGCGTCGGCCGCCCGCTTTCCGCTGCCGGCATTCGCCTGCTTCAGGATGTTCATCCCTTCCGAATAGGCTGCCATCATCCCGTATTCGATGCCGTTGTGGACCATCTTGACGAAATGGCCGGCGCCGCTCGGACCGCAGTGAAGATAGCCGAGTTGAGCTGTTCCTCCCCGTCCCTCACCTCCATCACCCGTCGCGCCGGGAGCAAGCGTGGCTAAGATTGGATCGAGGTGTTTCACCGCGGCTGCCGGACCGCCGATCATCAGGCAGTAGCCGCGCTCCAGGCCCCACACGCCGCCGCTGGTGCCGACGTCGACATAGGCGATGCCTTTCGGATCGAATTCAACCGCACGATCGACCGCATCGTGATAGTGCGAGTTGCCACCGTCGATGATGATGTCCCCCGGCTTGAGCAGCGCCGCGACCTGGTCGGCGACTTTTCCCGTGATTGCCGCCGGCAGCATCAGCCAGACCACGCGCGGGCTGGCGAGCTTGCCGACGAGTTCTTCCAGAGAGGCCGCGCCGATCGCACCTTCAGTTACCAGCGCGTCGATGCTTGCCGGGTTGACGTCGTGGACGACGCATGCGTGGCCGCCACGCAGCAGACGGCGCACCATGTTGGCGCCCATGCGCCCCAGTCCAACCATTGCGATCTGCATTTGCCGTCGAGCCTCCAGGTGAAAGTGGGTTTGTGCTATCCTGCCCTCATGACAGGTAGGTTGCGATCAAGGCTAGGCTAGGGTCTCTGCCTGATCGTCCGTTGGCCCTGCGCGATGCCGATGAAGTCGCGCGCCACGTCCGGCAGGCCGGAGCCGCGCCGCCACACCATGCCCACCTGTACCACCGGCAGCGCGCCGGAAATGTCGCGGCTCTCGATGCGGTCACCTTCCAGCGACCACGGGCGATAGACGAGGTCGGGCAGCAGCGCGATGCCGGCGCCGGTCGCGACGAGGCTGCGCACCGCCTCGACCGATCGCGTGCGGAAGGCGACATGCGGCCGCTGCCCGAGCGCGACCAGCAACTTGCCGGTGTTCTCCTCGATCTCGTCGACGGTGAGCATGATCAGCGGCTCGCGCGCAATGTCCTGGATGTGGATGATGTCCTGCGCAGCCAGCGGATGACCGAGCGGCAGCCAGAGCCGGTATTGCGAAACCTCGAGGATTTCCGCCTGCAGCGCCATGCGGTCGCGCAAGTTGGAGATCACCATCACCGCCACGTCGAGCTCACCACCGACCAGCAGATGTTCGAGATAGTCGCCTGTATCCTCGATCGCGGTCACCTCGACGCCGGGCCAGGCGCGACGGTAGCGCGCCAGCAGATCGGACAGAACATAACCCGCGACGAGCGACGTGACGCCGAGCGCCAGCCGCCCCGATCCCGTCGACTGGTCCGACGAAAAGCTGCGGCGCGCATCCGACACATCGGTCAGGATCTTCGTCGCATGGCGCAGGAACTGGTGGCCCTTGTGGGTGATCGACAGGCCGCGTGGGTGCCGCTCGAACAGTTCGACGCCGAGGTCGTTCTCCAGCTCCTTGATCGCTTCCGTCACCGACGATTGCGAGATCGACAGGTGCTGCGCCGCGCCCGACACGGTGCCGCGCTCGGCGACCGCGACGAAATATTGAAGCTGGCGAAGGGTGAAGGCCATATGGGCGAATAAACACGGCAGCGCACAAGAATGGAAGGCAATCCTATCCCGCCACGCTCAGCCTCGCGCCGCCGGCTTCAAGTGCTGCCGCAATATCCTTCGGCGGCACGCTGTCGGTCACCAGTTCCATGAAGCCACCGAAGTCCGCGACCGTCACCAGCCCCTGCCGGCCGAACTTGGTGTGATCGCTGACGACGACCGTGCGGCTGCCCCGCGACAGCACCATGCGGGCGAACTCCGCCTCCTCCAGGTCGTAGTCCATCACGCCGCTCCCGGCGTTGATGGCGCCTGCCGAAATGACCGCGTGGGTAACGGTGAAACTTCGCACGAACTCGATCGCCGACACGCCGAAGGCGGCGCCGCTGTCGGAGCGAAGTTCGCCGCCCGCCATGTAGACCTTGTTGCCGTTCACCGTCGCCAGCGTGCGGGCGATGTCGGATGAGTTGGTCACCACGGTCAGCCGCCGGTGCCCAAGCAGTTCGCGGGCGAGGAAGCTGGTCGTCGTGCCAGTATCAAGCATGATGGACTCGCCGTCGCGGATCGTCGCCGCCGTGTGCCGTGCGATGGTACGTTTCGCGTCGGCATTCTCGCGCATGCGCCGCTCGAAGGGCGCTTCGCCCGCCAGCGCCGGCAGGCCGATCGCGCCATGCATCTTCAGCACGGTGCCGTCTGCCTGCAGCGGCTTCACGTCGCGGCGGATCGTTTCCAGCGAAACGCCGAGCTTTTCCGACAGGCTGGCGATGGTGATCGTACCCTCGTCCTGAAGCAGTCTCAGGATTTCGCCGTGCCGTTTCGAATGGTTTGCCACACCTGCCTCGCGCGGGAGCACTCGTGACTGAATTTCGGGCATTCATGCCGCTGTCTGACCGGATACGCAATAGA
The DNA here is from genome assembly GCA_035503715.1 of Rhizobiaceae bacterium. GTDB lineage: Bacteria > Pseudomonadota > Alphaproteobacteria > Rhizobiales > Rhizobiaceae > OAS926. The sequence goes on along the minus strand of DATJTE010000108.1, from coordinate 13,549 downwards.
ACCGGGCAAAAAGGCAGAAAAAGCCACAACTTCGCATTGACAACAAAGCTTCCCCCGCGTGACAGTGATGGCGTGAAAAGCCCGCGGACGACCGGCCGCCGATGCGGCCAAGACCTTCGGGCACACCAATGACAAGATTTCAGAGGGTGAGCAGGAGGTTTTGATGCTTGGGAACTACCGCATTTTACCGTCCGTTGCCGCGGCGCTGGCGCTTTCCGCCGCGCTCGCGCTGCCGGCCGCCGCGCAGGAATCCACCGATCCGATCAAGCTGACGCTGCATGACTGGACCGGGCAGTTGATCACCACGGAGCTGATGGGCGAGGTCCTGAAGAAGGCCGGCTACAGCGTCGAATATGTGCAGGCCGACTATCTGGCACAGTTCGCCGGTCTCGAAGCGGGCGACCTGCATGTCGCGATGGAGATGTGGGAGACCACCGGCCGCGACGCCATGGATGCCTCGACCGCCACAGGCAAGACGGAAGTCTTCGGCGCGACCGGCATGAAGGCCAAGGAGGAGTGGTGGTATCCGGAGTACATGAAGGCCAAGTGTCCCGGCCTGCCCAATTGGGAAGCGCTGAAGGACCCGGCCTGCGCCGAAGCGTTCTCCACCGCCGAGACCGCGCCGAAGGGCCGCTACCTCGGCGGACCGGTGACCTGGGGCGGCTATGACGACGAGCGTGTCGTCTCGCTCGACCTTCCCTTCGAGGTGATCCACGCCGGCACCGACGCCGCACTTTTCGCCGAGCTTGAAAGCGCCTATCAGCGCGAGGCGCCGATCCTGCTCTGGATCTACGCGCCGCATTGGGCGCCGGCGAAGTACAAGGGTGAGTGGGTCGAATTCCCGGAATACACAAAGGAGTGCTACACCGACCCGGCCTGGGGCTCGAATACCGGCGCGCAATACGATTGCGGCAAGCCATTTGGCGAGATCTGGAAGGTCGGCTGGGCCGGCGTGAAAGACAAATGGCCGGGCGCTTACAAGGCGATCAAGGCCTTCACCATCGATAATGACGCGATGGGCCAGATGATCACCAAGGTCGACCTCGAAGGCCAAACGGTGAGCGCCGTCGTCCAGGAATGGATTGGCGCGAACGAAGCGACCTGGTCGGAGTGGATCAAGAAGTAGGCACCGCCGCCATCCCTCCTCACTGAGGGGAGGGATGCCGCCCGCAGGGGGCGGCCGTGTGGAGCCCTTACCAATTAGCGATGCAGCCCAAACTCGTCTGCCGCAATGTCTGGAAGCTATTCGGCGCGGGCGCGGCGGGCTTCATGGCGCGCGCTGCGAACCCATCGCCCGCGGAGGTACAGCGCGCCGGCCTGATCGCGGCCGTGCGCGCGGTGAATCTGGAAGTCCTGGAAGGCCAGATCTTCGTCATTATGGGCCTGTCGGGCTCCGGCAAGTCGACTTTGGTGCGCTGCCTGTCGCGTCTTGTCGAACCGACCGCCGGCGAGATCCTCTTCAACGGCGAAAACCTGCTCGCGGCGTCCGAGCAGCGCATGATCGAGATTCGCCGGCACCAGATGGGCATGGTGTTCCAGAATTTTGCGCTGCTGCCGCATCTGACCGTGCTCGCCAATGTTGCCTTCCCGCTCGAGGTGCAGGGCGTCGACCGCACCACCCGCGAGGCGCGCGCGCAAAAAATGATCGAGCTTGTCGGCCTCTCCGGCAAGGAGCGTTTCTTCCCACGCGAACTCTCCGGCGGTCAGCAGCAGCGCGTCGGCATTGCGCGCTCGCTAGCCGTCGAGCCGGAGCTGTGGTTCCTCGACGAACCGTTTTCAGCGCTCGACCCGCTGATCCGCCGCGAGATGCAGGACGAGTTCATGCGGCTCCAATCAGTGTTGAAGAAGACGATCGTCTTCATCACGCACGACTTCGACGAGGCGATCCGGCTGGCTGACAAGATCGCCATCATGAAGGACGGCGAGATCGTCCAGGCTGGCACGCCGGAAGACCTCGTGCTCAATCCGGCAACACCCTATGTCGCCGAGTTCACCCGCAATGTGCCGAAGGCGAAGGTCGTGCGCGTCCGCTCGCTGATGCGACCTGCGGACAGTACGCTCAACGGCGCTGTCGTTTCCGCTGGCGCGACCATTGCCGAAGCCGCGCCGCTATTTGCGGCCGGCACGGACGTGTTGCGCGTCACCGATTCTGACGGCGCTGTCGCCGGTGCTCTCCACCGCTCCGACGTTGCCGACATGATGATGCGGGGGTGACGGTGAGCGCACCTGCCGCGGAGAACAAGCCGACCGTCATCGCTCCACGCATGACGGGCCGCATCTCGCTTCCCTGGCTCATTGCGGGCATCGCCTTCGTCGGACTCTGTCTCGCAGGCACGGACCGGCTGCCCGCCGCCTTTGTCTACCCGAAGGACTGGCTGATCCCCGCGGCCGCGTGGATCAGCGCCTTCATGAAATGGCTGCTCAACGAAGCGACGTTCGGACTGTTCACGTTCACCGACCTGACACGCTTCATCGCGGCCATCATCGACCTGCCCTACCGGCTGGCGCTCAGCCTGCTCTCCACCGGCTTCCTGTCCGGCCGCGGTTCCAGCGCCGTGCAGATTCTGCCGCCGCTCTCCTGGATTGCCGTCATCGCCATCGTCGTTCTGCTCGGCTTGCACGCCGGCGGCCGCCGTCTCGCCATCCTCGTCGGCATCTGCTTCGGCTTCCTCGCCGTCTTCGGCCAGTGGGACTCGGCGATGGTGACGCTAGCCTCGATCCTCGTCGCCGTGCCGATCGGCGTGATCGGCGGCCTGCTACTCGGCATCGCCGCCTATCGCTGGTGGCGTTTCGAGAAGGCACTGACGCCGATCCTCGACCTCATGCAGACGATTCCCGTCTTCGCCTATCTCGTGCCCATCCTCTTTCTGTTCGGCTTCGGACCGACGGCGGCAGTGGTGGCGACGCTGATCTACGCCATGCCGCCAATGACGCGCATCACCACACTGGCGCTAAAAGGCGTGCCCAATGAGATCCTCGACCTCGGCAAGATGATCGGCTGCACGCGCCGCCAGATGACCTGGCGCGTCATGGTGCCCTCCGCCAAAGACAGTTTGATGGTCGGCGTCAACCAGGTGATCATGCTCTCCCTCAACATGGTGATCATCGCCTCGATGATCGGCGCCGGCGGTCTCGGCTTCGACGTGCTCGCCGCTCTTCGGCGCCTCGACATCGGCGCCGGACTGGAAGCGGGCCTCGCCATCGTCGCGCTCGCGATCGCGCTCGACCGCCTCAGCCAGGCCTATGCGATCAGAGCAGCCAAGGCCGAGGGAAAAATCCCCGCCGACAACTTCGCTGCGCGTCATCCCTATCTCATCGCCGCGCTCGGCTTCGTCACAGTGACCGCTTATCTCGGCTTCGATTTTCCGGCGCTCCAATCCTATCCGGAGAGCACCCAGGTTTCGACCGGCACCTTCTTCAACGAGATCGTGCGCTGGATCAATGTGAACTTTTTCGACGTCTTCGAGGCGATCAAGAACGCAGTTCTTCTCGATGTCCTCATACCGTTCAAGCGCTTCCTCGCCGAACTCCCCTGGGCGGGCGTCGTCGCGCTGCTCGCCTTCGCCGGCTGGCGTCTCGGCGGCTGGCGGCTGGCGCTGACCGCCGGTCTGTTGTCGTTCCTGATCGCTGCGACCGGCCAGTGGGAAAAGGCGACCGTCACGGTTTATCTCTGCGGCATCTCCGTCGTTCTCGCGGCGCTGATCGGCATTCCGATCGGCATTCTTGCCGCGGAGCGCGACCGGCTCTGGCGCGGGGTGCAGGTGGTCATCGACACGCTGCAGGTGCTGCCGTCTTTCGTTTATCTGATGCCGGCGGTCATGCTGTTCCGCGTCGGCGACTTCACGGCGATGATCGCCGTCGTCGCCTATTCGATCGCGCCGGCGATCCGCTATACGGTGCTCGGCCTGCGCAAGGTCGATCCGAACCTGATCGAGGCCGGCCGCGCTATGGGCTGCACGCGAAGCCAGCTGCTCGCCAAGATCAAGCTGAAGCTGGCGCTGCCCGAGATCATGCTCGGCCTCAACCAGACGATCATGTTTGCGCTGTCGATGCTGGTCATCACGGCCCTGGTCGGCACGCGCGATCTCGGCCAGGAGGTCTACATCGCGCTCACCAAGGCCGACACGGGCCGCGGTCTTGTCGCCGGTCTGGCGGTGGCCTTCATCGCCATCATTGCCGACCGGCTCATCGCCGCCGGCGCCTTGCGGACAAAGAAACGGCTGGGGCTGGCGCCATGACCACCCATGACCGCATCCGTGCGATTCCGATCTGGAAGGGTGTTATCGACATCGTACCACTCAAGGGTGGATTGTCGAACGAGAGCTGGGTCGTCACCGACGCGGGCACGAAATACGTCGTTCGCTTCGGCCAGGATTTTCCATTCCACCATGTCTTCCGCGAACGGGAAATCATGGTGGCGCGCGCCGCGCATGCCGCCGGTTTCGCGCCGGAAGTCTTTTATGCCCAGCCCGGCATGATGGTGACACAGTTCCTCGGCGCCAAGACTTATGGCGCGGACGATGTCCGCGCCAACCGCGCGCGCATCGCAACCCTCGTTCGCCGTTTCCATGACGAGATGCCGCGCCATGTCACCGGCGCCGGCTTCATGTTCTGGGTCTTTCACGTCATCCGCGACTATGCGCGCACGCTCGTCGACGGAAACAGCCGCATGTCCAGCGCGTTGCCCGGCTACCTCGCGCTCGCTGACGAACTTGAGGCCGCGCAGACTGCCCTTCCCGTCATCTTCGGCCACAACGATCTGCTGCCCGCCAACTTCCTCGACGACGGGAAAAAACTCTGGCTGATCGATTTCGAATATGCCGGCTTCAACACCGCCATGTTCGACCTCGCCGGTGCCGCCTCCAATGCCGGCATGACGGCGGATGAATCCGGGGAGCTGCTGGACGTCTATTTCGGCCGCGCACCTGACGCCGCGCTCAGGAAATCGCATTCCGCCATGCAGGTTGCATCACTCTTGCGCGAGGCGATGTGGAGCATGGTGTCCGAACTCCACCTCAACGCGCCCGGCGCCAACTACGTCGCCTACACCGCCGAAAATCTCTCGCGCCTCGACGCAGCGCTCGACGCGTATCGCTCGGAATACGGAAAGCCAGCATGACATTGCCGACCCACGCAGCCATTGTTGTCATCGGCGGCGGCATCATTGGCTGCTCGACGGCCTACCATCTGGCCAAGCAGCACAAGGCCGACGTCGTTCTGCTTGAACAGGGCAAGCTGACCTCAGGCTCGACCTGGCACGCGGCAGGCCTCGTCGGCCAGCTCCGCTCTTCGGCCTCGATCACGCGCGTGCTGAAATACTCCGTCGAGCTTTACAAAGGCCTGGAAGCCGAGACCGGACTTGCTACCGGCTGGAAGATGACCGGCTGCCTGCGCCTCGCCACCAACCAGGACCGCTGGACCGAGTTTCGCCGCCTCGCCACCACGGCGAAGAGTTTCGGCATGGACATGGCCTTGCTTTCGCCGTCCGAGGTTAAGGCGATGTGGCCATTAATGGACGTCTCCGACCTCGTCGGTGCCTCGTGGCTGCCGACCGACGGTCAGGCTTCGCCCTCCGACATCGCGCAATCGCTGGCCAAGGGCGCGCGCATGCATGGCGCAAAGCTTTTCGAGGATGCCCGTGTCACGGGTTTCGAGATGCAGGACGGGCGTATCGTCAAGGTGAAGACCGACCAGGGCGACATCGCCTGCGAGAAGGTCGTCAACTGCGCCGGGCAATGGGCGCGGCAGGTCGGCGCGATGGCCGGCATCAACGTGCCGTTGCAGCCGGTCAAGCATCAATACATCATCACCGAAAAGATTGACGGTCTCGCGACCGACGCGCCGACGATCCGCGATCCCGACCGCCGCACCTATTTCAAGGAAGAGGTCGGCGGGCTTGTCATGGGCGGTTATGAGCCGAACCCGCAGCCGTGGACGACGGGCGACGTGCCGAACGACTGGCAGTTCCGCCTGTTCGACGACGATTACGATCATTTCGAGCAGCACATGACGCAGGCCATCGCGCGCGTGCCGGCTCTGGAGTCAGTCGGCGTCAAGCAGATGATCAATGGGCCGGAGAGCTTTACGCCGGATGGCAATTTCATTCTCGGCGTCGCGCGGGAGTGTCCCAACATGTTTGTCGGCGCGGGTTTCAACGCCTTCGGCATCGCGTCCGCCGGCGGCGGCGGCTGGGTGCTGGCGCAATGGGTTGTCGATGGCGAGGCCCCGCTCGACCTCTGGGTCGTCGACATTCGCCGCTTCTCCGAGATGCACCGCGACCGCGACTGGGTGCGCGACCGGACGCTGGAAGCCTATGGCAAGCACTATACGATCGGTTTCCCGCACGAGGAATACGAATCCGGCCGGCCGCGCATCGTCTCGCCGCTCTACGACCGACTCAAATCGCATCGCGGCGTGTTCGGCTCGAAGCTCGGCTGGGAGCGGCCGAACTGGTTCGCGCCCCAGGGCGTTGAGCCGAAAGACGTCTACTCGATGGGTCGGCAGAACTGGTTCGCGGCCGTCGGCGACGAGCACCGGTTGGTGCGCGAGAAGGTCGGCATTTTCGACCAATCCTCCTTCGCCAAATACGAACTGTCAGGCCGCGATGCGAGCAAGGCGCTGGACTGGATCTGCGCCAACGATGTGTCAAAACCGGTCGGCCGGCTGACCTATACGCAGCTTCTCAATACGCGTGGCGGCATCGAGGCAGACCTCACCGTCGCGCGGTTGGCCGAGGACAAATTCTACATCGTTACCGGCACCGGTTTCCGCACGCACGACTTCGGCTGGATTCGCGATCACATTCCGGATGAGCTGGACGCCGCGCTCACCGATGTCACCGAACAGTTCGGCACGCTCTCGCTGATGGGTCCGCGCGCCCGCGACGTGCTGTTCGAGGTGACTCCGTCGGACGTCTCCAACACCGCATTCCCATTCGGCCATGCCCGCGAGATCGAGATCGCTGGTCACACGGTGCGGGCGCTCCGTGTGACCTATGTCGGCGAGCTCGGTTGGGAGCTGCATGTCCCGATCGCGGCCACGGGCGAGATTTTCGATGCGTTGATAGTGGCCGGCCGGCATTACGACATCCGCCCGGTCGGCTACCGCGCCCTGGAATCGCTGCGGCTGGAGAAAGGCTATCGCGCCTGGGGGTCCGACATCACGCCGAACGACACGCCGGTCGAAGCGGGCCTCGGCTGGGCGGTAAAGCTGCGCAAGAACACCGATTTCCTCGGCCGCCGCGCGCTGGAAGCGTCCGCGGGCAAATCTGTGACAAAGCGCTTCGCGGGCTTCACTGTGGACGACCCCGACATCGTGCTCGTCGGCCGCGAAACGATCCTGCGCAATGGCGAGCCGGTCGGCTATCTCACTTCCGGCGGCTTCGGCTACACGATCGGCAGGAACATCGGTTACGGCTATGTGCGCAACGCCGATGGTGTCAGCGACGAGTTCCTGGCGGGCGGTGACTACGAACTCGTCGTCGCGATGGAGAAGACGCCGGCGCGGCTGCATCTCGAACCGCTGTACGATCCTAAAGCAGAGCGTGTGAAGGGATGATCCCTCCCCCTTGAGGGGAGGGTGGACAATCGCCGAAGGCGATTGGCCGGGTGGGGTCGCCGATGAAGGGCACGCCGCTTTGCAACGCGGCAGAATGAGGTCGGCGCACTACCGTTTGTACCTCACCCCGGCCTCGCTTACGGCGGCCTTCGCCGCCGCGCTCGGCCGACCCTCCCCTCAAGGAGGAGGGATCACTGCACGATCAGCACCAGCCCCCGGCTTGGCACTGTGTCCGCCTCGCCCGGCATCGACACATAAGGCTGCGTCTCCTCCGCACGCGTCACCGAACCTGCCTTTTCCAACTCCGCGATGCGCTTGGCAAACCCCGCTTCCCACAGCGTGTTCTTCACCGTCAGCACGATCGCGCCACCCTTGCGGCAGATGCGGATCAGTTCCGGCAGCGCCTCGGCCCCGACATGGCCGGTGGTGAACACGCCGGCCGAGACGATGCCTGCGAAATACTCGTCCTTGAACGGCAGCGGGCCGCCGAGCGCCAGCGTGTGCAGCGTCGAATAGACCTTCTTCTTCGCTGCAACCCGCAGCATGCCTTCCGAGATGTCGAGCGCCTCGACCTCCGGATAACCGGTGATCGACAGCCATTCGCCGATCAGGCCGGTGCCGGCGCCGGCGTCGAGCAGCGGCGCCGCGCCGCGCGGCACATGGCGGGCGATCAGCGCGAGGCAGATGGTCGGATGACGGTAGCCGTTGGCCGCCATGTCGGCGTCATAAGTCGAGGCCCAGCCGTCATAGAGTGCTGCCACCTCTTCCGGCCGCTTGGCGTCATACACCGCGCCCAACGGCCCGTCATGCTTAGGCCCATCATGCTTGCCCTTTTCCATCAACTGCACGTCCGTCCTTGTGTGTCGTTCCGATCATAGCCAAGCGGCGAATTCTGTGGAACGGTCCGGCCGCATAAATCGGAGGGGTGGCATGAACGAAGATCTGGCGCTGGCGCGAAAGGCCATGGCCGATATCCCCCTCCTGGAAGACCGCATCGGCCCGATCGTCAGGCTCGGCGGGCTCACCAATCTCGTGTATCAGGTCAGCAATTATTGCCTGCGCATTCCCGGCAAGGGCACGGAAGAATACATCAACCGCGCCAATGAGGCGGTCGCGGCGCGGGAAGCGGCCAAGGCCGGCGTCAGCCCGCAGGTTCTGCATTTCGACGACAAGACCGGCATCATGGTCACCCGCTTCATCTCCGGCGCCCAGACCATGTCGCCGGCAGCCTTCAAGCTGAATGCCGGGGCGCCGGCACGCGCAGGCGACGCGTTCCGCAAGCTGCACGCGTCAGGCGCGGTGTTTCCATTCCGTTTCTACCTGTTCTCGATGATCGACGACTACCTCAAGATCCTGTCGACCAAGGATGTCGCGTTGCCGGCCGGCTATCACGACGTACTCAGAGAGGCGGAGAACATCCGCACCGCGCTGTCGCGGCATCCTGCGGAACTCGTCGCGTGCCATTGCGACCCGCTCTGCGAAAACTTCCTCGACACAGGCGAGCGCATGTGGATCGTCGACTGGGAGTATTCCGGCATGAACGACCCGATGTGGGACCTCGGCGACCTCTCTGTCGAGGGCAAGTTCGGGGACGAGCAGGACGAAGAAATGTTCCGTGCCTATTTCGGCGGCGAGCCGAAGCCGACCGAGCGCGGCCGCATCGTCATCTACAAGGCGATGTGCGACCTGCTCTGGACGCTGTGGGGCCTGATCCAGCTTGCCAACAGGAATCCCGTGGACGATTTCCGCGCTTATGCCGACGGCCGCTTCGCCCGCTGCAAGGCGCTCATGGAAACCGCCGATTTCTCTCGGCACGTCGAGGCCGTCGCGAAGGGCTAGCGCGGCAACTGGTAACGTTCCATAAAAAATCCACGATCTCGCCCGAAACACATCCCCGAAATTTCGGGGACGGTTCCATTATCACCACAGCCAATCCGCTGCGCCTCGCTGCCGCTCTTTGCCTTGCGCTCTCGCTCCCGGCTTGCCAGAGCGTGCTCGACCTTGGCTCCAACAAAACCGGCGCGGCCGTCATAGAGGCGCAATCCGGCACCGAGGCACTGACCAAGATCCGCACGTCGCACGGCCTGCCGTTGCTCAGCTCGGACTCAAAGCTCGAGCGCGCGGCACTTGAGCAGGCAACCTTCATGGCGCGCAGCGGCGACATGGATCACACGACCCGCCGCGGGCGCGACTTCGCCTCACGCGTCAAGGACAACGGCATCGACGTGGCGGCGGCCGAAAACATCGCGCATGGCCGCTTCACGCCGGGCGAACTCTTCACCGCCTGGATGAATTCCTCCGGCCATCGCAAGAACATGCTCGACCCGCGCTTCTCGAAATTCGGCCTTGCTTCGGTCGAGGAGGCGAATGGCAGCGGCCGCCGCTATTGGGCGCTGGTTCTGTCGGAGTAGCCAAGGGTGTGTTGAGATTCAGGTCAGGCCGAGCCGAAAATGGTGGCTTACGAGAACCGGAGCGGAGCGTACATTCGGGTACGTGAGCACCGGAAGCGCAGGAAGCCGCTATTTGCAGGCCGGCATCACCTGAATCTCAACACACCCTAATTCAGCTTGATGCGCACGCGCGGTATGTCCCGCCGCTGTTCGCGAGTGCGCGTCTGCGAAAGGATCGTCGTGAGCTCGACCGGCAGGCTGACCAGCGGCTTCTTCTTCGCGACGCCGTCGGAGATCGCCAGCACACTGTGATAGAACTCTTCGCCCGTCTCGGTGCGCGGCGGCGTGGTCTCGTGCATCACGCTGATCACAGTCGTTTCGGGACAATGATCCTTGATCGCCTGATGAAAGGCGATCTTGGCTGAAACGTCCAATGCGCCGCTCGCCTCGTCGAGGAAGAGCAGCCCCGGGCGATGGAGCAGAATGCGCGCCACGACCAGCTTCTGCTTCTGCCCGCCCGACAGAACCTGATCCCAGATTTTTCCTTCACGCGATTCGTCGTGCAGATACTCGATGAATTCGCCGAGCCCGGCATTGTAGAGGGCGGCGGCCGCGCGCGCGTCGGAGTGGCCGTCTTCGGTGCCAGGCAGGCAGACGAGCTGCTTCAGCGACACTTTCGGCAGCTTCACTTCCTGCGCCGCGTAGAAGGTCCGCACGCCTTCCGGCATCACGACGTCGCCGCGCCCATAGGGCCAGAGCCCGTTGATCGCCTTCAGCAGTGAAGTCTTGCCGCAGCCCGAATCGCCCTTCACGAACACCCATTCACCGCGCGTGAATCGGATGTTCTCGACCGCGAGGAACGGCACAGCGTCCGCGCCCTGATGCATCAGCTCTATATTCCGGATCGTCAACCCGAACCCCGGGTTCTGGAACGAATAGCGGAAGTCCGACTGGCCGGTGCGGCGGTAGAATTCCTGCGGTTCCTGCACGTTCTCGATCGCATTGGCGAGGTCGGTCACGCGCCGCGCATTGGTCCTCAGCGTCGCGATGGCCGGCATCACGTGGATGAACCATGAGCAGTGGCCGATCAGCGCGTTCACCAGTTCCGCGCCGGTCACATAGCCTTTCAGATTGATCTGCTGGTTCATGAACGGGATCAGCCCCGGTCCGTAGGCGATGACGCGCGCGCCAACGAAGTCGTAGATCTTCTCGAACGCGCCGTAGCCGGAGTGGAACCAGTTGAGTTTCGACCATGTCGTGTCGATGCTCTTGTAGAGCTGCCGGTGCATGGCGCGCTGCACTGCCTCGCCGCGCGACGCCGCGACATGGAAGCTGCGGCGCAGGAATGTGTTCAGCTCGCCGCGATAGCTGCCTTCCGCCTGCTGGATCTGGTTGGTCAGTCGCTGCAGGATGCGGCCCAATTTGAGAGCAACGAAGGTGTTGATCGGCACATAGACCGCGATCACGGTGAAGGCGAGGATCGCGCCGCCATAGGCACCGAGAAATTCCAGGCCTTCCACCACCGTCGAGGTCTCGAGCAGCTTGCTGCCGATGAAGTAGAGCGCCGTCGTCACGCCAAGTATGCCCATGGCAAGCCCGATGGCGCCGCCGGTCATGTCCTTGATCGAATCCTGCACACGCTGGTCGACATTGTCCGGCGGCACGATTGCTTCGCCGTTGATGCCGCGGCCTTCGTGCTGCACGTGGAAGTGCGTGTGATTGCCGTCCAGCAGCGCTTCGTTGAAACGGCTGTCCAGCCAGGCGCGCCATTTGCGATGAAGCGTCGTCGAGAACATATGTCTCACGGCGACGATGCCGAGGTCTTTGAGGATCACCAGGCCGACGAGGAAGGCCGCGTTTCGCAGCACCGTCGCCAGGGGCGATTCGTTTCCTTCGGCGTGGAAATAGGCGATCGAATTGATGAGCTCGCCAGAGGCTTCCGCAAACCAGACGCTGGTTTTGCTCGATGCGGCGGTAAAGAGCGCGATGATGATGGTAAGCGCCCAGGCTTCTTTCCAGCGGTCCGAGAACCAGTAGGCCCGCATCAGGCCCCAGAAGCTTTGCATGGAGGAAACAGGAGTCAGGGGCGGCGGCTTTTCAGCGCCGCGGGGAAGCCATCCCCAACGCAGGGGAAATCGTGGTCTCGCGACCCGAATCAAACCGTTCCCGCCCTCTGCCCTTTTTCTTTGTTACAGAAGGTAACATGATTTGATCAGTTGCAAACTCTTTTTATGCGCGAACCGGCGGGTGCAGTTAACGACAGGTCCCGAGTGTTGCTCCCGGGACTCACTCTGGATGGCAGAACTTGGAAAGCGCTCAGCCGGCGACGGATTTGCGGGGGCGTCCGCCTTTTGCACCATTGGCCCGCGCAGCCCTCGCTTTTGCCGCGGAGGTCGACCGCCCGGCCTCAGCCGCAAGATAGGAGCGTGTGCCGAAAATGCCCGCGAGCAGGCCAGGTACAGTGTAGTCGACGTCGAGCGCCTCCCAATGCAGGCCGTAACCGTCGCCAAGAATCTCGATGTCGGAAAGTGCGGTATCGGTGGCCGTCTCCAGTCCTTCCACAATCGCCGGAGGAAAGGCGAAAGACGCACCGTTAGTCAAATCCACCACCACGCGCTTCAGCTTCCGGTCGTAACGTGCGGCTTTGGCCCGTGGCTCACGAAGGTCAAGGTCACGACCGCGCTCGACGGCAACTCGGAATGCGTTTCGGTCAATCATGAATTTCCTTCCATTGCGCCAGAAGCATTGTCCGATGTTCTGTCACGATCTTCAGCGCTTTCTTCACTTCGGCTGCTTCATCCCTCGGCACCACACGAGTCGCGGCAAGCCGTCGTCGCCAATGAGATCAACTTTTGCATGTCCGTCACCAAAAACATGCACATGGGCCGGCTCGTGATCGTCCGTGAAGATTATGACGCGCAAGCCCTGGGCGCGGAGCAATGTTATCATCGGGATATGACATAACCCAACTAGATGGGTTTTTCAACTTGCTCAGTTTACGCCTTTCGCCACGTCCTCCGGCGGCACGGTCGCTACCGTCTTCTGCCGATGCACGATGAAGAGCCCTGCCAGAACGACAATGCCCGCGCCGATGATCGTCTGCGAGTCGGGAATGTCACCGAAGAAGAACCATCCGAAGACGATTGCCCACAGCAACAGCGTGTAGTGCAGCGGGGCCAGTGTGGCAGCCGGCGCCAGTTTCAGCGCACGCACGATCAGCAGATGGGCGATACAGGCAACGACCCCCAGCAGCAGCATCGCACCCCAGTCGAAGGCGCCGGCCGGCGTCCACGCGCCGATGCACAGGATGCCTCCGATGATCAGCGAACAGATCGTCTGCCAGGTGACCAGCGTCGTGTCGCTGGTCCCGCGCAACATACGGCCTGTAATGATGGTGAGCGCGAACGCGAAGCTGCCGATCAGCGCGATGACCGATCCCGTGGAGAACGCCGCCGATGTCGGACGCAGGATCACCAGCACGCCGATGAACCCGATCAGGATCGCGATCCAGCGTCGCCATCCCACCTTCTCGCCCAGCATCACATGCGACAGCGCGGCGACATAGATCGGCCCGGCCATATAGAAGCTCATCACGTCGGCCA
>DATJTE010000107.1:0-12627 GCA_035503715.1 Rhizobiaceae bacterium | reverse complement strand
ACCATGCCGCTCATCCAGGGCTTTGCGCCAGGAACCCAATGTCCGGCGGCGAAGAGCGCGGCGGGCAGAACCGCCCAGATCCAGAACGAGCGGAAGCGGTGCGCGAGATTCTGCAACAGGTAGCCGCGGAACAGCGCCTCTTCGGCCGAGGTCTGCACGAGAAGAACCGCCGCCAGCGGCACAAGCATGAGCAGCCAGGCCGAAAGCGACAGGTCAGAGCGAACAACCCGGTCGTCCGCCCAGATGTTTGCGACGCTCATCAGGACCGCAACGATCAAGGTCGCCACCGCGCCGCGCCAGAAATCGCCTGTGGCGACGTTGGCGGTGGCGCCGAGGATTGTTCGCAGCTTGCGGCGATGGACCAGCCGCATCGCGATCCATATCCCAGGCCAAATGAAGCCGAGGGTGGCGATCGCGGTTGCCAGGCCGATGCGTGACTGGACGAAATCGTTGAAGACGAGGCCGGTCGGAATGCCCAGCCAGCTTTCAGGGATCCAGCCGATGGCGGTGAGGAATGCACCGCCGGTGACAAGCGCCAGCGTGCCGCCAAACCAGACAGCGACAACGATCGCCGTTCCGATCAGGATGCGCGGCAGCGAGTTCTTCCCCTCGGATACACGCGCGACGAAGGCGCCGAACGGTCCGGAAAAGCGGTCTTCTGTGGGGTTCAAGGAGGGTCTGCCTCTGCCGTTGGCTGGCGCCGGATGACGCGCTTCAATGCGTCCGTATTTCCGCACATCCGGCTTACGAATCCCTGAAAGGATGCGACCTTTTGAGCTTTCGATCGCGCCAGGTCATTTCGAGGCCGGTAACCTGCTGAAATCAATCGCAAAATGAGCTTTGGAAAAAGACCCTGAAATGGCGCTTTTCGGGCTCTGACGGATTGGTTCCGGCAGGGTGATTCCTATATAAACAGTCAGTGATTCCCTTATTTGATCGCGAATTCATTTGACCGACCAGAAAACACCGCCCGGCGCGGGTGGCAGCTCCGACGGCATCGAGCCGATTTCCATCATCGAGGAGATGCAGCGCAGCTACCTCGATTACGCGATGAGCGTGATCGTGTCCCGCGCGCTTCCGGATGTGCGCGACGGCCTGAAGCCCGTGCACCGGCGCATCCTCTATGCCTCGCATGAGAGCGGCTATCACTGGAACCGCAAACATGTGAAATCGGCGCGTCCGGTGTCGGACGTGATGGGTAAATACCACCCGCACGGCGACGCCTCGATCTACGACGCCCTGGTGCGCATGGCGCAGGACTGGTCGCTGCGCGCGCCGCTGATCGACGGGCAGGGCAATTTCGGCTCGGTGGACAACGATCCGCCCGCGGCGATGCGCTACACGGAGTCGCGCCTCACCAAGCTGGCGCATGAACTGCTCGAGGACATCGACAAGGAAACGGTCGATTTCCAGGACAATTACGACGCGACCGACAGCGAGCCAAAAGTCCTGCCGGCACGCTTCCCGAACCTGCTCGTCAACGGTTCGGGCGGCATCGCGGTCGGCATGGCGACGAACATTCCGCCGCACAATCTCGGCGAAGTCGTCGATGGCGCTATCGCGCTGATCGACAATCCGGCGATGGATCTGTCCGCGCTGATGGAAATCATCCCCGGCCCCGATTTCCCGACCGGCGGCATCATACTCGGCCGCTCCGGCATCCATTCGGCCTATTCGACCGGCCGCGGCTCGATCATCATGCGCGGCAAGGTGCATGTCGAGGAGATCCGCGGCGATCGCGAAGCGATCGTCGTCACCGAAATCCCGTTCCAGGTGAACAAGGCGGCGATGATCGAGAAGATGGCCGAACTGGTGCGCGACAAGCGCATCGAAGGCATTTCCGACATTCGCGACGAGTCTGACCGGCAAGGCTATCGCGTCGTCGTCGAATTGAAGCGCGATGCCAATGCCGACGTGATCCTCAACCAGCTCTACCGCTTCACGCCGCTGCAGACTTCTTTCGGCGCGAACATGGTGGCGCTGAACGGCGGCAAGCCGGAGGTGATGACTCTCATCGACATGCTGAAGGCCTTCAACGCCTTCCGCGAGGAGGTCGTCAGCCGCCGCACAAAGTTCCTGCTGAAGAAGGCGCGCGAACGCGCCCACACGCTCGTTGGCCTGGCCATAGCGGTGGCCAATATCGACGAGGTCATCAAGCTGATCCGCTCGGCGCCCGATCCCGCCACCGCGCGCGAGCGCCTGACGGAGCGGCGCTGGCCGGCGGCGGATGTGGAGTCATTGATCCTGCTGATCGACGATCCGCGTCACAAGATCAACGAGGACGGCACCTACAATCTGTCGGACGAGCAGGCGCGCGCCATCCTGGCGCTGCAGCTTTCGCGGCTGACCGCGCTCGGCCGCGACGAGATCGCCGACGAGCTCAACCAGATCGGCGATGCGATCAAGGACTACCTCGACATATTGTCATCGCGCGCGCGCATCCTCAGCATCGTGAAGAGCGAGCTTGCGGCTGTCCGCGACGAGTTCGCCAATCCGCGCCGCAGCGAGATCGTCGACGGCGGCGCCGACATGGAGGACGAGGACCTCATCCAGCGCGAGGATATGGTCGTCACGGTTACGCATGCCGGCTACATCAAGCGCGTGCCGCTGTCGCTCTACCGCGCACAGGCGCGCGGCGGCAAAGGGCGCTCCGGCATGGCGACCAAGGACGAGGACTTCGTCACGCGCCTCTTCGTCGCCAACACGCACACGCCGATCCTGTTCTTCTCCTCGCGCGGCATCGTCTACAAGGAGAAGGTCTGGCGGCTGCCGATCGGCACGCCGCAGTCGCGCGGCAAGGCGCTGATCAACATGCTGCCGATCGAGCAGGGCGATCGCATCACCGCCATCCTGCCGCTGCCGGAGGACGAGGCGAGCTGGGCCGAACTCGACATCATGTTCGCGACGACGCGCGGCACCGTGCGCCGCAACAAGCTCTCGGATTTCGTCGACGTGAAGCGCAATGGCAAGATCGCGATGAAGCTCGAGGAGGGCGACGAGATCCTCTCCGTCGAGACCTGCACGGAGAATGACGACGTTCTTTTGACCGCCAATTCCGGCCAGTGCATCCGCTTCCGGGTGACGGACGTGCGCGTATTTGCCGGCCGCAATTCGACGGGCGTGCGCGGCATCGCCATGGGCAAGGACGAGCGCGCGATCTCGATGACGATCCTCGAGCATGTCGACGCGGACGCGCCCGAACGCGCGGCCTATCTCAAGCGCGCCGCGGCCGAGCGCAAACTCGCCAATGCCGAGGAAGAGGACATCGCGCTGACCAATGAGGAGGTTGGCGAGGAGACCGACATTTCGGACGACCGCTATGAGCTGCTGAAGGCGCATGAGCAGTTCGTGCTGACCGTCACGACCTACGGCTACGGCAAACGGTCGTCTTCTTATGATTTTCGCCTGACCAATCGCGGCGGCAAGGGCATCCGCGCCACCGACGTTTCACGCGTCGACGAGATTGGCCCGCTGGTTGCGACTTTCCCGGTGCTCAACGACGACCAGATCATGCTGGTGTCGGATGGCGGGCAGGTGATCCGCGTGCCGGTCGACGGCATTCGCATCGCGAGCCGCGCGACCAAGGGCGTGACCATCTTCAAGCCGGCGGAAGGCGAGGCTGTCGTGTCAGTCGAGCGGATCTCCGAGCCGAATGGTGAGGATGAGGGCGAGACAGATGCTGCTGAGGCGGAAGAGACGCCGGAATAGAGCTCGATCGGCAGGTTGCCACTGGAAATAAAAAAGGCGCGGCCAGTGGCCGCGCCTTTGCCTCGGGAGGCAGGGATTCGGGGATTCGTTAACGGTGCAGGCCGAAACGGCCAACGCGGCCCGGATGATCCTTGAAGGATGCGCGGGCGGTTTCCTGATGAATGGCAAAAACCGTGGCAATCAGCATGGCGACGGTCATGGCGGCGGCAAGCATGAAGATCATCATTTTTCGGTTCTCCTGGCCTTAGCAACGACCGAAACGCGGTTTGGTTTCATCGGATCGCTGAAAACCCGTTTAGCGGGTGGCTTTTAAACCGCTTCTGACGGCCTCGTTCATCCGCCGTTCATGCGGGTGAATTGCCTTTATTTCCGGGGCTCGGTAGAAGCTGCGGCCATGACGGAACGCATCGCCATCTATGCCGGATCGTTCGATCCTCTGACAAACGGACATCTGGACGTTCTCAAGGCCTCTTTTGCAGTGGCCGACACGGTGATCTGCGCCCTCGGGGTAAATCCCGGGAAAACCCCGCTTTTCAGCGTCGAAGAGCGTAAGGCGCTGATCGAGAAGGCGTCCAAGGCCGAGTTCGGCAAGGATGCCAAGCGTGTGAAGGTGGTGGTCTTTGAAGGCCTCGTGATAGACGCGGCAAAGAAGTACGGCGCGCACATCAATATTCGTGGCCTGCGCGATGGAACCGATCTCGACTACGAGATGCAGATGGCCGGCATGAATGAGACAATGGCGCCCAATCTGCAGACGGTTTTCCTGCCGGCCAGCCCGTCCGTTCGAACCATTACGGCCACATTGGTGCGGCAGATCGCATCCATGGGCGGTGACATCCGCCCCTTCGTGCCTCAGGCGGTGGCAACCGCGCTGGCCAAGAAGTTCCCGAAATAAGTTCTCCCAGGAGCCCCATTCCATGCAGCTTTTGAAGCTCGTTTCGTTTGCCATCATGGCCGCCGGCCTGCTTGGCTCGGCAATGAAGTCGACGGCGGCCGAGCCCGAAAACACGCTCGTCATCACGCTGAAGGACGGCGATGTGGTCGTGGCATTGAGACCCGATCTCGCGCCAAAACATGTCGAGCAGATCAAGGCGCTGGCGCGCGAGGGCGCCTATGACAATGTCGCATTCCACCGCGTCATCGACGGCTTCATGGCGCAGACCGGCGACGTGCAGTATGGCGACATGAGCGACGGCTATTCCCCGGAAGCGGCCGGCACCGGTGGCTCGAACCGCCCTGATTTGCCTGCTGAATTCTCCAACGAGCCCTATGTTCGCGGCGTGGTCGGCATGGCGCGCGCGCAGGACCCGAACTCGGCCAATTCGCAGTTCTTCATCATGTTCGCCGAGGCGCCATCGCTCAACGGCCAGTACACGGTGGTGGGCACGGTCGAGAGCGGCATGGAGCTGGTCGACAAGATCAAGAAGGGCGACCAGGCGGCAAACGGCGTCGTTTCCGAGCCGGACCGGATGATGAAGGTGAACGTTCAGGCCGACAACTAGGTGCGCGATATTCAGGTGAGGCCGGCCTGCAAATGGCGGCTTCCTCCGCTTCCGGTGCTCACGTACTAAATGTACGCTCCGCTCCGGTTCTCGTAAGCCGCCACTTTCGGCTCGGCCTGACCTGAATCTCATCTCACCTAGACGGCATCTGCATTACGAAGGGATTTTGTGAAATGGCAGAGATCAAGGATCGCGAAAACGCATTGATCATCGAAACCACCAAAGGCAAGGTGGTGATCGAGATGTTGCCGGACCTGGCGCCGGGCCACGTCGCGCGCATCAAGGAATTGGCGCGCGAAGGCGCGTATGACGGCGTGGTGTTCCATAGGGTCATCGACGGCTTCATGGCGCAGACGGGCGACGTCAAGTTCGGCAAGTCGGGCGGCAAGTCGTTCGACCCGGGCCGCGCCGGCATGGGCGGCTCCGACAAGCCGGACCTGAAGGCCGAGTTCTCCAACATGAACCATGCGCGTGGCACCTGCTCGATGGCGCGCGCGCAGAACCCGAACTCGGCCAACTCGCAGTTCTTCATCTGCTTCGAGGATGCAAGCTTCCTGAACCGCCAGTACACGGTGTGGGGACAGGTCATCGAAGGCATGGACAATGTCGACAAGATCAAGCGCGGCGAGCCGGTGAAGGACCCCGACAAGATCGTGTCGATGAAGGTCGCGGCCGACGTGAAGGCCTGACGACCGTGGGAAACGTGCTTTGGCCGCTGCTTGGCATTCTCGCCGGCGCGGCCTTTGCCGTTCAGGCGCCGGTCAATGCAGCGCTTGCGCGCGGGCTCGGTCTGCCGGTGGCGGCCGCCGCCGTCTCGTTCTTCGTCGGCGCGGTCGCGCTGGCACTTGTCACCGCGCTGGTGACGAGTGCTGACGGCCTCTCGCTGCAGTGGCGCGCGCCGGCGCTCTGGCTGTTTATCGTCGGCGGGTTGCTTGGCGCATCGGTCGTGACCTGCAGCGTCATCCTCGCGCCCAAGATCGGCGCTGCGGCGCTCATGGCGTGCCTAATCTCGGGCCAACTGCTCGCCGGCATCGCGCTCGACCGCATCGGTTTCCTGGGTCTTGCCGTGCGGGAGATATCGCTTGGCCGGATCGCCGGCGCGCTGCTGCTGCTTGCCGGCGCGCTGATGATCCGCATCTACTAGGCGCAATGCGCGTCGATCTTTTCGACTTCGACCTTCCCGAGGACCGCATCGCGCTGCGGCCGGCGGAGCCGCGCGACGCGGCGAAGCTGCTTGTGGTCGAGCCGGGGCGGGGGCTGTCGGATCAAAGCGTGCGCGATCTGCCGTCGCTGCTGAATGAAGGCGACCTGCTTATTTTCAACGACACCAAGGTCATTCCGGCGCGGCTGAACGGCATCCGCCGGCGCGACGGCGGCGTGGCGCAGATCGAAGCGACGCTGCACATGCGCACGGGTTCGGACCGCTGGCTGGCCTTTGCGCGGCCGGGCAAACGACTTGCCGTCGGCGACCGTATTTCCTTCGGCCACGATGCGAACGCCTGCCTGCTCGGCGCGCTGGAGGCGACGGTGGCGCAGAAGAACGACGGCGGCGAGGTGCTGCTGGTGTTCGATTTTTCAGGCGCGATCCTCGACGAGCAGATCGCCGCGGCCGGGCACATTCCGCTGCCACCCTACATCGCGTCGAAGCGCGAGGACGACGATCGCGATCGCGCGGACTACCAGACAATTTATGCGCGAGAGGAGGGAGCCGTTGCAGCACCAACGGCTGGCCTGCATTTCACGCCGGAGCTGTTTGCCGTACTTGACGCACGCGGCATCGAGCGGCGCTTCGTGACGCTGCATGTCGGGGCAGGGACATTTCTGCCAGTGAAGGCGGACGACACGGCCGATCACAAGATGCATGCCGAGATCGGCGAGGTTTCCGAGGGGACGGCTGCCGCCATCAACGCGGCACACAAGCGCGGCTCGCGGGTCGTCGCGGTCGGCACCACCTCGCTTCGGCTGCTGGAGAGCGCGGCGAACGACGACGGCTCGATGAAGGCCTGGTCCGGCGCGACGGACATCTTCATCACGCCGGGCTATCGCTTCAAGGCGGTCGATGCGCTGATGACCAATTTCCACCTGCCGCGCTCGACGCTGTTCATGCTGGTGTCGGCCTTTGCAGGGCTTGAGGCGATGCAGGCGGCGTATGCGCATGCGATAAAGACGGGGTACCGGTTCTATTCGTATGGCGATGGGAGTTTGTTGTGGCGGGCGGAGAAATGAAGGCTTGGGTGGAGGACGCCACGCTCGACCGTCATTCCGGGGCCGCGCAGCGGAACCCGGAATCCAGATATGTAACGTCAATTGAGATGGCGCAATCTAGGCGCCACGTCCTTCTAGGTCTCCGCTCTGGATTCCGGGTTCCGCTGCGCGGCCCCGGAATGACGGATGGAGAGGAGGCATGACGCAAGCCTTCACCTTCCGCCTCATCGCAACCGATGGCAAAGCGCGGCGCGGCGAGATCACCATGCCACGCGGGACTGTGCGCACGCCGGCCTTCATGCCGGTCGGCACCGGCGGCACGGTCAAGGCGATGTACATGGACCAGGTGCGCGACCTTGGCTCAGACATCATCCTCGGCAACACCTATCATCTGATGCTGCGGCCCGGCGCGGAGCGCGTCGGGCGGCTCGGCGGCCTGCATGAGTTCGCGCGGTGGCCGGGGCCGATCCTCACCGACTCCGGCGGCTTCCAGGTGATGTCGCTGGCGCAATTGCGCAAGCTGACCGAAAAGGGGGTGACGTTTCAGTCGCATATCGACGGCGCGCGTTACGAGATGAGCCCGGAGCGCTCGATCGAGATCCAGGGCCTGCTGGATTCAGACATCCAGATGCAGCTCGACGAATGCGTGGCGCTGCCGGCGAAGGACAAGGACATCGAGAAGGCCATGGAGCTGTCGCTGCGCTGGGCGGAGCGCTGCAAGACGGCATTCGGCGACCAGCCTGGCAAGGCGATGTTCGGCATCGTGCAGGGCGGTGACAAACCGGCGCTGCGCGAGCGGTCGGCCGATGCGCTCACCGCGATGGAGCTGAAGGGGTATGCCGTGGGCGGGCTGGCCGTCGGCGAGCCGCAAGCCGTGATGCTGGATATGCTGGATGTGACCTGTCCGCGCCTGCCGGAGGATAAACCGCGCTATTTGATGGGTGTCGGCACGCCGGACGACATCGTCAAATCGGTTGCGCGCGGCATCGACATGTTCGACTGCGTGATGCCGACGCGGGCAGGGCGGCACGGCCTTGCCTACACCCGCCGCGGCAAGGTGAATCTGCGCAACGCCCGCCATGCCGACGACCCAAGGCCGCTCGACGACGAGAGCGACTGTCCGGCGGCGTGCGACTATTCCCGCGCCTACCTGCATCATCTGGTGAAGTCGCAGGAAGCGCTCGGCGCGATGCTGCTGACGTGGAACAACCTCGCCTATTACCAGCGGCTGATGCAGGACATTCGCGACGCGATCGAGGCGGGGAGGTTCGTGGACCGAAGCGCGGAGATTTCCGAGGGCTGGGCGCGGGGCGATCTGCCGGCGCTGTAGACGCGCGCAACTTTGGCTTCTGTCGGAACGTTTCTGCTCCGAAACGCCGGAGGGACACCCATGAAATATCTGATCGCCTATGTCATCGCGCTGGTGCTGTTCCTCGCGATCGACCTGACCTGGCTCGGGCTTGTCGCGCGGAGCTTCTACGTGTCACGGATGGGAGAACTGATGGCCGAGCAGCCGCGCTGGGCCGTGGCTTTTATCTTCTACGCCCTCTATGTCGGCGGCCTGCTCTACTTCGCGGTTGCGGGAGCACTGGAGACCGGTGCCTGGAAAGCCGCTGCGCTCAATGGCGCGCTCTTCGGCTTCTTCTGCTACCTGACCTATGACGCGACCAATCTCGCTGTCATGAAGGGGTACGATCCGGTTCTAGCCGTCGTCGATACGATCTGGGGAGCCGTGCTGACTGGTACGGTCGCCGGCCTGACGGTTCTTATCGCGGCGAAGTTCCTGCCTACCGGTTAGGTGCTGAGCGAGTTAGCCGCCCTGAGACTGACGCCGGTAATGCGCCACACGCCATCCGGCTGAAGCTCGAGCGTGTACAGCGCTTCATAGTCCTTGCCGTCGGGACCGACGACATAGACCTGCTGCCATATCTGGGTGCCGGATTTCTCCTCAGATTTGCCGAACGAGAAATTCTGCGGCTTGCGAACCGGCGCGTAGCCGTTGGTGACCATGCCCATGAAAATATCGACGGTCGGGAATATGGTCTTCACGTTCGGCGCGGCAAAGGAATAGGCACCGGCGAAATCATCGGCCTGGAACGCCTTGAGCTGGCTCTCGATCGAGCCTTGCGCCGCTTTGACCTCCGCGTCGCCGGCCGCGGCCGGAACGGCAAAGGCGAATAGGGCGGCGAAGGCGATCAGATTGCGGCGCATGGCAGGCTCTCCTTCGAGTCTCGGTTCATCTTACCATACGGCAGAACCGGTCCGAAGGTTTCAGCGCACTGGCGCTGCCGATGGGCTGTTCAGCGCGTGTCCAGGAACAAATCAACATGCCTTGGAATTGTGCAGCCGCCATCGCCAGCCGTCGATCGTATTCAAATCGCTTGCTTTTCTTTGCCGACATCATTGAAATGATGGCGAGGGAGTTTCTGCTTGGTCGCATTCGACGAGATGAAACCTGCCGACAAGGGGCTGAGAACGCCCTATTCGGCCTACGAAAACTGGCTCAACGCGCAGGACCCGGCGCGGCTTACCGAAAAAATGCGTGATGCCGAACGCGTCTTCCGCAAGACGGGCATCACCTTCGCCGTCTACGGCGAACAGGAGGCGTCGGAGCGGCTGATCCCCTTCGACATCGTGCCGCGCATCATTTCAGGGTCGGAATGGCGGCGGCTGACCCAGGGCATCGAACAGCGCGTGCAGGCGCTGAACGCCTTTCTCGACGACATCTATCACCGCCAGGAGATTTTGCGCGCCGGCCGCGTGCCGAAGGAGCTCATCGCCAGCAATGAGGCGTTCCTGCCGGAAATGATCGGGGTGCGGCCGCCGGCCGGCGTCTATACGCACATTATCGGCGTCGACATCGTGCGCATCTCCGAGAACGAGTTTTATGTGCTCGAAGACAATGCGCGCACGCCGTCCGGCGTGTCCTACATGCTGGAAAACCGCGAGACGATGATGCAGCTCTTCCCGGAGCTGTTCCAGCGCATCAAGGTTCGTCCGGTCGAAAACTATCCGCAGCTCTTGCGGCAGTCGCTCGCGGCGGTGCGGCCCAATTCGTTGAAAGGCCAACCCACCATCGCGGTGCTCACGCCGGGCAGCTTCAACTCGGCCTATTTCGAGCACGCCTTCCTTGCCGACCAGATGGGCGTGGAGTTGGTGGAGGGGTCGGATCTGCGGGTCGTCGAAGGGCATGTCGCGATGCGTACCACGCAAGGTTACAAGCAGATCGACGTGCTCTATCGCCGCGTCGACGATTCCTTCCTCGATCCGATGACCTTCCGCTCCGATTCCGCGCTCGGCGTGCCAGGCATCATGGATGTCTACCGCGCCGGCAACATCACCATCGCCAATGCACCGGGCACCGGCATCGCCGACGACAAGGCGATCTATTCCTACATGCCGGAAATCGTCGAGTTCTATACGGGACGAAAGGCGATCCTCGGCAACATCCCGACCTGGCGCTGTTCCGAGCCGGACAGTCTGAAATATGTGCAGGATAATCTTGGCGAGCTGGTCGTGAAGGAGGTTCACGGGTCGGGCGGCTATGGCATGCTGGTCGGGCCGGCGGCGTCCACTAAGGAGCGCGAGGCGTTTTCGAAAAAGCTAGCTGCGCGCCCGTCCAACTACATCGCACAGCCGACCTTGGCGCTCTCGACCTGTCCGATACTGACGGAGAAGGGGCTCGCACCTCGTCATGTCGATCTTAGGCCATACGTCCTCGTCTCCGACCGCATCCAGATCGTGCCGGGGGGATTGACGCGGGTTGCTTTGAAAGAGGGTTCGCTGGTGGTGAACTCGTCGCAGGGCGGCGGGACGAAGGATACGTGGGTGCTCGATGACTAATCGGCAGTCGGCAGTCGGCAGTCGGCAGTCGGGCCTTCCTAACCGGGAAGATTTGCCTGCGACACCGATTGCGTCTTATCGCGACCTACGCGTCTGGAATCTGGCGATCGAATTGACGGTCGCGTGCTACGCTGCGACGCGTGCGTTTCCGAACAGCGAGATGTATGGACTGACTTCGCAGATCAGGCGCTCATCGACCTCAATTTCAGCCAACATAGCCGAGGGCTACGGGCGCGACAGTCGTGGCGCTTACGTGCAATTCCTGCGCATCGCGCAAGGCTCGTTAAAGGAGCTTGAGACGCACCTGATCGTCGCGACGCGGCTGCCGACTGCCGACTGCCGCGGAGCACCCCAATGCTCCTAGGTCGCACCGCCAACGGCCTCTATTGGATGAACCGCTACATCGAGCGGGCGGAGAACATGGCGCGTCTGGTCGACGCCGGCCTGCGCATGGCGCTGACGCGGACGGAAAGCTCCGCGGAGGAGTGGAAGTCGGTGGTGGTGAGTGCCGGTGCCGAGATCGCCTATGAAGCGAAGTACAGCGAGTTCAACGTCGCCAATGTCTCGGATTTCCTCCTTCGCGACTTCGAGAACCCGTCCAGCGTCATGTCGGCGATCGAAACCGCGCGCTACAACGCCCGCATGGTGCGCACCGCGCTCACCCGCGAGACGTGGGAAGCCATCAACGAGGCATGGATCACGCTGAAGCGCGTCCTCGCTTCGCCGACCGATGCGCGCGATCTTCCGAGCGTGCTCGACACGATCAAACGCGAGACGGCGCTCATCCGGGGCTGCTTCTACGGCACCATGCTGCGCAACGAGACCTTCGACTTCGCGCAGATCGGCACCTATGTGGAGCGCGCCGACAACACTGCGCGCATCCTCGACGTGAAGTATTACGTGCTGCTGCCGTCGATCTCATGGGTCGGCTCGACGCTGGACAATTACCAGTGGGAGTCGATCCTGCGCTCGGTCTCCGCGCACCGCTCCTATCGCTGGGTCTATGACGCCGAATACAAGCCGACCAACATTGCCGACTATCTGATCCTCAACGGCCGTATGCCCCGCTCACTCACCTTCTGCTACCGCTTCATCGAGGAGCATCTCGGCTTCCGCGAGAACGACTATGGCCTGCACCTGCCAAGCTACCAGACAGCGGACAAGACGCTGGCGAAACTGCGTGGCAGCTCGATAAAGGAGATCCTCGACGCCGGACTGCATGAATTCCTGACCGGCTTCATCAACGACAACAACGCGCTCGGCGAGCAGGTCGCCCGCGACTACCGGTTCCATTGAGATGCGGCTGAAGATCACGCACCGGACCGAATACCGTTACGATTTGCCGCTGCATTATGCGCTGCAGCGCATC
>DATJTE010000106.1:0-8051 GCA_035503715.1 Rhizobiaceae bacterium | reverse complement strand
TTGCCGCGATCGGTTCGCGGACATTCTTGCCTGCCGTCGGGAAGATTGGCCAGATCAGATCGTCGACCGTCAGCCGGTTCTCCTGCACCAGCCGTCGCGACCATGGCGCTTTGCGCATCCTGCGCAGTCGCCGGCCTTCGGTGATCTCATCGACGCTGCGGCTGCCCGCAGCCTTTGGGGAGGTGGGACGGTTCATGGCAAAGTCTCCGTGCCCGCTTCTAGCATGACGGGCAAGCAGGGACCAATGCGACGGTTTGCGGCGGTTAATCCGGCTGCCCGTTGCCCGACAGCACCTGCGCGGCGCCACGAATGGCATTGCGGAAGGCGTCGTCAAAGCTGACGCCTCTGACGCTCCAGCGAAAGCTCGTTCCATCTGCATACAAGTCCCAAAGAGCGACCCAACCGAGGTCGGCAGCGCTCCACCTAATGGAACCGATCAATGGCATATCACCACCCAGGGCCTTCGCAGGCCGAACCATCAGTTCGGGCGAAGCGACCCGGACTTCCTCGTACTCGTTCCGCAATCCTTGTGAGGCCAACCCATCGGCGGTTGGTACGACAACCGCCAGACCGAGCGGTTCCGAGGCCGCTTCGAACGATTCCGCCATGTAAGGACTCTCATCACCATCCGACGACAAGACGAACTCGCGCGCGGCGTCCTTAACAGCAAGGAAGATCACCACCTTTGGTCGCGGCTCGAGCCACGGTTTGCTGCCAAGCTCGGCGAGCAAGGCATCGATCTTGGCACGGTCGAAGACGCAGGTCAGATCGTGCGGCCTGTCGTAAGTTCCCTGTTCGTCGTGAATCGGAATGCCTTCGAGCCGGTCGCGATAGCGGAAGGAGGCGACGAACTCGCCGGACCTTGGGACGAGCGCGATCACCTCGGGCATCTTCAGAAGCCGCTGATCGCCCGAAACCTTCACCAGCACGTCCTGGAAGCATTTTTCGAAACCGGGCTGGCGGTTCTCTTCGCTCTGGCCGGTGACGATCGCCTGCGTCTGGTAGAGCAAGGAAGCGTCATTGGCATGAGCGGAAACAGGAAACGCTAAGGCCAGGACGAGCAGCCCTGCCCGGAAGCGAAACCCTGCTCTACGTTTCGACACCATGACCGCTATCTCGCATGTCGGCCCGCGCCGAGAAAAGAGCCAGCCTCCCTGCATGTATGCCCACGATTTCACGCACAGCCGGCTCACGTCGCTCCGCCATTGACGCACCCCCTGGCCGCGCTTAGCACTCGGACCACTGAGTGGAGGAAGCTGACGCATGGATTTCGGTGGCGGTGACGAGATCCGTTTCGACCGGCAGGGCAAGGCCGGGATTGTCACGCTGACGCGGCCAAAAGCCCTCAATGCCGTGACCCATGGCATGATCAGGGCGCTCGACAAGGCGCTTGACGCCTGGGCCGACGACGCCGATATCGCCGTCATCGTGATCAAGGCGGAAGGCCGCGCTTTCTCCGCCGGTGGCGACATCCAGCACATCTATGATGCCGGCAAAGCCGGTCGCCCGCCGATCGATTTCTTCGCCGACGAATATCGCCTCAATGCCAAGATCAAGCGTTTCAAGAAACCCTATGTCGCGCTGATCGACGGGATCGTCATGGGTGGCGGCGTCGGTGTGTCGTTCCACGGCTCGCATCGCGTCATGACGGAAAACGCGATCTTCGCCATGCCCGAAGTCGGCATCGGCTTTTTCCCCGATGTCGGGGGCAGCCACATGCTGCCGCGTCTCAAAGGCAGCTTTGGCATGTATCTCGGCCTGACCGGCACGCGTATCCGCCGCGGCGACGCCTGCTGGTCGGGGTTGTCGACCCATTCCATAGACGCGGCGCAACTGCCGGACCTTGTCGACGCCATCGCCGAAAGTGGGCTGCCCGATGAAGCGCTGAAGACGTTTGCAGTTTCCGCCGAGCGCGAAACCGACGAGGCCATGACCCATGTGATCCAGAAACATTTCAGTCTCGGCACGCTGGACGACGTGCTGACAAGTCTCGCGCAGGCAGCGCCGCTAGAGCCTTTTACTGCCAAAACGCTCGAAACGATGAAGACGCGTTCGCCGACAAGCCTGCACGTCGCCTTCCGCCAGATTACCGATGGCGCGATGCTTTCGATGGACGAATGCATGCAGCTCGAGTTCCGCGTCGTTAACCGAATGCTCCACGGCGACGATTTCTACGAAGGCATCCGCGCCGTCGTGATCGACAAGGACAACAGACCGCGCTGGCGTCCGGCGACGCTGGAAGAGGTCGACCCGAACGACATCGATCGCTATTTTGCCCCGCTCGACGAGGGGGAACTGAGTCTGTGACGGACACCGGAATTCAGCCACGGCCAATGGTGCCTTCCACGACCGAGGCGAGTTTTTTCTGGTTTCACCGGGTCATCGCCGTCTACTGCTTGCTCTTCGGCATCATGTACTGGATCAGGCTGATCGGCGTTTATGACGGTCCGCTCTGGCGCTTCGACCTGATGCCGGTCCACTGGCAGGTCGTTTCGGTGACTTTGGCCGCGCTGTTTCCGGTCGCCGCCGTTGGTCTGTGGATGACCTCGTCCTGGGGACCGGTGATCTGGTTCATCTGCGCGGCCACCGAAATCATCATGTATGCGGGTTTCCCCGATCTGTTCGGCCACCGCTGGCTGATTGTGGCGGCGCATGCCGGCGTTGCGCTGCTTTACGCGGCCTTCAGGGTCGCGATTTATCTACAAAAGCGCCAGCCCCGCTAACCCAACCTTAACGATCCTTCCAAACGGATCGCCGTAAGACCCTGTTAAGGCTGGCGTTTAAGTCGAATTTTAGTTGTCCTCTTTATGGTCGTGTCCAAGGTGAGAAGCAAAAAAACAATCACCGGGCGACAAACGAGAGGCAAAGACAATGATCAATACGCGCCAGGCGGCAAAGACCGCCCCCGCGGGTGATGATCGCAAGGATGCGATCCGCACGCTTTACATGGAATCCCTGCAGCTGGTGGAAAGGCTGCATCGCCGTCTGCTCGACGTCATCAAGGACGAGTTCGACCGCAGCGCGCGCAGCGACATCAACGCCATCCAGGCGCTGCTGCTGTTCAACATCGGCAATTCCGAGCTGACCGCGGGCGAACTGCGTTCGCGCGGCTACTATCTCGGCTCGAACGTGTCCTACAATCTGAAAAAGCTGGTCGATCTCGGCTTCATCAACCATCAGCGTTCGCGCATCGACCGCCGTTCGGTCCGCGTCAGCCTGACGCCGAAGGGCCAGGCGATCGCCGAAGTGGTTGCAGGCCTCTATGAGCGCCATATCGGCTCGATCGAGCAGGTTGGCGGGCTGTCGCAGGACGAGTTCCGCCAGATGAACCGCGCTCTGCAGCGCCTCGACCGCTTCTGGAACGACACGATCGCCTATCGCATGTAAAGCGAAGCCGCTCGGTCATACTGTTGCAAACCGGCGCCACCTTGGCGCCGGTTTTGCTTTGTGGCGCCTTTCACAGGCTCGTGTCTGGCCTTAGCCAAATTGCCGCCATATTCAAATGACTAACCCGGAGACTGGAAACCTATGCTGTCGATCAGCTGGTTTCGGGGACACGGCGGTTTTGAGGAACCGTCCTTATGGTTGGCGAATTGTTAAGGCCGGACCGGCTAGATATCCCCGCTATCAGTTGGTTGTAACCTGCGAGTACGAACTGCCGATGAAGACTTCCCGCCGTAAATTCCTCACGGGCGCAAGCGCGCTTGCTGCGACTCTTGCCGCGAATTCCGCATCCGCGCAGGACGTCATCGGCGACATTCTGAAATCCCAGATGCGCGGCAATTGGGGCGACCAGTTCGACGCCCGCGCCAGCCAGGGCGGCAAGGTGGCCTCGCACCTGCCGATCTTCAGCCCGGAAACGGCGATGTATGTCGAGCAGGCCATTGCGACCTACGCGAATATCGTCGCGCAGGGCGGCTGGCCGGTTGTTCCGGCGCGCAAGAAACTGCGCCTTGGCAATGTCGACCCGGATGTCGTGCCGCTGCGCAAGCGCCTAATGGTTTCCGGCGATCTTTCCACCCAGGCCGGTATCAGCGAATCCTTCGACACCTATGTCGACGCCGCCGTGAAGCGCTTCCAGGCGCGCCACGGCCTGCCCGCCGATGGCGTGATGGGCGAGTACAGCTTCGCCGCGATGAATGTTTCGGCGCCGATCCGCCTCGGCCAGCTCGAGACCAACCTGGTGCGCCTGCGCTCCATGTCGGGCTTCCTCGGCGACCGCTACGTGATGGTGAACATCCCGGCTGCGCAGATCGAGGCGGTCGAAAATGGCCGCGTCGTGCTGCGGCACACCGCGATTGTCGGCAAAATCGATCGCCAGACCCCGATCCTCAATTCCAAGATCAACGAGGTCATCATCAATCCGTACTGGAACGCGCCGGAATCGATCGTTCGCAAGGACATCATTCCGCTGATGCGCAAGGATCCGATGTACCTGACGAACAACAACATCCGGCTGATCGCACCCGACGGAACCGAGGTCGACCCTGCGATGGTCGACTGGTCGACGGAGGAGGCGGCGAAGTACCGCTTCCGCCAGGACCCGGGCAAGATCAACGCGATGGCGTCGGTGAAGATCAACTTCCCGAACGAGCATGCAGTCTACATGCACGACACGCCGCAACAGGGCCTGTTCAACAAGCTGATGCGTTTTGACTCCTCCGGCTGCGTGCGCGTCCAGAACGTGCGCGATCTCGTCACCTGGCTGCTGCGCGATACCGAAGGCTGGAATCGCCAGCGCTTCGAGCAGACGATCCAGACCGGCGAGAACACGCCGGTGGCGGTGGCCAACCCGGTGCCGGTCTATTTCACGTACGTCTCCGCATGGTCGACGGGCGATCAGGTCGTTCACTTCCGCGATGACATTTATGGCCGCGACGGCGTGGACGAACTGCAGATCACGTCCTCGCTCTAGGGCATGGGCTTCATTCAATGAAAGAGCCGCCTCCGGGCGGCTTTTTCGTTGGCGCAATAGGAAAGCGTCTGCGCTCCTTGGCCCCGTTCGACTTCGGCTGCTAGGCTGCCGGCAAAGAGCGACTCCTTCATGAACGAATCTACCCAGCCATCGCGCCGGCAGACGCGCGACCTCACGACCGGCCCTATTGCCAGCACGCTGCTCATATTTGCCCTGCCGGTGCTCGGATCCAATGTGCTGCAGTCGTTGAACGGCTCGGTGAATGCGCTTTGGGTCGGACGTTTCCTCGGCGAGGCGGCGCTGACCGCTACCTCCAACGCCAACCTCGTCCTTTTCCTGGTGCTCGGCACCATGTTCGGCATCGGCATGGCCGCCACTATCCTCGTTGCCCAATCGGTCGGCGCGCGCGACATGGGCGAAGCGAAACGCATTGTCGGCACCAGCGCCACCTTCTTCTTTGCCGTATCGCTCGTCTTCGCCGTCGCCGGCTGGGTTTGGGTCGATTTCATCCTGACGACGCTGGGAACCCCGGAAGACGCGCTGCCGCTGGCGCGCTCCTATCTGCGCATCATCTTTGTCGCCGTTCCGGCGGCAAATCTCCTGACGTTTGCCATGACCATCCTGCGTGGCGCCGGCGATTCTCGCACGCCGTTCGTCTTCATGGCGCTCGCCGTGGTCATCGACATCATCCTCAACCCGTTGCTGATCGCCGGCATCGGGCCGTTCCCGGAACTCGGCATTGCCGGCGCGGCGACGGCGACGCTGATCGGGCAAACGATTTCGGTGATCGCGATCTTCGTGCTCCTTTATGCGCGAAAGCATCCGCTGCGGCTCGCCGGCCCGGACCTGAAACTGCTGATCCCCGACCGGCAACTGCTCAGGCTTGTGGTGGTGAAGGGCGTACCGATGGGGCTGCAGATGATCGTCATCTCGGCAGCTGCGCTGACCATCATGGGGCTGGTCAATGCCTATGGCTCGCAGGTCGCTGCCGCCTATGGCATCGCAGCCCAACTCTGGACCTACATCCAGATGCCGGCGCTGGCGATCGGCGCGGCGGTGTCATCGATGGCGGCGCAGAATGTCGGCGCCAAGCGCTGGGACCGTATCGGCCGCATCACGCTCGCCGGCGTCGGGTTCAACCTCGTGATGACGAGCGTGCTGGTGCTGCTGCTTTATTTCTTCGATCGGCCGATCCTCGGCCTCTTCCTGATAGGCGACACGGCCGCGATCGACATCGCCGTCCACGTCAACAATATGGCATCGTGGTCGTTCATCCTGTTCGGCGTCACCATCGTGCTCTTCGCCACGGTACGCGCCAATGGCGCGGTGATGCCGCCATTGCTCATCCTCGTCGTGGCCGTCCTGTTCGTTCGGACGGGCTTCGCTTACGCACTCCAGGACACGCTCGGACAGGACGCTCTGTGGTGGAGTTTTCCGGCGGGATCGATCGTCTCGCTCGCGCTGTCGCTCGCCTATTACCGGTTCGGCAACTGGCGCTCGATCCACATGCTCGATAACCGGCCTGCTGCGGGCGAGCCGCCAGACACCGGCCTTGGCGTTCCGCGCGAGCGGGCTTTCGTCAGGCCGGAAGAGGATTGACGCAAAGCGGCCAGCGGATTTCGCGCGCACAAGCGTGGCGGGGCGGGGGAAGCTGTGTTAATGGCCGCCGCGTCCTTCATTCCGTAAACCCCAAGGATACCGCGCATGGCCACGTCCGCCGCCGCTGCTTCAGCCCATTCCGACGCCTTCTTCAGCCGCTCGCTCGCCGAGAGCGATCCGGAGATTTTTGATGCGATCGGCAAGGAACTCGGTCGCCAGCGCCATGAGATCGAACTGATCGCGTCCGAAAACATCGTTTCCCGCGCCGTTCTGGAAGCGCAGGGCTCGATCATGACGAACAAGTACGCTGAGGGGTATCCAGGCAAGCGCTATTACGGCGGCTGCCAGTTCGTGGATATTGCCGAGGAGCTTGCCATCGAGCGGGCAAAAAAGCTGTTCGGCTGCAAATTCGCCAATGTCCAGCCGAACTCCGGCAGCCAGATGAACCAGGCTGTGTTCCTCGGGCTTTTGCAGCCCGGTGACACCTTTATGGGTCTCGACCTGAACTCCGGCGGGCATTTGACCCACGGCTCGCCCGTCAACATGTCGGGCAAGTGGTTCAAGGTGGTCTCCTACGGCGTACGCCGCGACGATCATCTGCTCGACCTCGATGAGGTCGAGCGCGTCGCGAAGGAAACGAAGCCGAAGCTGATCATCGCAGGCGGGACAGCCTACTCGCGCATCTGGGACTGGAAACGTTTCCGTGAGATCGCGGACGCGGTCGGCGCCTACCTGATGGTCGACATGGCCCATATCGCCGGCCTCGTTGCCGGTGGAGTGCACCCGTCGCCGCTGCCGCATGCGCATGTCGTCACCACGACCACCCACAAATCGCTCCGCGGCCCCCGCGGCGGCATGATCCTCACCAATGATGAGGATATCGCCAAGAAGATGAATTCCGCGGTGTTCCCCGGGCTCCAGGGCGGCCCGCTGATGCACGTCATCGCCGCCAAGGCCGTGGCGTTCGGCGAGGCGCTGCAGCCGGAATTCAAATCGTATGCCGCGAACATCGTCGCGAACGCCAAGGCGCTGGCGTCGAGCCTCCAGGAAACCGGCCTCGACATCGTCTCGGGCGGCACCGACAACCACCTGATGCTGGTCGACCTCAGGCCCAAGAACGCCACCGGCAAACGCGCGGAGGCAGCCCTTGGCCGCGCCAACATCACCTGCAACAAGAACGGCATCCCGTTCGACCCGGAAAAGCCGTTCGTCACCTCGGGTGTGCGCCTCGGCACGCCGGCCGGCACGACCCGCGGCTTCGGCCAGGCTGAGTTCCGCGAGATCGGCAAGCTGATCGCCGAGGTGCTGGACGGCCTTAAGGTCGCGAATTCAGACGAGGGCAACGCCGCGGTCGAAGCGGCTGTTAAGGCCAAGGTTATCGCGCTGACCGACAGGTTCCCGCTCTACGCCTACATGTGAATGAGCGGCACAGGCTTTATTGAAGCACGAAATGGGACGTGTAGGCGCCGTAGCGTCGCTGTGGCCGCAGCTCATCTTGATTTGGCTCGCGTTCGGTAATACCTTGGCAGAAACTATT
>DATJTE010000105.1:0-42344 GCA_035503715.1 Rhizobiaceae bacterium | reverse complement strand
CGAGCCGGTCGCGCCATGCCGGTTCTGATGCTGACCGCGCGCGACCGCTGGAGCGACAAGGTGCAAGGCTTCGATGCCGGCGCCGACGATTATGTCGCCAAGCCCTTTCATCTCGAAGAAGTGCTGGCGCGCGTGCGCGCGCTGATCCGCCGCGCGGCGGGGCATGCCTCGTCGGAGCTGATCTGCGGACCGGTGCGCGTCGACACCAAGGCCTCGAAGGCCGATGTCGACGGCAAGCCGCTGAAGCTGACCTCGCACGAGTTCCGGCTGCTCGCCTATCTGATGCATCACATGGGCGAGGTCGTGTCGCGCACCGAGCTGGTCGAGCATCTCTACGATCAGGATTTCGACCGCGACTCCAACACGATCGAAGTGTTTGTCGGGCGGCTTCGCAAGAAGATGGGCATCGACATGATCGAGACGGTGCGCGGCATGGGCTACCGGCTGCGCGAGCCGTCGGCCGAAACGAAGTAGGCCGAAGGACAGGGGCGTGACCGACGTCGCGCGACCGAGACGACGCTCGCGGCTGACGCGCTGGCTGCAAAGGGCACTGCCGCGCTCGCTGACGGTGCGCGTCATCGCCTTCTCCACCGTCTGGGCGGTGCTGGCGCTGATCATCATCTCCACCTTCATCTCCTCGCTCTACAGGCAGGCGGCCGAGCGCGGCTTCGAGAGCCTGCTGTCGGCGCATCTGTTCAACCTGATCAGCTCGGTTGGCGTGTCCAACGGCCGGCTGGAAGGCATCGTGAACCTCGGCGACCTGCGCTTCTCCGAGCCGGATTCGGGCTGGTACTGGTCGGTGGAGCCGGTGTCGGGCAATGTCAGCGGCAATCTGCGCTCGGCTTCCATGACGGAGGCGATCCCGTCGCCTGCGACGAGCGAAATCCCCTTCAACGCGCTCTTCCAGCGGACATACACGACGCGCGGCATCGGCGCGCAAGAGATCCAGGTGGTCGAGAACGAATATGTGCTGGACAATGAGAACCGCGTCGCACGTTTCCGCGTCATGGGCAATCTGACCGAGCTGGAAGCCGAGATCGACGGCTTCGAGGCGCGGCTCTACACCTATCTGCTGATCTTCGGCCTTGGCATGATCGCCATCAACGCGATCGCCATCCTGCTTGGCCTGCAGCCGCTGCAGCGCGTGCGCGCGGCGTTGGCGCAGGTGCGCGAGGGAACGGCGCAGCGGCTCGGCGGGCGCTTTCCGGCGGAGATCGAGCCGTTGGCGAACGAGACCAATGCGCTGATCGAGAACAACCGCCGCATCGTCGAGCGCTCGCGCACCCAGGTCGGCAATCTGGCGCATTCGCTGAAAACGCCGCTGGCGGTGCTGCTCAACGAAAGCCGCGCCATGGGCGGCGACAAGGGCACTCTCATCGCCGAGCAGGCCGGTGCGATGCAGAAACAGCTCGACCATTATCTGCAGCGCGCACGCGTGGCGGCGCAGCGCGACAGCGTGATCTACCGGACGCCGGCGGTGGCGACGCTGAAGCGCATGGTGCGCGTGGTGGAAAAGCTGCAGCCTGAGCTGAAATTCAGCTTCAACGCGCCGGCGGAAGAGATTCTTTTTGCAGGCGAACGCGAGGATCTGGAAGAGATCGCCGGCAATCTGCTCGAGAACGCGATGAAGTGGGGCAAGAGCCAGGTGCGGGTGTCGCTCGTCGCGGCGGAGGCGGGCGACGACGAGCCAGGAACCTTCGCGCTGGTGATCGACGATGACGGTCCCGGCATTCCCGAGGACAAGGCGCGCGAGGCGCTGAAGCGCGGCACGCGGCTGGACGAGACCAAGCCCGGCACTGGCCTGGGGCTGGCGATCGTGTCAGACCTTGTAAAGGAATATGGCGGCAAGCTCGGCCTGGAGCGCTCGGCGCTCGGCGGGTTGCGGGTTGCGGTCGAATTGAAGCGGGCGGGATAGCCAAAATTCGGCCAAACACTGAACCTAACCGGGGGCCAAATCATTCAAGCTTTTTCAACGCCTAGACATTCCGGGATTCGCATGAAGGTCAGAACGCTTATCGTTGTAGCCGCGCTTGGCGCGCTTGCCGGCTGCAACACGACCGGCAGCGGCGCGGGAACGAGCACGCCGGCGC
Organism: Rhizobiaceae bacterium; assembly: GCA_035503715.1. Taxonomy (GTDB): domain Bacteria; phylum Pseudomonadota; class Alphaproteobacteria; order Rhizobiales; family Rhizobiaceae; genus OAS926. The sequence goes on along the minus strand of DATJTE010000105.1, from coordinate 40,254 downwards.
GTTCGGGCGGGCTGCTGGGCAGCCTCGGCGGCGGGAGCACGAGCACGGCGAGTTCGGCCATCATCGAGGCGATGAATGGGGGGCTGATCAAGGGCTCGATCGGCGCCAATCTCAGCGAGAGCGAGCGCGTCAGCGCGCTGGAGGCCGAGTACCGGGCGCTGGAATACACGCCGAGCGGCGAGAAGGTGACCTGGAAGGGCAGCGGCAGCAATTCCGGCGAGGTGACGGCGGCGCAGGCCTATCGGGTCGGCTCGCAGGACTGCCGGCAATATTCGCACACGGTTTTCGCCGGAGGCCCGGTCGGTACGGCGCGCGGCACGGCGTGCCGGAATGCGGATGGCTCCTGGACGCCGCTAACCTAGCAAATTCGGGTGAGACCGGGCTGCAAATGGCGGTTTTCTCCGCTTCCGGTGCTCACGTACCTGAATGTACGCTCCGCTCCGGTTCTCGAAACCCACCATTTTCGCCTCGGCCTGACCCGAATTTGAACACCGAGATTCGGCAATAGGCCGCAGGGCGCTGCGATTGTGAGCCAAAGGGCGCGCCGCTAAGAGATTTCCATGTTCTTCTGGGTGACCGCCGGCCTGCTGACGATCGCCGCCATTCTGGCGGTGCTCCTGCCGCTGACGCGAAAGGCGGAGAACGCCGAACCGGCCGAACGCCACGATCTCGAAGTCTACAAGGATCAGCTCGCCGAAGTGGATCGTGACGCCGCGCGCGGCGCGCTGTCACCCGCCGAGGCGGAAGAGGCGCGCGTCGAGATTTCACGCCGCATCCTGAAACTCGGCGAAGCGGCGCACGAGCCAGTACGCCGGGGGAGCAATTTCAGCCGTGCGGTCGGGCTGGCGGCGGTGCTGTCGGTGCCGCTGGTCGCCTGGGGTTTCTACGGCGTGCTTGGATCGCCCGATGTGCCGGCGCAGCCCTTGCAGGCGCGGCTTGATGCCGACCCGCCGGAATCCAGCGTCGACGAGCTTGTGGCGCGCGCCGAAGCGCATCTTGCTGCCAATCCGGACGACGGCCGCGGCTGGGACGTGATTGCACCGGTCTATCTGAGGCTTGGCCGGCCGGATGCATCCGTGATCGCCTACCGCAACGCGATCCGGCTGGTGGGCGCGACGGCGCATCGCGAGGCAGGTCTCGGCGAAGCGCTGACGCAACTCGCCAACGGCACGATCAACGACAAAGCTTCTGCCGCGTTCGGGCGCGCGCTGACGCTGGAGCCGGGCCACGCCAAGTCGATCTTCTACCTCGCGACGGCGGATGCGCAGCAGGGCCGATTCGATGAGGCGACCGACCGCTGGACAGTTCTGCTCGCATCGCTGCCGGCCGACTCACCGTGGCGCCAGCCGACCGAGCGCGCGCTGAGCGAGGTGAATGCCGAGATGGCGAAGGCCGACAATGCGCCCGGTCCGACACAGGATGACATCGACGCGGCGGCGGCGATGCCGGCCGGCGACCAGAAGGCGATGATCGAAGGCATGGTCGCCAGCCTCGACGCGAAACTGCGCGAAAATCCGAATGACGGGGAAGGCTGGCAGCGCCTCGTTCGTTCTTATGTGGTGCTGGGCCGCAAAGACGATGCGCAGGCCGCACTCGATCGCGGGCTGAAAGCACTCGATGGCGGCGCGGCGGACGAATTGGCGAGCCTTGCGACCTCGCTTGGACTGACGGTGCCCCAATGACGGGAAACAAATGACGCGGAAGCAGAAACGACTGGCGGTAATCGGCGGCGCGCTGGGCTTTCTGGGGTTGGCGACGGCGCTGGTCTTCGTCGCGCTCGGCCAGAAGGCGTCGTATTTTTATATGCCCGGAGATCTGCAGGCAGCGACGATCTCACCCGGCCAACGCATCCGCCTCGGTGGGCTGGTCGAAAAGGGCACGGTCGTGCGCGGGCAGGGGACGCAAGTCGCCTTCGCCGTCACCGACACCGAGAAGTCGGTGAAGGTCGTCTATAACGGCATCCTGCCCGATCTCTTCCGCGAGGAGCAGGGCGTGATCACCGAAGGAACCTTCGGCACGGACGGCGTGTTCGTCGCCGACAGCGTGCTCGCCAAGCACGACGAGACCTACATGCCGAAGGAAGTTGCCGATAGCCTCAAGGCGAAGGGCGTGTGGAACCCGGAAGGGACGACACAGTGAGGTGTGATGGTTGAGACCGGCCATTTCGCGCTCGTCCTGGCGCTGTCGCTGTCGCTGGTGCAGTCGCTGGTGCCGCTGATCGGCGCGCGGCGCGAGGATGAGCGGCTGATGGCAGTCGGCGGGCCGGCGTCGATCACGGCGTTCGCGCTCGTCGCGGTTTCCTTTGTCGCGCTGTCGGTCGCCTATCTGCAGTCGGACTTTTCCGTCGCGAACGTGTTCGAGAATTCGCATTCGCAGAAGCCGCTTCTCTACAAGCTGACCGGCACGTGGGGAAACCACGAAGGCTCGATGCTTTTGTGGGTGCTGATCCTCACCTTCTTCGGCGCGCTGGTGGCGGCGTTCGGGAGCAATCTGCCGGCGACGCTGAAGGCGAATGTCATCGCCGTGCAGGGCATGATCGGCACGGCCTTCCTGCTCTTCATCCTGACCACGTCGAACCCGTTTGCGCGGCTGGTGCCGGCGCCGATGGAAGGGCAAGACCTGAATCCGATCCTGCAGGACGTCGGCCTCGCGATCCATCCGCCGCTGCTCTATCTCGGCTATGTCGGCTTTTCCGTCTGCTTCTCGTTCGCGGTCGCGGCGCTGATCGACGGCCGTATCGACGCGGCGTGGGCGCGTTGGGTGCGCCCCTGGACGCTCGCCGCCTGGATGTTCCTGACCGGCGGTATCGCGATGGGTTCGTACTGGGCCTATTACGAGCTCGGCTGGGGCGGCTTCTGGTTCTGGGATCCGGTCGAGAACGCATCCTTCATGCCGTGGCTCGCCGGCACCGCGCTGCTCCATTCGGCGATCGTCATGGAGAAGCGTTCGGCGCTGAAGATCTGGACGCTACTGCTGGCGATCCTCACCTTCTCGTTGTCACTGCTCGGCACTTTCCTCGTGCGCTCCGGCGTGCTGACCTCGGTGCACGCCTTCGCCACCGATCCGACGCGCGGCGTCTTCATCCTCGCCATCCTAATCATCTTCATCGGCGGTTCGCTGGCGCTGTTCGCCTGGCGCGCGCAGGCGCTGACCGCCGGCGGACTGTTCCAGCCGATCTCGCGCGAAGGCGCGCTCGTGCTGAACAATTTGTTCCTGACGACCGCCGCGGCGACTGTTTTCATCGGCACGCTCTATCCGCTGTTTGTCGAGGCGGTATTCGGCGACAAGATTTCCGTCGGCGAGCCGTTCTTCAACCTCACCTTCGGGCCACTGATGCTGCCGCTGCTGGCCGTGGTGCCGTTCGGGCCGCTGCTGGCGTGGAAACGTGGCGATCTGTTCGCGGTGGCGCAGCGGCTGTTCGCGGCGTTTGCCGCGGCGCTGCTGGCGGTGCTCGTAGTGCTGCTGTTCGTGGACGGCGCGTCAGTGTTCGCCGCACTCGGCATCGGGTTGGCTGTCTGGCTGATGATCGGTGCGTTAACCGACCTGGCGCTGAAGGCCAACTGGCCGGCGTCATCGCTCTACACCGCAGGCCGTCGCCTTGCCGGCCTTCCGCGCTCGGTGTTCGGCACAGCGCTCGCGCATTTCGGGCTCGGTGTGACGCTGCTTGGCATCGTCGGCGTGACGGCGTTCGAGCAGGAGCGGATCGCACTGGTCAAGGTCGGCGACACGATCGAGGTGTCGGGCTATGCGCTGACATTCGCCGGCATAACCGAGGTCCAAGGGCCGAACTATGTGGACGACGAAGGGCGCTTCCAACTGACTGCCGACGGTGTTGCGATGGGCGAGGTCGTTTCGTCGAAGCGTCTTTACACTGCGCGGCAGATGCCGACGACCGAGGCGGGTATTCGCACGATCGGGCTCAGCCAGCTCTACGTATCGCTGGGCGACGAAGGGCAGGGCGGCACGATCGTCGTGCGCGTCTGGTGGAAGCCGCTGGTGACGCTGATCTGGGGCGGCACGCTGGCGATGATGCTGGCCGCGGGCATTTCGCTGACCGATCGCAGGTTGCGCGTCGGCGCGCCGGCGCGGCGCAAGACGAAGCCGGCAATCGAGGCGGCCGAATGAGGCGTGCGGCGCTTATTGCCGGTGTGCTCGCCGGTTTGTTCTTCGCTGGCGCGGCGGGTGCTGTGCAACCCGATGAAGTTCTGTCCGACTCCGCACTTGAAACGCGCGCCCGGGAGATATCGGCGGAGCTGCGCTGCCTCGTCTGCCAGAACCAGTCGATCGATGATTCCGATGCCGATCTCGCGCGCGATTTGCGCGTGCTGGTGCGCGAACGGCTGGTTGCCGGCGATACCGACCAGCAGGTCGTGGATTACATCGTCGCGCGTTACGGCGAGTTCGTGCTGCTCAAGCCGAGCTTCACCGGCCGCAACGCGCTGCTCTGGGGAACGCCGGTTCTGCTTCTGCTGGCGGGCGGAGCGTACTTGTTGCTGCGGGGGCGGCGGAACGATTCGAAGAAGCCGATACCACTTTCGGCTGAGGAAAGTGAAAAGTTGGCCCGACTGTTGCAGCAACGCGAGTAGCTGCTACGGCAGTTTCATTTTTTGAGACGCTACAAGAGTTTCGCACCCGCCGTATCCTTCGACCGCAGAGCGAATTCGTTCCTGCACCTCTTCGGGAGAAGGGTTCAAATTTGGGTCCCCCTCGGTGACCAACGCCTTTAAATCAGCCTGCTCCAGCCATGTTAGCGACTCCTTGAGTTCTGAATGGATTGGAGTGCCCGCCGTGCAACCTTTCCGCTCGATGTAGCCGATAAACCGTTCCGACATTGAGACCGCAGGCGCTCCGCAGGCCTTCTCGGCAAGAGCGTGTCCCATCATCGAATGGTCCAAACCAAAGAATGGAGACACCGGCTCGCCAGTCTCCCACTTATTGTCGCAAACATCGTAGTTTTGGCCGACCGCGGCCGGTGCACAAAGCGACCCTGCTGATATCAGGACTATTAAGCTGAGAATTCGCGTTGCGGTTTTCACATTCATTCCTGGCGTGCATTCAGTAGTTAGCTTGCCGACGCCAACATTACCAAACTTTCATCTTGCGGAAATGGCGGCGTAATGTGCCGCCGCCTATCTCTCGTGTCATCGGATGCCGCTTTGCCATGTCTCCCGTCAGGCCGGCATCCCTTCAAGATCATATCTCTTCGAAGAGAAGGACACGAAAGACATGAGCACCTCCCCGAATTTCTCCTCCCGCACCCGTAACCGCTTGATGGCCGCTGCCGCTTCCGTCGCCATTGCCGGCGCGATCGGCATCGGCGCGGTGACGACGGGCACCGCTCCGGTTCTCGCCGAGGCGGTGCGCATCGATGCGCAAAACCAGGTTCCGAGCTTCGCCGACGTCGTCGAGAAGGTCTCGCCGGCGGTCGTCTCGGTGCGCGTCACCGCGCGCATGGAGCCGGCTGCCGATCGCGGCGCCGATCTGTTCGGCGATCCGCGCGGCTTTGACAATCTGCCGGACGATCATCCGTTCAAGCGCTTCTTCCGCGAGTTTCGCGGTCCGCGTGACGGCGATCAGTTCGGCCGTCGCGGCCCGAACCGTGAAGGCCCGCGTCCGGTCTCCCAGGGTTCCGGCTTCTTCATCTCCGAGGACGGCTATGTGGTCACCAACAACCATGTTGTCGAAGGTGGCCAGGAGTTCACCGTCGTTACCGACGCCGGGCTCGAACTTCAGGCGAAGCTGATCGGCACCGACCCGCGCACCGACCTTGCGGTGCTGAAGGTCGATAGCGACACCAAGTTCACCTATGTCGACTTCGCCGAAGACGCGAAGGTGCGTGTTGGCGACTGGGTCGTGGCGGTCGGCAATCCGTTCGGCCTGGGCGGCACGGTGACGGCCGGTATCGTCTCGGCGCGCGGCCGCGATATCGGCGCCGGCCCGTATGACGACTTCATCCAGATCGACGCGGCGGTGAACCGCGGCAATTCCGGCGGTCCGGCCTTCAATTTGAGCGGCCAGGTCGTCGGCATCAACACGGCGATCTTCTCGCCGTCCGGCGGTAATGTTGGCATCGCCTTCGCAATCCCTGCCTCCACCGCGCGCGAGGTCGTGACCGACCTGATGCGTGACGGCTCCGTCGAGCGCGGCTGGCTGGGCGTCCAGATCCAGCCGGTGAATGCCGACATCGCCGACTCGCTGGGCCTCCAGAAGGCGTCAGGCGCGCTCGTCTCCGAAGCACAGGCCGACAGCCCGGCCAAGGCAGCCGGCATCGTCGCCGGCGATGTCATCACCTCGGTCAACGGCAAGGATGTCGCTTCGCCGAAGGAACTCGCCCGCGTCATCGGCGCGGTCGAACCAGGTTCCTCGGTGGATGTGACCGTGTGGCGCAAGGGCCAGAGCGAGACCTTCAAGGTCAAGCTCGGCGAGATGCCGGGTTCGGATCAGCAGGCATCGCTGAACCCGTCCGGCGACGACCAGCCGGCGACGGCTGAAACCTCGATGGCCGACTATGGCCTGACGGTCACCAGGGCCGAGGACGGCAAGGGTCTCGTCGTCACCGACGTCGATCCGGGCTCGGACGCCGCCGAGCGCGGCATCCAGGCCGGCGACGTGATCACGGCGGTCAATTCGACCGACGTGAACAGCCCCGCCGAGGCGAAGACCGCGATCGAGGCGGCCTCGAAGTCCGGCCGCAAGGCCGTGCTCTTCCAGGTGAGCCGCGACGACACCAACCGCTTCGTGGCTCTGCCCGTGGCGAAAGGCTGATGGAAGGGACTGCTTGATAACACCGTCTTTCGTCCTGCCGCATTCCTTAAACACCCCCGGGTGCGCGGCGGAACGGAAGGACGGGGCCGGTATCAAGTCCTTCTCGGTTACCGGTTCCGGCGGCAGCAGGTTCCCATCGCCTGCTGCCGCGAACTGTTTGAGAAGCCGCGCTTTTTCGAGAATTCGCGTATAAGGCTCGCATGAAGATTCTGATCATCGAGGATGACCGCGAGGCGGCCGAATACCTGGAAAACGCCTTTGCCGAGGCGGGCCATACCGCGCATCTGGCCGCGGACGGCGAGACGGGATTCACGCTTGCCGCGGACGGCGACTACGACGTGCTCGTTGTCGACCGGCTGCTGCCGCGCCGCGACGGGCTTTCGGTGATTGCGGGCTTGCGCGCTCGCGGTAACAAGACCCCGGTGCTGATCCTGTCGGCGCTCGGCGAAGTCGACGACCGCGTCACGGGATTGCGCGCCGGCGGTGACGACTACCTGACCAAACCCTACGCGTTCTCCGAACTGCTGGCGCGCATCGAGGTGCTGAACCGGCGCGGCGGCGCGAAGGATGTCGAGACGATCTATCGCACCGGGGACCTTGAACTCGACCGGCTCTCCCATTCGGTGAAGCGCGCCGGCAAGGAGATCACGCTGCAGCCGCGCGAATTCCGCCTGCTCGAATATCTGATGCGTCATGCCGGCCAGGTGGTAACGCGCACCATGCTGCTCGAAAACGTCTGGGACTATCATTTCGACCCGCAGACGAACGTCATCGACGTGCACATCTCCCGCCTGCGCTCGAAGATCGAAAAGGGCTTCGAGCATCCCGTCCTGCACACCGTGCGTGGCGCCGGCTACATGCTGAAGGCGGGGTAAGATGCTTCGCCGCCTCTCCTTGATCATGCGGACGACGGCGGCACGGCTTTCCGCGCTTTACCTTCTGCTTTTCGCGGTTTGCGCGGTCTTTCTCGTCTTCTACATGACGTCGCTGTCGACGCGCATGCTGACCACCCAGACCATGGAGACGATCAACGAGGAGGTGGTTGGCCTGGCCAACGCCTACCAGCGCGGCGGCCTGCCGCTTCTGGTGCGCACCATCGAGCGGCGCGCCCGACAGCCCAGCGCCAACCTCTATCTGATCGCGGATGCGAGCGGACAGATCCTGTCCGGCAATGTCGAAAGCATCGAAGCGGGCGTGCTGACGATCAATGGTTGGACCGAGCGGCCATTCTCCTACCAGCGTTACGGTGAAGGGGCGGGAGAACGGCGCAACCAGGTTGCGCTGGAAACAGAGCCGAATGCGCTGGAGTTGCGGCACAATGCGATCGCTGTCGTGTCGCGGCTGCCTAACCAGATGATCGTGCTCGTGGGCCGCGACCTCGGCGAGCCGGAGCGGTTCCGCAATGTCGTGCAGCGCGCGCTGGTGGCCACGCTTGGCTTCATGGGGCTAGGTGCTGCGCTGATCTGGTTCGTCGTTGGGCGGCGCGCGCTGAAGCGCATCGACAACGTCTCGGACGCCAGCCAGCGCATCATGGGCGGCGACCTGTCCGGCCGCCTGCCGGTGACCGGCACCGGCGACGAGTTCGACCGGCTGTCGGAAAACCTGAACGTCATGCTGTCGCGCATCGCTCACCTCAATGAAGGGCTGAAACAGGTCTCGGACAATATCGCGCACGATCTGAAAACGCCGCTGACCCGTCTGCGCAACCGCGCCGAGGCGGCGCTCGGCAAGAGCAAGAGCGACGATTATCGCGAGGCGCTGGAAGCGACGATCGTCGAGTCCGACCAGTTGATCAAGACGTTCAACGCGATCCTGATGATCTCGCGGCTGGAGGCAGGTTATTCGGCCGAGAGCGTGACCAGCGTCGATCTGGCGGACTCGGTGCGCGATGTGGTCGAGCTCTATGAGCCGAGCGCGGAGGACGCCGGCGTGGCGCTGGAAGCCGAGGTGGCCGGCGCGTTCCCGGTGACGGGAAATCGCGAACTGATCGGCCAGGCGCTCTCCAACGTCGTCGACAACGGCATCAAATATTCCGCCGGCGCGCCTGGCGCCAAGGTGCGCGTGCGGCTGGAGCGCAGCAATGGTGAAATCCGGCTGTCGGTCGCGGACAACGGGCCGGGCATCCCGGCGGCGGAGGATCGCGAGCGCGCGACGGAGCGCTTCGTGCGGCTGGAACAGAGCCGGTCGCAGCCAGGTTCGGGACTGGGCCTCAGCCTCGCCAAGGCGATCGCGAAATTCCACAATGGGAGACTTGAACTTGTCGATGCAAATCCGGGACTATCGGTCGTGATGGTGTTTCCGGAAGGCAAGTCATGACGGCAAAGGCCGCCAAGAGAGCAAGACCTCAAACCTGGTTCAGCGCCGCGCGGCGCCAGCTTTCTCCCGTCGACCCGGCCGAAGCGAAGGGTGAACTGGAGGACTTGCGCGTCGCCGCCGAGGCAGACGGTCTGAAGCGGCTGTCGACGGCATTGAAGCAAGACAGCGCCGTCACCGAGTTCATCGGCGCCGTGATCGATCTGTCCGATTTCATGCGCGACGCCCTGAAGCGGCGGCCGGAAATCCTCGACCGGCTGTTCGACCTGCCGCTTGGCGAACGGCTCGACGCCATCAATGCGGAGATTGCCGCGCTGCCTTTTGCGGAGGCGCAGACCGAGAACGGGCTGATGGCTGCGCTACGGCACCTTAAGCTCGAAGCGCATGTGCTGATCGCGCTGGCCGATCTTGCCGGCGATGCGGAGACCGAAACGACGGTGCGCCGCCTCAGCGACTTGGCGGACGCGTGTGTCGGCGCTGGCGTGGATTTCCTGCTTGCCGAGGCGCACGGGCAGGGCAAGCTGAAATTGCCCGACCCGAAAGATCCGGCAAAAGGATCGGGCTGGGTCCTGCTCGGCATGGGCAAGCTCGGCGCGAACGAGCTGAACTTTTCGTCCGACATCGATCTGGTCGTTTTCTTCGATCCCTACGCCAAGGGGATCCTCGATCCGCTCGACGCGACCGACCTTTTCTCGCGCATGACGCGCAGGCTGGTCCGCATCCTGCAAGACCGCACCGAGCATGGCTATGTATTCCGCACCGATCTGAGGCTCCGGCCCGACCCCGGCTCGACGCCGCTCGCCATCCCGACCGAGGCAGCGCTGACCTATTACGAGGGCAGGGGGCAGAACTGGGAACGCGCCGCGATGATCAAAGCGCGGCCGGTGGCGGGCGATATCAAGGCCGGCGAGGCGTTCCTGAACGAACTGCAACCCTATGTCTGGCGCAAATACATGGACTACGCGGCGATCGCCGACGTCCATTCGATCAAGCGCCAGATCCATGCGCACAAGGGCCACGGCGAGATCGCCGTCAAAGGGCACAATGTGAAGCTCGGCCGCGGCGGCATCCGCGAGATCGAGTTTTTCGTGCAGACGCAGCAGTTGATCGCCGGCGGGCGCTTTCCGGAACTGCGCGGCCGCCAGACGGTGCCGATGCTTGGGCAACTTGCCGCGCGCGGCTGGATCACCGCCGATGTCGCGAAGGCGATGGCCGAGCAATACTGGTTCCTGCGCCGGGTCGAGCATGCGGTGCAGATGATCGCCGACGAACAGACGCATACGCTGCCGGAAGATGACGAGGGGCTGGAGCGCGTCGCGCGGCTGCTCGGCTTCGAAAGCGCGGACATATTCTCGGCGGCATTCCGCAAATCGCTTCAGGTGGTGGAGAAGCACTACGCCGCACTGTTCGAAACCGCGCCGGAACTCTCGACCGGCGGCAATCTCGTCTTCACCGGCGACGTCGACGATCCCGGAACGCTGGAGACGCTGTCGAAGCTCGGCTTCCAGCGGCCCAGCGACATCTGCCGGATTATCCGCACCTGGCATTTCGGCCGCTATCGCGCGACGCGCTCGGCCGAAGCGCGCGAACGGCTGACGGAACTGACGCCGGCGCTTTTGGAAGCACTCGCGGACACCAAGCGCGCCGACGACGCGATGGTGCGCTTCGACGCGTTTCTTGCCGGCCTTCCGGCCGGCATTCAGTTGTTCTCGCTGCTGCAGTCGAACCCGGCGCTTCTCAAGCTTCTTGCGACCATCATGGGCGCGGCGCCGCGGCTGGCCACGATCATTGCGCGGCGGCCTCACGTTTTTGACGGCCTGCTCGACCCGGCTCTCATGTCTGAACTGCCGAACAAAGCCTATCTCTCTGCCCGGCTGGCTTCGTTTGTCGAGGGCGCACCGATGCATGAGGAAAGGCTCGACCGCCTGCGCATCTTCGCGGCCGAGCAGAAATTCCTCATCGGCGTCAGGCTGCTCACCGGCGCGATCGATGCAAACCGCGCCGGCAAGGCGTTCTCGGACCTGGCCGATCTGACGATCGGCGCCGCCCTCGACGCGGTGTGCGACGAGGTCGCGGTGAGGCACGGCCGCGTGTCGGGCGGCAAGGTCGCGATCCTCGGCATGGGTAAGCTCGGCAGCCGCGAACTGACGGCCGGCTCGGACGTCGATTTGATCCTGCTCTACGATCACGATCCAAAGGTCGAGGAGTCGGATGGCGAGAAACCGCTCGCGCCGTCGCACTATTATGCGCGGCTGACCCAGCGGCTCATCGCTGCCGTGTCAGCGCCGACGGCGGAAGGCGTGCTCTACGAGCTCGATCTCCGGCTGCGTCCGTCCGGCAACAAGGGGCCGGTCGCGGTTCACATCGACTCCTTCCGCAAATATCAGCGTGAAGAGGCCTGGACCTGGGAGCATATGGCGCTGACCCGCGCACGGGTCGTCGCCGGCGATGCGGCGCTGTCGGGCGAGATCGCTTCGACGGTGGAATTGGTTCTCGCGCTGCCGCGCGATTTTTCGAAGATCGCCGGCGAAGCCGTCGAGATGCGCGACTTGATTGAGAAAGAGAAGCCGCCGCGCGATCTCTGGGACCTGAAGCTGGTGCCGGGCGGGCTGATCGACCTCGAATTCATCGCCCAGGTGGCCCGGCTCACAGGCAAGGCAGAGAATGTCAGACAAGGCGCGGCGACGGGCGATGTTCTTCACGCCCTTGCGCCGGCATTCGCCGATCCCCAGATCAAAGACGAACTGACGGACGCATTCTCACTCTATTTGGGGATCACACAGATTTTGAGGCTTTGTCTCGAAGGCGCTTTCGACAGGGCCGACGTGCCGCCGGGTCTTTCCGACCTGCTGCTCGGCGCGACGGACCTACCGGACGTCAAAGTGCTCGAGGCGCACCTCAAGGAAACGGCGCGGACGGTGCGAAACGATTTCGACCGCCTGCTTCGTGCGAAACGCGGATGAAGGTGATGGGAAAGCCGGATGCCGCGTTTCGGTTCGCATCGGGGGTGACGATGCAAACGGAGACTACGAGATGAAAAAAACGATGAAATATGCGGTCGCCTTCCTGGCGCTTGCCGGTGCGGCTTCCACGACCGCTTACGCGGCGGACAGAGACGGACGCCAAGGCCCGCGGGCGCAGATGAATTTCGACCGGGCGGATGCCGACTCTAGCGGCGACGTGACGTTCGAGGAGTTCGCTGCGGCGATGCAGTCCCGGATGGGCGCTGCGGACGCGGACAAGGACGGCAAGATGACCGTCGAGGAAATCGCCGATGAGATCGTTCGCATGCGTGCCGTGAGGCAAGCGGAACGGATGATCAGGCGTTTCGATACGGATGGCGACGGCGCGCTCACCACCGCCGAGATCGAGGCGCGGCAGAAGAAGATGTTCGCGCTGCTCGACCGCAACGACGACGGCAAGCTTGTACAGGACGAGATGCCGAGACGCGGTGACCGCCAAGGTTGGCGGCGCGGCCAGCACTGACAGGTAAGCACTGACGGGTAAGGAAGGGCCGAGGCGACAGTCGTCTCGCCCTTCCTATTCCGCCGCTTCCTGGTGGTTGTTCGGCCGGTCCGTGTTCGCCGCTTTCCGGGCCGGGATGCGCACCGACACGATCGTGCCGACGCCCTCGTTGGACCTGATCTTCAGCGCGCCGCCGTGAAGCTGCGCCAGCGACCGCGAAATGGCGAGCCCGAGGCCCGAGCCGGCATGGCTTTTCGAAAACTGGTTCTGCACCTGCTCGAACGGCCGGCCGAGCTTCCGCAGCGCCTCCTTCGGAATGCCGCAGCCATTGTCCTCGATGGTGAGCATCAGCGCATTCGCCACGTTGCGGGCGCGCACCGTGATGTGCCCGCCTTCGCCGGTGAACTTCACCGCATTGGAGAGCAGGTTGAGGGCGATCTGCTTCACCGCGCGGCGATCCGCATAAAGACGGATATCGTCGGCGATGCGCGTGTCGACCGTGATCGACTTCTTGGCCGCCTGAAGCGAGATCACGCGCACTGTCTCGCGGATCAGTGGGCAGAGGTCGATGTCCTCGCGCTCCATCGAGAACTGGCCGGCCTCGATCTTCGACATGTCGAGAATGTCGTTGATGACGCCCAGCAGGTACTGGCCGCTGCCGTGGATGTCCTTGACGTACTCCTCGTATTTGTCGGAACCCATCGGGCCGAACAGCTTGGACTGCATCAGTTCCGAAAAGCCGATGATGGCGTTGAGCGGCGTGCGCAGCTCATGCGACATGTTGGCCAGGAATTCGGATTTGGCGCGGTTCGCGGCCTCGGCGCGCTCGGTTTCCTTCATGTATTTCTTGTTGAGCTCGGAGAGCGCGTTCGCCTTCTCCTGTTCGGCCTTGCGGGCAACGCCCAGATCGTGAAGCGAGGCGAGCAGCCGGCGCTCGCTGTCCACCAGCTTCTCCTGATTAAGCTTGAGCTGCGTAATGTCCGAGCCGACCGCGACCATACCGCCATCGCTGGTGCGCAACTCGTTCACCTGCTGCCAGCGGCCGTCGGAGAGCTGGCGCTCGAAGGTCGAGGCGCCGGGGTGGCCGGTCGAGTTGGCGAGCTTACGATCCGACACGAACGGCAGCATGTTCGCCTCGACAATTTCGCGCACCGTGCCGGGCAGCACGAAGTCGTCATCGATGCCGTGATCCTGCTGGAACTTCGTGTTGCACATCACAAGCTTGCGCGATGCATCCCACAGCACGAACGATTCCGACGTGTTCTCGATCGCGGTGCGCAGCCGCAGGTCCGCAACCTCGGAGCGCAGCATGAGGTGACGCTGCTCGGTGACGTCGACGGCAATGCCGATGAGCTGGATTTCCGGTGCGTCGGGATCGATCACCTGAGCCCTGGCGCGCATCCACACCCACTGTCCGTTGGCATGGCGCATGCGGAAGACCTGGTCGATATGGTCAATCTCGCGCGCCACGATGCTGTTTGCGAGTTCGAAGAGGTTGCCATCCTCGGGGTGGATGATGCGCGCGACCTCGCCGAAGGCGAGCATACGGTCGCAGGGCTCATAGCCGAGCATATCGAACATGGAGCGCGACCAGTACATCTTGCCGCGCACCATGTCCCAGTCCCACAAGCCGCAGCGGCCGCGCGCGAGCGCGAGGTCGATGCGCTGATGCGCTTCAAGATAGATGCGGTCGGCGGCTTGAGCGCGCGCCGCCTGGCTGAAATAGGCGTATAGGATGATGATCAGCACGCCTGCGGTGATGACGTAGAGCGTCACGTTGAGCGACACCGAGCGGCGCCAGTCCGCAAAGATGGCGTTGTTGGGCGCCAGCGCCACCGCCGCCGAGCCGTCTTCTGTCAAGCTGACCGCTGCCAGCCACTGCCCCCCGCCGATCGTCACCGGCATGACGCCGGCGCGTTCGCCGAAGAGGAAAAGCGGTTGGCCGCCCGTCATCATATCCTGCAGCGACTGCCCGGCCCAAGGCATGCTTTCGGGCGTGACCGCCACAACGTCGAAGTCGGGATCGGTGATCGCCAGCACGTAACGCCGATTGAGCGCGGCCTGGCTGCCGATCCGCTCAAGCAGATCCTGCGGCCTGCTGCCGAGGTCGCCTTCCGCGGTGTTCAGCTTCATCGAGCTTGCCAATTCCGCAGCGGCGAGGCCGAGCACGGTGCGCGCCCCGCGCTCGACCTCCTCCCGCAGAGCCATCAGCGACATGAACCTGGCGCCGGCGATGACGAGCAAGAAGATCAGAATGAGCGTCGGGATCGACCGGCGAAGAAGAGGTTCCGCTGCGAGGAGGCGCCTGTAGGCCGGTGCTGCGATCACTCGCGCATTGCCTGCCAGTCCGTCTCGCCGGGACTGCCCGCGATCGGCAAAAGCCGTCCCGCCGGCCGCGTCCCACGCGTCCGCTTTCCCCATTGTATGGCTCCCCTAAGCCAACTCTTTCGCTGGATGATCCGGCAACACCGCACTTCCGAATCTGCCCTAAAGAATCAGAGGTGATTCGGCGTGTCCAGAGGTATTCGTAAAAAAAGTGCAAGCGCCTGAAAATCAGGCGGACACGCGTTCCACAAAGATTACCGGAACGGGCATTTTTTCAGCGTCGCGGCGTGACATTCGCAAGGAACGACCCGAGCAGCGACGCGCATTGGGCCGGATGACTGCTGACGAGGAAATGGCCGGCGCCCGGGACGACCGCCCGCCGTGCATTCGGCAAGGCGTCCGCAAGGACATCGGTTATCGCCACCATCGCGGGGTTCGCAAGCGCGCCACGGACTAGCAGGACAGGCATAGCAAGCTTCGCATAGTCCGATGCGCCGGCGAGGAAACCGAAATCCGTTTCCCAGTCGATGACGTTGGCCCCGACGGTCTTGCGGCAGTAATCCCGCACCGCTTCGGGCATCGCGGCAAACGAGCCTGCGCCGCCCCAGAAATCGATGATGCGCGCAGGCGCGTCTGCTTCGCCGGCGTCGACGGCTGCCTTGAACCCGCGGCTCATCGCGAGCGTTTCATTGTAAAGCGCCGATCCGACGAGCAAAGCTAGCGGGTTGGCTTCGAACAGCGAGAGGCTGGCGACCTCCATGCGCCGCGACAGCGCCGCCGCGAGTGCGACGGTTCCTCCGAAGGAATGGCCGATGAGGTGGATCGGGTCGCCAAGGCGCTGCGCGACGCGCGCGACAATTTCGACCTCGTGCTCGATGCCACTATCCGCCGGCGTTCGTGTGTCTTCGGTCGCGCCATAGCCACAAAGGCTGGTGCCTGCCATGCGATAGCCGGCAGGCAGCAGTTTCTGGATCGGCCGCCACGCGGCCGGCGTGCTGTAGGAGCCGGGCAGGAACAGCAGCACAGGCCCGCTGCCTGTTTCCACGTAGTCGATCGTGCTTCCACCAGCCTGGATCATTGGCCGAACAGCCTCTAGGCCAGCGTTCGCTCGACTATATCGCGAAGGTCGGCCGAAAGGTTCTCGGTGTTGGCGATGCGCAGGAGCGTTTCGCGCGCCTTCGCCATGCGCGCCGGCTCCAGCGAGCGCCAGGAGCGCAGCGCCGTGGCAAGCCGCGCGGCGATCTGCGGGTTCTTCTTTTCAACCGCCAGCACCGTGTCGGCGAAGAGCGTGTAACCGGCGCCGTCGGCCCGATGGAAACCGGTCTGGTTGGCGGTCGAGAAAGTGCCGATCAGCGAACGCACCCGGTTCGGGTTGGCGAGCGAATAGGATGGGTGGCGGGTCAGCGCCGCCACGGCATCGACGGAGGCGGGACCTGGAATAGCGGCCTGGATCTGGAACCATTTGTCGAGCACCAGCGCATCCGAACGGTAGCGCTGCTGGAAGGCGGCGAGCGCCTTTTTTGCTTCCGGACTGCCGGAATGACGCTGTGCGAGAACGGTCAGCGCTGCCGAGCGATCGGTCATATTGGTGGCTGTGGAGAATTGCTTCGCGGCGAGGGCGGCGTCGCCTGAGCCGGCCGAAAGATAATCAAGGAGAATGTTGCGCAGCGCGCGGCGGCCGGCGCTGGCGGCATCGGGGCTGAACGATTTGCCGCCCTTCAACGCGTCATAAAGGTCGCGGAAGATTTTGGCATTCGCTTTGGCGATCGCCTTTGCCAGCGCTTCGCGGCCGGCGAAGATGGCGTCCGGGTCGATGTTCGTGCCGATCTCGCGGGCGATGTCGGCTTCGCCGGGCAGCGTGATCGCCAGGGCGCGGAAGGCAGGCTCGAGCTCGTCGTCGGAGGCGAGCGCGCCGGCGAGCGCTAGGAGATCGTCGTCGAACTCCGGTGTCTTGCCGCCACGGCAGAGGCGGGCGGCGTGGATCAGCGCGTCGGTCAGCAGGCCGTTATAGGCCTGCCAGCGCGAGAACGGATCGGAGTCGTGGCGGGCGAGGAAGAGGCGGTCCTCCGACGGTTGCTCGGCGGCAAGTGTGATCGGTGCGGAAAAGCCGCGGTTGAGCGAGAGGGCAGGGCGCTGCGTCACGCCGTGGAAGCGCACGACGTGCCGGCGCTTCTTCAGGTGAATGATGCCGTTCTCGACAAGCGCGCCATCGACCGACGCATAGGCGAGGTCGCCGCCATCCTTGCCGACGAGGCCGAAGGCGAGCGGGATATGCATCAGGCGCTTGCGGCTTTCCGACGGCGTCGGCGGCACCGACTGCTCGATCTCCAGCATGAGCTCCTTCGCTTTGGCGTCATGGGTCGATGACACCGTGACGTTGGGCGTTCCGGCCTGATGGTACCAAAGCGCGAACTGCGCCAGGTCGCGGCCCGACGCATCCTCGAAACATTTCAGAAAGTCCTCGATCGTCACCGCCTGGCCGTCATGGCGGTCGAAATAGAGGTCCATGCCGGCGCGGAATTCGGCCGCGCCGAGGATGGTGCGGATCATGCGCACGACCTCGGAGCCCTTTTCGTAGACCGTCGCCGTGTAGAAATTATTGATCTCGCGATAACGGCGCGGCCGGACCGGGTGGGCCAGCGGGCCTTGATCCTCCGGGAACTGATGCGCGCGCAGCGTGCGGACCTCGGCGATGCGCTTCACCGCGCGCGAGCGCATGTCGGCCGAGAATTCATGGTCGCGAAAAACCGTCAGCCCTTCCTTCAGGCAGAGCTGGAACCAGTCGCGGCACGTGATTCTATTGCCGGTCCAATTGTGGAAATATTCGTGCGCGATGATCGCCTCGATGTTGGCGAAGTCGGCATCGGTCGCGGTGTCCTCGTCGGCCAGCACGTATTTGTCGTTGAAGACGTTGAGACCCTTGTTCTCCATCGCGCCCATGTTGAAGTCGGAGACGGCGACGATGTTGAAGATTTCCAGATCGTATTCGCGGCCGAATACGTCCTCGTCCCACTTCATCGAGCGCTTCAGCGCGTCCATGGCGTACGTGGCGCGCTTTTCCTTGCCGGGTTCGACATAAACGCCGAGCTCGACCTTGCGCCCGGAGCGGGTGATGAATTTGTCCTTCACCACGCCGAGATCGCCGGCGACCAGCGCGAAGAGGTAAGAGGGCTTCGGGTGAGGGTCGTCCCAGACGGCGAAATGCCGGCCGCCCGGCAGGTTTCCTCGCTCGGCGAGATTGCCGTTCGAGAGGAGGAGCGGCGCTTCCTTCTTCGCAGCCTCGATGCGGACGGAATAGACGGAGAGGATGTCCGGCCGGTCGAGGTAGTAGGTGATGCGGCGGAACCCTTCGGCCTCGCACTGGGTGCAGTAGACGCCATTGGACTGATAGAGCCCCATCAGCGCTTCGTTTTTCGCGGGCTGCAACTCGGTTTCGATCGTCAGCCGGAAGCGCTTCGCCGCAGGCGGCTTGGGGATCGTGAGCTGGTCGGGTGACGCAGCGTAGCTTCCGGCGGCAGCCGGGGTTCCGTCGATTTCCAGCCGTTTCAGATTGAGCCCGTCACCGTCGAGGATCAGCGCGGCGCCCGTTTTCGCGCCAGCGCGCCGCTCGAACGTCAGTTCGGCGATGACCAGGGTCGCATCGGGCGACAGGCGGAAGAAAAGCCGCGTTTCGGGGATCAGATAGTCTGAGGGGCGGTAGTCCTCGAGCCGGAAGATCTGGCCGGTATCGGTTCTCATCAAGCGGATTTTCCTGCCAAAAGTGCTCTCTTTGCGCTCGGGTGGCACAACAAATCGAAGGTGCTGCTCTTTACACGAAACGGCCAGTCGACAAAACTGTCAGGAGGGCTGTCTCAGCCCGATCCTCCCGAGCCACCAAAAGGGCAGCCATGACCATCGTCACGCCGAAGTTCGGGATGGGCGCGTCCGTTTTGCGCGTCGAGGACCAGACCTTCATCACCGGCAAGGGGCGCTACACAGACGATATCGCCCCGGCAGGCGTGCTGCACGGTTATGTGCTGCGCTCGCCGGTGGCGAAAGGCACGTTCCGCATCGGCTCCCTCGAGGCGGCGCGCGAGGCGCCGGGCGTCCATCTCGTGCTGACCGGCGCGGATCTCGCGCATCTGGGCGACCTCCGCTCCAGCTCCATGAGCAAGCAGCCGGACGGCACGCGGGCGCCGACCAAGGACATCCCGATCCTGTGCCGTGATCGTGTCGCCTATGTCGGAGACGCGGTTGCCTTCATCGTGGCCGACAGCCGTGCCCAGGCGCAGGATGCGGCGGAACTGATCGAGGTCGACTATGACGGCGAGGACGCGGCGGTCGACACGCGCACGGCGATCGACGAAGGCACGCCGCTCGTCTGGGAGGATTTAGGCACCAACCGCGCCTTCCACTATGAGCTCGGCGACAGCGCCAGCACCGACGCCGCTTTCGAGAAAGCTGCGAAGGTCACGCGCATCGATTTCCTGAACAACAGGCTCGTCGTCAATTACATGGAGGTTCGCTCGGCGATCGCCGAGTGGAAAGCGGACGAAGACAGGTTTGTGCTGACGACCGGCACGCAGGGCGTGCATTCGGTCCAGAAAATCCTGTCGACGAAGGTCTTCAAGATTCCGCTGGAGAAGCTGCGCGTCGTCACCCCCGACGTCGGCGGCGGCTTCGGGCCAAAGTCCTTCACCTATCGGGAGTACGCGCTGGTGATGGAGGCGGCGAAGCGGCTCGGCAAGCCGGTCAAATGGACCAGCGATCGCACCGAGCAGTTTTTGACCGACGCGCAAGGCCGCGACAATCACGCGATCGCTGAAATGGCGATGGACAAGGACGGTCGCTTTCTTGCGCTGTGCGTCAGGCTCATCGCGAACATGGGGGCGTACATCTCGCAATATGGAGCGGACATCCCACGCATCGGCGTCACGATGTCGACGGGCGTCTACGACATCCCTGCGCTCTTCGTCGAAACCTTTGGCGTCTATACGAATACATGCCCGGTCGATGCCTATCGCGGGGCAGGGCGGCCGGAGGCAGCCTTCCTGCTCGAAAAGCTGGTCGATGCCTGCGCCCGCGACATGAAGCTGCCGCGCGAGGAGATCAGGCGGCGCAACTTCATCAAGCCGGAACAGTTTCCGTATCGCACGCAGGGCGGGCGGCTCTACGACAATGGCGAGTTCGACGGCCACATGACCGTGGCGATGGAGCGCGCTGGCTGGGCCGGCTTCGACAAGCGGTTGAAGAAGGCGCAAGCCAGTGGAAAAATCCGCGGCATCGGCATGGCGACCTATATCGAGGCCTGTGCGTTCCCGGGCTCGGAGCCGGCCTTTGTGCGGTTGAATGGCGACGGCACGGTCACGCTCGATATCGGCACGCAGACCAACGGGCAGGGGCATGCGACGGCGTATGCCCAGTTCGTCGCCGAAAGGCTGAACCTTGATATTGCGAAGATCGAGGTGAAGCAGGGTGACACCGACCGCCTGAAATCGGGCAGCGGAACCGGCGGCTCGCGCTCGATCCCGCTTGGCGGCGTGTCGGCCGCTCGCGCCGGCGAGGATCTGGCAGCAAAGATCAAGCGCATCGCCGCCGACGAATTGGAAGCTTCGGCAGGCGACATCGAACTGGTGGACGGCACCGCGCGGATCGTCGGCACTGACCGCGTGATGGATTTTTCGTCCATTGCCAAGGCCGCGAAGCAGCCGGCGGACCTCGAAGGGTTCGGCGAGTTCGTCCAGGACGAGTGCACCTATCCGAACGGCACGCATATCTGCGAGGTTGAGATTGATCCCGACACCGGCACCACGGATGTGGTTGCCTATACGATGGTGGACGATTTCGGTGTGACGGTGAACCCGATCCTGCTGGCGGGCCAGGTGCATGGCGGCATCGTGCAGGGGATTGGCCAGGCGCTGACCGAGAACACCGTCTACAGCGAGGACGGGCAGCTTCTGACCGCGAGCTTCATGGATTACGGCATGCCGCGGGCGGACAATTTTCCGCCCTTCCATTTCGAGACACGCAATGTGCCCTCCGTCACCAATGCGCTCGGCATCAAGGGTGCTGGCGAGGCGGGCACGATCGGCGCGACACCGGCCGCCATGAATGCCGTGACGGATGCGCTCTGGCGTGCCTATGGCATTGGCCATATCGAGATGCCGGCGACGCCGCAGCGGGTTTGGGAAGCGATTAACGAAGCGAAATCAAGGCGATAGCAGGCCGAACGGAATCGATTTGAGAATGAGTTTTCGCCGCGCTTGAGAGGTGCGCGGCGGCGGAAAGCAGAAGAATGGCACATCTTATCCCTTCGCCGGCCCGGGACAGGCCGGTGAGGGGCATCACCCTGAAACTCTTGTCGGTCGTGGCCTTCGTCGGCATGGCCTCTTTCATCAAGGCGGCAGGCGAGGTTCCGGCAGGAGAGATCGTCTTCTTCCGCTCCTTCTTCGCCATCCCGCCAGTGCTGGCGATGATGATCTGGCGCAAGGAACTGGGCGTGGCGTTGAGCACGAACCGGCCGCTCGGCCATTTGCTCAGAGGCACCGTCGGCGTTACCTCGATGACGATCGGCTTCTTCGCGCTCACCCGCCTGCCTCTGCCGGAGGCAATCACACTGGGTTATGCGCAGCCGCTGATCGTCGTCGTCCTGAGCGCGCTGGTCCTGCGCGAGACGGTGCGCATCTATCGCTGGACCGCGGTCATCGTCGGGCTGATTGGCGTCATCATCATCTCGCTACCGCGATTCACGCTGTTTTCCGGGGCGAGTGAGATGAGCAGCCAGGAGACGCTCGGTGTGATCGCAGCCCTGACGGCGGCGGCAATTGGCGCATGTGCGCTTTTGCTGACGCGCAATCTGGTCACCACCGAGCGCACGCCCACCATCGTGCTCTGGTTCTGCCTGACCTGCTCCGCCTGGGGGCTGATGACGATCCCCTTCGGCTGGGTCATGCCGACGCCCTCTCAGGCGACCTTCCTGATCCTGGCCGGAATCTTCGGCGGGCTCGGCCAAATCCTGGTCACCGAATCTTACCGGCATGCGGAAGCTTCGACGGTCGCGCCGTTCGAGTACAGCTCGATGATCCTTGGCGTGCTGGTCGGCTATTTCGCATTCGGCGATGTGCCGACCATCCACATGCTGGTTGGCGGCAGCATCGTGGTGGGCGCCGGCATCTTCATCATCTGGCGCGAGCACAGGTTAGGGGTCGCGCAAGCCGCGGCTCGCAAGATCACGCCGACGCAGAGTTAAGCTGCAATAGCGCTTGCCGTGTTGCCTCATCCGCCGGGAAAAAGCTCTCGATGGCGAGTTCCGACAGCGTCACGTCAAGCGGCGTGCCGAAAACGGTGATCGTGCTGATGAAGGAAAGCACTGTGTCGCCGGCCCTGATGCGCAGAGGATGGACGATCCGCGACGTCTCGTCGTGGACGATACGGGTCTTGGTGACGCCGCCTGGGTAAGTGGCAAGCTCGGTCTCCAAAGCTTCAAGCACCGGATCGCCGGTGGCCTCGATCAGCCGGCTTATGCGTTCGAGGAGATGGGCGCGCCATTCGGCGAGATTGATGATGCGCGGCGCAAGACCTTTCGGATGCAGGCTGAGGCGCAGTACGTTCACCGGCGGCTCGAGCAGTTTCAGATCGGCGACGCCTTCAAGGAAGGGGGCGATCGACGCGTTGGCGGCGACCATGTTCCAGTGGCGATCGACCGCGATGGCAGGGTTCGGCTCGTGGCCCGTCAGTACCAGATCGACCGCTTTGCGCGCGGCGTCGAGTGACGGATCGCCCAGCGGCCGCTCGCCATAGCTCGGCGCAAAGCCGGCGGCGAGCAGGAGCTGGTTGCGCTCGCGCAGCGGCACGTCGAGATGTTCGGACAGTTTCAGCACCATGTCGCGCGAGGGCGCGGCGCGGCCGCTCTCGACGAAACTCAAATGACGTTGCGAAACTTCGGCCTCGCTGGCGAGGTCGAGCTGGCTCATGCGGCGGCGCGTGCGCCAGGTGCGCAGGAGGTCACCGAAATTGTGGCTGTGCTGGTTCATGGCCAAAACCTATACCAGCGGGAAAATCATTCCTATTACCTGACGCGTAATCGCTGCCCCGATCTCCCTCTGCGATGGTTCGGTCATCGCGGCAGTCGCCGCATCAACCGAGGAGAGACCACCATGTCCGTCACCATCAACCCCTTCCTGCGCAACGCCCTCCACGCCGACGCAGCCGTCACCGGCGCTGCCGCGCTCCTGATGGCCGTAGGTGCGCCATTTCTCAGCGGCCTGCTCGGCTTGCCATCCGGCCTGCTGTTCTGGGCCGGCGTCGCGCTGTTTCCCTTCGTCGCGATGCTGGTCGTGGTTGCGAGGCGCGCCACCGTGTCCAAGATCGTGCTGGTCGACATCATAGCGATCAACGCGCTCTGGGTGGTCGGCAGTTTCGCGCTGATGTTCAGCGGCGCGGTGGCGCCGAACCTGCTCGGCATCGCGTTCATCAGCGCGCAGGCGATCACGGTTGCCCTGTTCGCCGAACTGCAGTTCGTCGGGATGCGCAGAGCAGCGGCTGCCGCCGCATGAAAGCTGGAAGCCGGCTGGTCTAAAGCCGGCCGGCTTCCCTGAGCTTCGCCTTGACCTCCAGGAAATCCCGCCACGCAAGTCTCTTGTGGGCGGGATTTCGCAACAGATAGGCCGGATGCAGTGTCGGCATGGTCGGGATCTGCTTGCCCGACGCTGTCGTGTGAACACGCCAATTGCCGCGCAGTTTCAAAACGCCCTCGGTGGCATTGAGCACGACCTTGGCCGACGGCCCGCCCAGCGTCACCAGCACGGCCGGGTTCGCCAGTTCGATCTGGCGCTCGATGAACGGCCGGCAGATTTCCGTCTCATGCGGCGTCGGCGTGCGATTGCCGGGCGGTCGCCAGGGGATGACATTGGCGATGTAAGCCGACGTCTGACGGCTCAGTCCGATCGCGGCAAGCATCCGGTCGAGCAGCTTGCCGGAGCGGCCGACGAAGGGCAGGCCCTCAAGGTCCTCCTCGCGGCCGGGCGCCTCTCCGACGAGCATCAGCGGCCCGTTCGGATTGCCGTCGGCGAAAACGAAATTCTTCGCCGTGAATTTCAGGTTGCAGCCGTCGAACCCCGCCATGATCTCGCGCAATTCCTCGAGGCTGTCTGCCTTGCGCGCCAGTTCTCGCGCCAGCGCGGCCTGCGCTTCGTCGGGCACGGTCGCCGCCGGCGGCTGGCGCAGCGCAGGTGCAACCGGCGGCGCGGCAGGCCGTTCGAACGAGCGGCCTGCAGGAGCATCTTCCCTGGCCGGAACGTCCTGAGCCTGCGCCGCCCGAACCGGCCCCGTCTGAAACCGGTCGGTCGCGATCTCGTCCAGCGCGTCATCCACGCCGGCATCGGCGTAGAAACGCAGGATCTCCTCAAGGCTTTGGCGGGAAACGGCGGTCATCGGTGCGGGTGTCGCAAGTTCGCGCGGCGAGCGCAAGTTCACGAGAACGGAATGCGCGGGTCGAAGACGAGATAGAAGGTGCGGCGCGGCGTGAAATCGGTGACCAGGAAGGTGAAGGTCGCGATCGCCTTAGGGTCAACCTTGCCATCGTGGAAGAGCAGCTTGTCGTAGGGTTCGAAATCGCGGCTCCAATGGGCGAAGCTGTTGGAGGAGACGGTGTCGGTGTCGCTCTTTCGCTGGTCGAAGGAAAGCCCGTCGCCAAAGATGCTCGGTTTGTGGAGGATTTCCTGCAACTCGAACTCACACTCCAGCCAGGCAAGCCCGCTACTGTTCACCACTTCAATGCGGAAATGCGTGAAGCCACCGTGTGACGTGCCGTCGAAATAGCGGATGGGCCTTTGCGCGCGGATCACCATTGTCACCGGACTGGCCGACAGAACTTCCTGGGTGATAACGAATGGATTGTCCGTGGTGCCGTTGCCGCCGGCCGCACGGATCTTGAAGCCGCCAAGCTCGTCCGAAAAGGAGTAGTTGCCCGTCACCCAGACTTTTTGCTCGTCCTCCCCCGAGGCAGAGGGCAGGGCGAACCAAAGGAATGCCGTTGCGCCTGCCAAGAGGCGCAGCCATGTCGTTCGTTGAAAAGCCGAACGCCGCATGGTCCGATTATCGCCGAGAACGCGGGGCGCGGCTAACGAAAAACGTGTGATACGCACCGGCGCCTTCGATTGACGTTGACGTTTACGTCAAATACTTCTCGACAACCAGAAAAGCGGGTTTGCGGTACGCGGTGTCGCAGGCCCGGCCCGGTTCCGCATCATGCTTCAATACGTTATGTGGACCATAACCCGGATCGGCTCTGAGGGCCGACAGGCAGGCGGAGGTTTTGATGAGCGACGATGTCCAGCGCGAAAGCATGGAATTCGATGTGGTGATCGTCGGCGCCGGGCCTGCGGGGCTATCCGCGGCGATCCGCCTGAAGCAGATAAACCCCGACCTTTCCGTCGTTGTGCTGGAAAAGGGTTCCGAGGTCGGCGCGCACATCCTGTCCGGCGCGGTGGTCGACCCGATCGGTATCGACCGGCTTTTGCCGGGCTGGCGCGAGGAGGGGGACCACCCGTTCAAGACTCCGGTGACGGCCGACCACTTCCTCGTGCTCGGCCATTCCGGCTCGATCCGTCTGCCGAATTTCCTGATGCCGCCGCTGATGAACAATCACGGCAACTACATCGTCTCGCTCGGCAATGTCTGCCGCTGGCTGGCAACGAAAGCCGAGGCGCTCGGCGTCGAGATTTATCCCGGCTTCGCGGCGGCCGACCTGATCTACAATGATGAAGGCGCCGTGACCGGCGTCGTCACCGGCGACATGGGCGTCGAGCGCGATGGATCGCACGGTTCGGGCTACACGCCCGGCATGGCGCTGATGGGCAAATATGTGCTGATCGGCGAAGGCGCGCGCGGCTCGCTGGCGAAAAAGCTCATCCAGAAATTCGATCTCGCCATGGACAGCCAGCCGGCCAAGTTCGGCATTGGGCTGAAGGAACTCTGGCAGGTGAAGCCGGAGAACCACCGGCCCGGTCTCGTGCAGCACTCCTTCGGCTGGCCGCTCGGTTTCAAGACGGGCGGCGGCTCGTTCCTCTATCACCTCGAGGACAATCAGGTGGCAGTCGGCTTCGTCGTCCATCTGAACTACAAGAACCCCTACATCGCGCCGTTCGAGGAGTTCCAGCGTTTCAAGACGCACCCGTCGATCCGCGGCACGTTCGAGGGCGGCAAGCGCATTTCCTACGGTGCCCGCGCCATCACCGAGGGCGGCTGGCAGTCTGTGCCGAAACTCTCCTTCCCGGGCGGCGTGCTGATGGGCTGCTCGGCGGGCTTCGTGAACGTGCCGCGCATCAAAGGCTCGCACAATGCGGTGCTGTCGGGAATGCTGGCGGCCGAGCATGTGGCGGGCGCGATCGGCGAAGGCCGCACCAATGACGAGCTTGTCGCATACGAGAATGCCTGGCGGGCAACCGACATCGGCAAGGACCTGAAGAAGGTCCGCAACGTGAAGCCGCTCTGGTCGAAGCTCGGCCTGCCCGGCGTCGCGATCGGCGGTTTCGACATGTGGATGAACACGCTGTTCGGCTTCTCGCTCTTCGGCACGATGAAGCACGGCAAGTCGGACGCGCAGTCGCTGGAGCCGGCCGCGAAGCACAAGCCGATCTCCTATCCGAGGCCGGACGGCGTGCTCACCTTCGACAGGCTCTCCTCAGTCTTCCTGTCGAACACCAATCATGAGGAAAACCAGCCGATCCACCTTCAGGTGAAGGACATGGACCTGCAGAAGCGTTCCGAATACGGCGTCTTCTCCGGGCCATCGACGCGCTACTGCCCGGCCGGCGTCTATGAATGGGTCGATCAGGACGGCAATTCGATTGCCGGCGGTCCGGGCGCCACCGACAAGGGCGGCGAAAACCGCGACACGGCGCCGGCGAACGCGAAGTTCGTCATCAACGCGCAGAACTGCGTCCACTGCAAGACCTGCGACATCAAGGACCCGAACCAGAACATCAACTGGGTGACGCCGCAGGGCGGCGAGGGGCCGGTTTATCCGAACATGTGATGCGGCGGTCGCGGTGGCTTAACCGCGATCGGACATGTGATCTTCGCCATATTGCGCGACCACTAATGTTATGGTGTGCTCACTCAAAAAAATAGGGTGGGCAGATGCGGTATCTCGTCCTCGCAGCCGCCGCGGTTTTCTCGGCACTGATCGCCTCGTCTCCGGCCGGGGCGGCGGTCAAGACGTCGGTGAAGACGAAGCACTATTCGATATCCGGCAAGGATGGCGCTGCACTTCTGGCTCAGATGGATCGTCGCGGGCCCAAGCACGGCTTCCTGACGCGCGCCATCGCCCAGACCAGCTATACGGTGAACTGGGAGATCGACTGGACGCGCAAGAGCGATGTATGCCGCGTGAAGAACGCGGTCGCCAGGCTCTCGATCACGTATACCTATCCTGAAGCGACCGGGGCGCTGTCGCCTCAGCTCAAGCAGCGCTGGGCGCGCTTCATGAAGGGCGTGCGCAAGCATGAGGAAATGCACGGCACGCTGGCCGCGCACATGGTGAAAGCCGCTGACAAGGCGATCACCGGGTTCGCGATGAAGAACGATCCAGGATGCCGCAAGGCTCAAAATGCGGTGAAGCGTAGGGTCGACGAGATCTACGCGCTCTATGAGGCAAAGCAGCACCGCTTCGATGCCGTAGAACACCAGCCAGGCGGGGCCGTCGATAGCCTCGTGAGAGCGCTGGGCCGCTAACGGGTTCAGTTGCGAAGCAGTGCTATGGCGACTGTGTCCCCGGAATCGCCGGGTCGATCCGACAGCGAGAACTCCACCAGAACCGGCAGATGGTCCGAGCCGACGTGTTCCTGCCGCGTCACGGAGCGGAGCACGATGCCGCCTTTCCAGAACACGTGGTCGATGGGTAGCCCCATATAGTCGATCAGTATTTGCGGCAGGAGCGGTGTCAGCCATGTCGCGCCGATGCCCTCCACCGGCGTCGTGCCGCTGGCCGCGGCGACGGTCTCTACCGCAGCACTCCATGTCGCGGCGTTCAGATCGCCGGCAAGCAGCGCGGTCTCTCCCAGCTCGCTGAGTTGCGGCGAAAGCGCCTTGATGTGCGCGGGCTGCTGAAATGGCCACGGCCAGTGCAGATGCATTGCGCCGATGTCGACCCAGCGGCCGCCGAAATCGATGCGCGCGGTCGCAAGTCCGCCCGCGTCATTGCAGTGGACGAATTGTCCCGGTGCCAGCGGCCGGCGCGACAGGATCGCGACGCCGCCGACGATGCCCGGTGAGCCACAGACGGTGCGATATGGATACATCGGCGCCAGCTTTTCGAGATGCGGCTGCCAATGAGCTGACACTTCATTCAGCGTAACGACGTCCGGTTTCGTGCGGCCGATCAGCGAGAGAACCGTGCCGACTTCGGGATTGTTGAAGCGCAGGTTGAGCTGAAGCAGGCGGTAGATCGCGCTCGACTCGGAATCGTCCGCGGCCGCCTGTCCGCCGCCAAAACCCATGCCGGGCAAGGTCGTCCACAGGGCAGCAACGCCAAGAGCGCCGGAAAGCAGTCCATGTAGGCGGAACCGGGTCGCCAGAAGCAACAGCGAGACGGCGATCATCGCCAATGAGAGATGCCAGCGGAAATGCGCGAAGGAATCGAAGGCTGGATGAACACGTCCGAGCATGCCGGCGACGAGCGGCAGGGAAATGCCGATCGAGGCGAGGAAAAGCAGGATCGCAAAAATGGTCCGCGTGCGCGACATGGCTCGCGGACTAGCCGTCGAATTGCGGCCCGATCAAGACGAACGGCGCGACTGCTACTGGAAGGCGGTTTCGGAGAAGCTCCTGAGCTTGCGTGAGTGGAGCCGTTCCGGATGCATCGCGGCAAGTTTCTCCACCGCGCGGATGCCGATGGTGAGATGCTGAGCGACCTGACGCTTGTAGAACTCGGTCGCCATACCCGGCAGCTTCAGTTCACCATGGAGCGGCTTGTCGGAGACGCAGAGAAGCGTGCCGTAAGGCACGCGGAAGCGGAAGCCGTTGGCGGCGATCGTCGCCGACTCCATGTCGAGCGCGATGGCGCGGGATTGCGACAGGCGCTGCACCGGACCGCGCTGGTCGCGTAGTTCCCAGTTGCGGTTGTCGATGGTGGCGACCGTGCCGGTGCGCATGATGCGCTTCAGATCGTAGCCGGAGAGCCCGGTCACCTCGGCGACGGCCTCCTGCAGCGCGACCTGCACTTCGGCGAGCGGCGGCACCGGCACCCAGACCGGCAGATCGTCGTCAAGCACATGGTCCTCGCGCACATAAGCGTGTGCCAGCACATAGTCGCCCAGCGCCTGGCTGTTCCTCAAGCCCGCGCAGTGGCCGAGCATCAGCCATGCATGCGGCCTGAGTACCGCGATGTGGTCGGTGATCGTTTTCGCGTTGGACGGGCCGACGCCGATATTGACCATGGTGATGCCGGCGTGGCCCGGCTTGATCAGGTGGTATGCCGGCATCTGCGGCATGCGCACCGGTGTGGCGCCTTCGTGCGCAGAGCCTTCACCGGCCTTGGTGACGATGTTGCCGGGCTCGACGAAGGACGTATAGCCGCCTCCGCCGTTCGCCATCAACTCGCGTGCGTGGACGCAGAACTCGTCGATGTAGAACTGGTAGTTGGTGAAGAGCACGAAGTTCTGGAAGTACTGCGGGCTGGTCGCCGTGTAGTGCGACAGGCGGTGCAGCGAATAGTCGATGCGTTGAGCGGTGAACGGCGCCAGCGGCCGCGGCTCGCCAGGCATCGGCTCGAACGTTCCGTTGGCGATCTGATCGTCGGTGCCGGCAAGGTCGGGCACGTCGAAGACATCGCGCAGCGGCCGCTGGATGCGGTCAGCAACCGAGGCCTCCACATAGGTGCCTTCGAGGAAGGCGAAATGCAGCGGGATCGGTGTCTCGGATTCCGAGACCGTGACCGGAACGCCGTGATTGCGGATAATGAGCCGAAGCTGCTCGGTGAGGTAGTTCTCGAAGAGGTCGGGCCGGGTGATCGTCGTCGAAAAATCTCCGGGGCCGGGCACATGGCCATAGGCCAGGCGGCTGTCCACCTGCACGAAGGACGAGGTCGAGACGCTGACTTCCGGATAATAGGCGCGGAAGCGGCGGTCTTCGCCACCTTCCTCGGCGAGCTTCAGGAAGGAATTGCGTAGGAATTCGGTATTGCGCGTGTAGAGCGCCTTCAGCGCGGCAACGGCTTCCACCGCATCGGTGAAGCTTTTGCGGGGGTAGGGTTCGGGACTTTCAGTCGCCTTGATCGGTGTGGGATAGATTCGCTTTTCCATGACCCAATATAGAGAAGAACCCTGACGCGCGGGAGGGGCACGGAATACGAACCCGCGCGCCAGCAGGCTTTAACCTTACTAGGAGCGCTGCAGGCTCACCAGAAGAACCAGGCCCATGCCCATTTTCTTCGGATTTGGCGCATCTATTGTGATGCCGTCGCCCGCGTTCACGGCCGGCATAGCCACGATCGGCAGCGCAATCAGGCTCAGAAGCAGGGCCACCCGAGGGATGGCGCGGCGAATGATTTGGGTTACGGTCACTTACGTTTTCCTCGTATTTCCAGGGTCTGCGGAAGGCGCAAGCGCCGCTATTTCCGCTGGGGCGGCGAACACACCAGCCCGTCTTCGAAGACGCACGGGACGACCATTCCGATGTCCCAGGACCGGGCGGGCCGGCTCGCTTCGGCGACGAGAATGGCGAACAGCATGCCGAACAGCGTCGTGATCAGGCAGACGATCGTGAACCGGCGGGCAAGCATTTCGCGTTTCCCCTCTTTCGCGATGCAATTTGCCCAATTGCCGCTGAACCGCCTCTGAGGGGTGCGTTCATGTCGGGTTCACGGTGGTTAAATGCCCGGAACAGCGCTTAGCGCTTGCGTTCCGGCGGTGCGAACACGTTCGTGTCGCGTTAAAGAACCGGGGCGAAGACAGGCGACCCGATCCGGGAGATCGAGCAAACGGCCCCGATCTCGAACGTTCTGTTGATGCCGCATAGATGGGGCGGAAATCGGCCGATCTTATGCGGCGGATGAACGCATGCGAACGTTCTGCTTGGAAACAAAAACGGCGGCCATTGGCCGCCGTTTCCGTAGGATATTGATGGGCTCTACTGCCGCTGCCAATTCTGGCTCCGGCAGATCAGGCCGCCGAGCACGCAACCGCTCATCTTCAGCGAATTGCCCGAGAGCGTCGCCTTGCCGCTATAGGTCTTGTCGTTTGCCGGGTCGGTGATGTCGCCGGCATATTTGTTTTCGGCCGTCTTCGACATTGAGCCGATGCGCTTGCCCGCATGCTTGCCGGTCTTCAGCGTGATCCTGAACGGGCCGCCGCCGGTGATCGCAGCCGTCTCGCCGCTGTCGGTCGTCCAGTTGCCCTCGATCGGATCCGCGAGCGCGGCGCCGGCAAAAATCAAAGTCGCGGCAAGCGCGACGGAAACTCTGCGAAGCATCAAAATCCTCCCATCGGGGTGGGCGGCGACGTGCCGCCAAGGTCCCTTACGCGAACGTAAGCGTAGTCGAGGCGCACGGAAAACAAAAGCGCTGACGCAACGCAAGCCGGTCGAAAAATTGCTGGCGACGCGTTCGCATTTTCTTCGGACGGCCTTTCGCGGCCTGTTTTGTGGTTAGCGAAGGCTTTCCACGCGACGCACAAATTTTCAGCGATTTTTCTGAAGAAGCGAGCGAATCCAAGGGGCGCAATGCTTAATGATTTCCGGCATTTACTGAAAATTCGAGCTTTGTTGTCCGCATGTTAAGCACGCTTTTTCACGGCCGATTCAAGCCTGCCCGTCATTCTCAAAAGCATCGGAAGAGCACGTCTTCGGGGACAACGAGGCGAAGCTCTCGGGAGAAAGACAGGGGACTGAAATGGCACGTTTTGAGATGCTCGAAGCCGGCTTCGGCGACATGGGCGCCACGGCGCAGGCGGACATCCTTTTCGAACTGGGCCTGATGTATGCGACCGGTCGCGATTGCGACGTCGACATCGTGTCGGCCCACAAATGGTTCAACATCGCTGCGATCAAGGGCTCGGCCCGCGCCGCAGCGCTCCGCTCCGAACTGTCGGCGCAGATGTCCAAGGCGGAAATTGCCAAGGCGCTCCGCGACGCGCGCGAGTGGATGACGATGCACTAATTCCGGTCACGACCGGAGAGGGGATCCCGGCCCGACAAGAGCGGAACGCCGCGGGCAGGGACGAAGAGGCACGTACACGGGCGTGGGGACGCCGGATCGGCGACAAGCCGGTCTGATGTGGGGACGTGACCTGTTCAAGAACAAGCCGCGACCGGCGGGGACAACGCCGGCGCGGCTTCTTTCGTTCTGATACAGGACCAATTGAGCAGCGGCCTCTGTTCATGGACATGCCGGCCGAACGCTGGAATTGTCCGCCGCCACTCCAGGTAGTTGCGTGCCACATCGGCATGCGCGGAGTGGAGGAGTAAGATCATGAAAAGACTGAAGATATTGCACGCTGCCGCTCTCGGCCTGATGCTGAGCGGCACGGCTGCGCTGGCCGAGGATATCACCTTCGCCGTGGTCGGCCCGATGACCGGCCAGCTCGCCTCGATCGGCGATCAGTTCAAGATCGGCGCGCAGGCCGCCGTCGATGCCATCAACGCGGCCGGCGGCGTCAGCGGCCGGCAGATCAAGCTGGCCATCGAGGACGACGTCTGCGATCCGAAGCAGGCCGTGTCGGTCGCCAACCGGATCGTCGCCGAAGGCATCATGTTCGTCGACGGCCACGCCTGCTCGGGCTCGAGCATTCCGGCCTCGGCGGTTTATGCGGAATCCGGCGTGCTGATGATGAGCCCGGCCTCGTCCAATCCGGAGCTGACGGACGCCGCCGCCAAGAGCGGCTGGCCGACGATCATGCGGCTCTACACGCGCGACGACGCGCAGGGCGCTTTCATCGGTCCGTGGATCGCCAAGACATATGCCGGCAAGAACGTCGCCGTGCTGCATGACAAGAGCGCCTACGGCCAGGGTGTCGCCGACGCGGTGAAGGCAACGATGAACGCCAATGGCCTCACCGAAATCCTCTATGACGGCATCAACGCCGGCGAGAAGGACTACACCGCGCTTGTCACCAAGCTGAAGGAGCTGAAGACCGACGTGCTCTATTTCGGCGGCTATCATCCGGAGGCGGGCCTGATCCTGCGTCAGGCGGCGGAGCAGAACTTCAAGTTCCAGATGATCATGCCGGACTCGATCGCGTCGCCGGAATTCTGGCAGGTGGCCGGCCCGGCGGGCGAGGGGACGATCTTCGTGTTCCCGTCCGATCCGCAGGCGCGGCCTGAAGCGAAAGAGGCGATCGAGAAGATCAAGGCCGGCGGATTCGTGCCGGAAGGCTTCACGCTCTTCGCCTATGCCACGATCCAGGCGTTCGCGCAGGGCATCGAGCGAGCCGGCTCGGACGATCCGCTGAAGGTCGCCGAGGCGCTGAAGAACGGCGAGCCGATCAACACCGTCATCGGCCCGATCGCCTTCGACGAGAAGGGCGACATCAAGAACGCCACCTACGACATCAACCAGTGGCACGACGGGAAGTACGCGCCGATCGCGCAGTAGTTTTCCGACGTCAGCAAAAAAAGAATGGCCGGGAGAAATCCCGGCCATTTTTTCGTCAGGTATAGGCGAGGCTGGCGGCGATGACGCCGAGCACCGAGGCGATGACGCCGGCGAGAAACCATAGGAGCGTACGGCGATAGACCGGCTCAAGGTCATCCTCGATCTGCAGCGAGCGCCAGAGCGCGACGAGCTGCAGCGCGACCGAAATCACGATCAGCACGGCGGCTGTGATCGCGAGCGGGCTCCACGCGCCGGGCGCCTCGAAATTCCAGAAGCGCAGGAAATAGAGCGAGAAGCCGAGCATCACGGTGATCGCCGTGATGACGCCCTGCCGGTAGCCGATCGGCAGGGGCCGCTCGGCAGGCGCGGGCGGCGCGGCGGGATCGGGCTCGCTCATGCGCGCTCGGCCTCGGCGGGCGCTTCCTCGAACTTGACCAGCACGGCGCCGTCGGTGACCTGCGCACCTTCGGCAACGATCTCCGCGATCACGCCGTCATGGGGCGCCGCGATGGTGTGCTCCATTTTCATTGCTTCGAGCACCAGCAGCGGCTGGCCCTTGGTGACGGCGGTACCTGCCGCGGCGCGCACGAGCTTCACCAGCCCCGGCATCGGCGCGCGCAGGCTGCCGGTTCCGGCTGCCGCTTCGCTCGCAGCGGCAAACGGATCGCGCAGGCCGAAATCATGGTTCCACGCGCCGTCGAAAACGGTGACGTGACCGGGCCAGCGCGCGGTGCCGAGCTCAGACGATGCGGGTTTCCCGTCGATGGTGACCTGACCGCCCGGGCCGATACCGATGCGCCCGACGAACTCGTGCTCCCCGCCTTGCGTGAGCTTCACGCGCCGCGACAGGGCGTTGAAGTGGGCATAGCCGGTGAGCGACGACCAGGGGTCGGACGCGTCCGGAACCGCCTCCATGCCGGACGCGGCCAGCAGCGCTGCCTCGACGATGCGATCGTCGACCTGCGGCGCATGGGTCAGCGCATCCTGCTTGCGGCCGATCAGGCCTGTGTCGACATCACCGGCCGCGAATTCGTCGTCAGCGGCAAGCGCCGCAAGGAAGCCGATGTTCGCCGTCGAGCCAGCGATCTCGGTCTCCGTCAGCGCCGTGTGCAGCGCGGAGAGTGCCGCACTGCGCGTCGGCGCGTGCACCACCAGTTTTGCGATCATCGGATCGTAGAAGGGCGAGATGGCATCCCCCGGCCGCACGCCGGTTTCGATGCGCATCGACGCGCCGTCGGGCGCCGCTGCCGGAAACGCCAGATGATGCAGCGTGCCGGTGGCCGGCAGGAAACCCCTGGCCGGATCCTCGGCATAGATGCGCGCCTCGAAGGCGTGGCCGTTCAGATGGATTTCGCTCTGCGTCTTCGGCAGCCGCTCGCCGGAAGCGACGCGCAACTGCCATTCGACCAGATCGACGCCGGTGATCATCTCTGTGACGGGATGCTCGACCTGCAGGCGCGTGTTCATCTCCATGAACCAGAACTTGTCGGGCTGCAGGCCCTGCGACCCGTCGACGATGAACTCGATCGTGCCGGCGCCGGAATAGCTGATCGCCTGCGCGGCCTTGACGGCAGCGCTCGTCATCGCCGCCCGCATGGCGTTGGTCATGCCGGGCGCAGGCGCTTCCTCGATGACCTTCTGGTGGCGGCGCTGCGCCGAGCAGTCGCGCTCGAAGAGATGCACGGCATTGCCGAAATTGTCGCCAAACACCTGAACCTCGATGTGGCGCGGTTTTTCCACATACTTCTCGACCAGCACGGCATCGTCGCCGAAGGCGGCCTTCGCCTCGCGCCGCGCGCCGGCGAGCGCTTCGGAAAAATCGTCCGGGTGATCGACGCGGCGCATGCCCTTGCCGCCGCCGCCGGCACGTGCCTTGATCAGCACCGGATAGCCGATTTCGCGCGCCTTGCCGGCGAGCAGCACCAGCCCCTGATCCTCGCCGTGATAACCGGGCACGACCGGCACGCCGGCTTTTTCCATCAGGCGCTTCGCGGCATCCTTCAGGCCCATGGCGCGGATCGAGGCGGCGGACGGGCCGATGAAGACCAGCCCGGCCGCCGTCACCTGATCGACGAAGCCTGGATTCTCCGACAGGAAGCCGTAGCCCGGATGGATCGCTTCCGCGCCGGTCGCCTTCGCCGCTTCGACAATCCTGTCGCCACGCAGATAGCTCTCACCAACGGGCGAGGGGCCGATATGCACCGCCTCGTCGGCCATCTCGACGTGGAGCGAACGCGCATCCGCGTCGGAATAGACGGCGACGGTTTTGACGCCCATGCGCCGCGCCGTCTTGATGACGCGGCAAGCGATTTCACCGCGATTGGCGATCAGGATTTTTCGAAACATTCTACCTCTCACTGCGTATTGCTGACCAAACCGAAATGCGCGCCCTGCGGATCTATCGCGTTCAGCGTCCACTGGCCGCCGGGCACCTGCATCGGCCCCATGGTGATCGTGCCGCCGGCGGATTTTACCCGTTCGGCCGCGGCGTCGATGCCGTCCACGGCGAAGTAGAAACCCCACACTGCGACCGGCAGATGCGGCGGCTTGTTCATCATGCCGACGCCCGCCGACCCGCCCGTCTTGACGGTCTGGTAGGTGCCGTATTCCGGACCCATGTCGACGGCCTGGTCCTTCGTCCAGCCGAACTGGCTCGCATAGAAATCGAAGGCCTTCTGCCAGTCGGTAGTCATCAGCTCGTTCCAGCCGATATGGCCCGGGGTCATGCCGTCCAGCGGCGGCTGGTCCGGAGCCTGCGGCGACGGGGTCATGATGTAGAAGGTGGCGCCCTGCGGATCGGCGACGACGGAAAAACGCCCGACGCTCGGTATGTCGCGCGGCGGCTGGTGCACCGCGCCGCCGGCCTTTTTCATCGCGTCCGTCGCGGCGTCGGTGTCGGCGGCATAGATGTAGCCGAGCCACATGGGCGGCGTGCCCATCGCCTTCACTTCGTCGGGGATCAGCATCACGCCGCCGACGCCGCGGTCGCCGGCGTTCATCACGGTGTATTCCATCTCCGCGCCCGGGAAGGCTTCAGCCTTCCAGCCGACCACCTCGGTGTAGAAGGCTTCCGCCGCCTTGGTGTCGGTCGTCATCAGTTCGTACCAGAAGAAACTTTGGGCCATTGGGGGAACTCCCTTCGTTTTACGCCTGGACGACTATCCTTAGACCGCATGACGGGCGGGTGAAAGGTTGAATTCAATCCAGCGCTGGCAGCTATCTCTCCCGCGAGGAGAGATAGGTGCGCGTCATCATCGCCAGGCACGGCTTTTTGCCGTCTGGCTTCTGTCAAAGAACACACCTGTGAGGGTGGAGGCGGCGCGCGGTCAGGACGTGTCGGGCGGTTGGAGCGACAGCCACGCAAAGTGCTGGAGGTCGGCCAGCAGGTCGTGCACCTCATGGGTGCGCTTCTTCAGACTGCCGGGTGCACGGCCGGGTTTCAGCGGCGAGGTGCGCTTGATGCGGCCCGCGTCGCGGCGGGCTTTCCAGCGCGCGAAACGCTTGGCGTAGGCAGGCAGATTGTCGAGCACGTCACCCACCGCCTGGAGGCGAAATCCGAGGCGTGTCGCATCGAGCGGCTCGTAATATTCAAACGGCCGGACAGCGGGCGCCGGACGATACCGGCGGCGCCGGCGGAATCTGCTCAGCGGATCGGCGAGCGGCAGGCGGCGAAAGCCCGGCCGCGCAGGCTTCTTCTCCCCATCGCCGCCTGTCATCAGCGCGCGGAACTGCGCTTCGGTCATGCCGCGCGGCAAAACGATGCCGGAGCGGGTGCTGCCCTTCTTCGCGAAGGACGTTTTCGGCTTGGCCCGCGGCGGCCGGGGCTTGGGAAGCGTCACCTTGAGCCCGCGCGCCGCGATGATGATCAGTCGCCGGGCAGCAGCCTCGGCGGGCCTCAGCAGCCGCAGTACCGCGCGGTGGACATGGCGCGGCAGATGTGTCCGGCTCTCGGACAGGCCGGCCATTTTGACCAGCGCGGCGAGGACGCCGACAAGCATCTCCCGGTTCTTCGTGACCACCACAGTCCAATCCATCGCCGCCTCCTTTCATCAGGCGGTGGGATTATCCAGGAGGCGTCGGAGGGGGTGGACAGATTTGCGAAAGACTGCTGACAGATGCTGACAGAGCGGTTGTGTGGAACGACCCCCTCTCTTGGATTTTCTACGACTTAGCTCGCGAAGACGCTTCGCGGCTCGCTAAGACCGTGAAAATCCATTCTCCCCCGCCGAGGGGGAGATAGGTGCCCCGCCGCTTCCGCAAATCGCCAGTGTTGAAGGTGAGCGCAGGCGTCTATCCAGCGGTATCTCCCCCTCGGAGGGGGAGAATGTGATTTCAGCATCTTAGCGAGTGGGCTTGTCCCCGAGCTAAGTGCTAGAAATCGCAAGAGAGGGGGTAGCTCTTTCGTGCGCCATGCCGTCCCGCCACGTCACCGGACGTTTGCCCGCACTATGCGTGGCGACGCGACGAAGGCTGAGAACATCCTCTGGCAAGCGCTGCGCAACAAGCAGCTTGAAGGTCTGAAGTTCAAACGGCAGGTGCCGCTCGGCGGCTACATCCTCGACTTCGTCTGCTTCGATGCGAAGCTGATCATCGAGGTCGATGGCGGGCAGCATTCGGAATCGCAGAAGGACATCAAACGGGATCGCTATTTTGAGGCACAGGGATATCGCGTGTTGCGGTTCTGGAACGACGAGGTCGAGAAGAACATCGACGGTGTGTGTCGGCATATCCTGATTATGGTGCGCGAATAGATGCTTCTTAGGCAGGCAAACAAACTACTGCGATGCCGCCTGATAGTCTTTTTATCTTTAAAATCACATGTCGAGGCAATTGCAGTCAAACAAAGTTGGGGGAAATGATGTTCGAGTACGTAGGAGATGCGGCTACTTGGGCTGCCTCATTTGTCGCGCTTGGCGCGCTTGCACTCGCAATTTATGAGCGTCGCGGCGCTGACTTGATTGCGGTCGAGAATCGAGAGCTGGCGCGGCAAAATGCCGAACTCCAAAAGAAGCAGCATCTCTTGGATCAACGAGCTTGGACCGACGCGCATTTCCAATCCGTCCGCGAATGGGCCGAGCAAGTCAGTTTTGCTCTAGCGGAAGCAATACACCTTCCGGCCTCAGGTGCAGATGAAACTAAGAAGATCGAAATTCTTACAAAGCTAAGCGCTTTGATCGACACCGGACGCTGGTACTTTCCAAACCAATGGTCCGACGAATACGGTTTGGACAAGGAACCCGCTTACCGAGGCACTAGGCAGCCGATACTGGATTGCATCGTAGCTGCTTATGATGATTTGAAGGATGGCGGCAATTCGCCAGACACGAGACGTAATCTGACGGCCTGTCAGAGGCACTTTGTCAGCCAGGTTCAAGCAGTACTTGACCCGCGCCTTCGAGACCAAGAAATCAGTAAAGTCATCAATGAGTGGAAACAGTCGGAGAAACTAAGGGAGCTGCCGGCAAAGAATGTACCGGCGCCCACCACCTCAGAAAGCTAGCGTACTATGAGGCGCTCCGGCGCTGCTAATCAGTCGCCTCCCGCCCCATCACCATCCACGCCAGCACCACCGTCAGTCCGCCGGCGCTGATCGCGTTGAGGGTGACGAAGGCGGAGAGTTCGTCCGCCGTCCAGACATGGCCGGGTGAGGCGCCGTACCAGCCGCGCAGGACCGTGAAGGCGAGGAAGAGCGCGGCGGTGACCGCGAGGCCGAACCAGCGTTCGTTGGGGCGGAAGAAGATGAACGCGGTGGTAAGCGTCGGCAGCCAGAACAGCTCGACGCCGGACGCCGTGCCGAAGAGTATGGCGCACATCAGTGTGTTGGCGATGCCGACGAGCGGGAGAGCCGCGCGGCCGGCAAACGCGTTGCGGCGGGCGAGCCACGGGACGGCGAGAAAGAACGGCGTCGACAGCCAGGTGAAGAAAACCGGCCAGACCGTGTCGCTGACCGACCACCAGACATAGAGCGGGTAGAAGGGCTGGCTCGACGCGACCGCGAGCGCCACCATGTTGGCGCCTTGCACGAGCGGATCGGGATTGTGCGCGTAGCTGCGGATGGGCGCGGCGAGGCGCCGATAGAGGTTTGGCGCGGCGGGCATGTATCTCTCCAGTCGCCGGCAGATACGGGCAGAGAGGATGGAGAGTTCCTTTAAGCGCGCGCTTCGCCCATCGCCGGAGCACTGCTGGAACGTTCTGGCATGGATCCTCGGGTCAAGCCCGAGGATGACGAACTGGAGCCTTACCTCACCCCGATATAATCCAGTTTGCCGAGCGGCACGCCCTTGGCGCGCATGATGTCGTAGGCCGTCGTCACGTGGAAATAGAAGTTGGGAATCGCGAAGGTCAGCACATAGTCGCGCGCGGTCATGGGGAACGTCTCCTTGCCGAACTTCAGCACCACCTCATGCGCCTCGCGGCCCTCAAAAGCTTCCGCCGGCACTGACTTCAGGAAGGCGACGGTTGCGGCAATGCGCGCCTCCATCTCGTCAAAGGTCTTCTCGGTGTCGGCCATGGCGGGCGCCTCCAGCCCGGTGATGCGTGGCACGATCGCCTTCGCCGTGTCCGAAGCGCGCTGGATCTGCGCCGTCAGCGGCCGCATGTCGGCGATCAGCCGCGCGTCGGTCAGTGTCTCGTGAGGCAGTTTTTGCTCGTCCGCCCAGGCGCGTCCCTTGGCGAGGTTTTTGGACAGATTGGCAAAGCCGCGGATGAAGGCGGGCACGGTGACGTCGTAGAGCGAAAGCGGCATGTGGAGGGTCCCTCGGGTTGATGCGGCTGAGGTGGGGAGCGGGGAGGGGCGGCGCAAGTGGGGGCGGCGTGCG
>DATJTE010000104.1:0-19153 GCA_035503715.1 Rhizobiaceae bacterium | reverse complement strand
AAGGACAAGTCCTGCACGTCCCAATCGGAGAGACCGTTGCCGCGCGCGTCGTAGCGGATCAATTGCCGGCCGGTTGCCAGCCATTTCAATAGATGGCTCCAGACCGGGCTCTCCCAGTCATATTCGATGTGGTTCATCCAGTTGCCGGTCTTCACCAGCGGCGGACCGGCGCCGACCTTGGCATAGGCGAGCCGCACGCCATTGTCGGACGTGCAGAACAGAACGTCCTGATGGAGATCGTCAGCGACTGCGAGAGAGCGCGTTGGCGCGTCCGACGTGGTGGTTGCGTTTCCGATAAAGCGGTAGCCCCGCCGGACGATCGTCTTGATGACCTTCTGGTCCGTCCCGTTGTCGCCGACGGCGTTCCGCACCGCGTTGATGCGGCTGGTCAGCGCCGAAGGCGAGACGGCGCGCCGCCGCCATACCACATCGATCAGTTCCTCGGCGCTCACGACACGATCCTGGTTCTTCACGAGGTGGACGAGCACCTCGAAGACCTGCGGTTCTATGGCAATATGCTCGGCACCGCGCCGGAGCTCGGCGCGTTCGATGTCCAGCAGATAGTCGCCGAAGCGATAGCCCAACCCGGAGCCTCCAGGCTCGCCCATCTTGTTGCAGTATCGGAGATTCTGCCCTGAGAAAGCAAGCACTACCACCCGCGAACGCGCTGGCCTGCAGCCGGTCTTGGGCGACACTTTTTCCCACAAAGGGAGAAGGTCGGCTGCGCATTAAAGCACGAAATCACCCTTGCTGAAATTCACCGCCACATCGCTGATCACGGTGAAGTCAGCCTTGCCGTCGCCGTTCAAGTCCGCGGTGATGATGCTGCCGCTACTGGCCTTCGCATACCGCAGCTCGCCCGCCTTGCCCGAGAAGGCTTTCGTGCCGATGAAGCTGAACGCCTGGTTGCCTGCCTGCGTCGTATCGGCATCGATCAGATCGAGCTGGATCTTGTCTTTCTGTGCGCGCGAGAAATCCACGATCTTATCGATGCCGCCCGCGGCACGGCTCTCGGCAACAGAATTGAAGATAAAGCGATCCGCGCCCAATCCGCCTGTTAGCTTATCGGCGCCAATTCCGCCGGTGAGCTTGTCGTCCCCTTTGTTGCCGAGCAAGGTATCCTTGCCCGCTAGGCCGCGAAGGGTGTTGTTCATCGAGTCGCCGGTGATGCTGTTCGCCAGCGTGTTGCCGATGCCGAAGCTTGCCGTGTTCGTCAGCAGTTCCAGATTCTCGATGTTGGCGCCCAGCGTGCGCGATTTGTACGAGAGGATCGCATCGGTGCCTTGGCCGGCGAGTTCGACAATGAGATCGCTCGCCACGTCTGAAAGGTAGAAATCGTTGCCGCGGCCGCCGCGCATTTCGTCATTACCGTCGCCGCCGACGAGATAGTCCGCGCCACTGTCACCGAACAGTCGGTCGTTGCCGTCCTCACCGAAAACGACGCCATTCAGCGAGCCGCCGCGGCCGTCGAAAAGATCATCGCCGCCGCCGAGGCTGACCGCACCGATGATCGTGCCCGTGTTGTAAACCTTGTCGACGCCGCTGCCCGAGGCGACGATTGCCTCGCTGTCGCCCCTGATGAAACCCCTGTTGAAGATTTCCACGGTTTGCGTGCCGCCAACATGCGAAATCGCGTTGGCGCCAACATCGATCGTTCCGGTGTTTTCGACGCGCGTGCTTCCGCTGCCCGATGGACCGTTCAGGAAAAGACCATTGATCGTCGCCTCGATCCTGCCGGCATTCTCAAACGAGTTGCTGTGACCGTTGACGACGATTGCGTTGGCCCCAACGGATTGAACCACGCCTGTTGCGCCGATTTTGAGGCTATTTGAGTTGTCCGCCACGCCGTCACCGAGCCAGATCGCGACGCCTCCGCCCGTAATCCGCCCGTCGACTTCGATGGAGTGATCCGAGCCCTGGCCGCCGACGGTGTAATCGTTGCCGGTTACCGCATCTTCGCGGCCAACGATCACGCCGGCCTTCACATACATGTCGTCAGTTGTGCTGAGATCGGCGCGCACGCCGTTGCCGACCGAGTCGAAGTTGAAGATCTGATAAGCCATGGGTGCGTCCTCGAAAGCTTGCCGGCCGCACAGGCAGTCCGGTCTGTTTCCTCTTGGACAGCGCCCCTACGCCGGCCGGTTCGGAGCGGCTTATCGTCCAGCTCTGCAACCTTCCCATGCCGCGACGGCGGTCGGTTCATGGTGCACGGTTACACGCCGGAAACATTTGAATACAAACGAAAAGTGGCCGGACGCATATACGTCCGGCCATAAGGTTTTTGTAGTCTAAATGCTTATTTTTAAAGGATAAAATCAACCTTGAAGAAATTGATTGCAACGTCGCTGATCACTGTGAAGTCCGCTTTGCGGTCGCCGTTGATGTCGGCTGTGACGATCGTGTCATTGCCGTTGTTCACATAACGCAACTGCCCCGCTTTGCCGCTGAACGCCGCTTTGCCGATGAAGCTGAAAGCCTGATTGCCGGCGATGGTGCTGTTCGCGTCAATCGCGCTGAGCTGAATCTTGTCGCCCTCGGCGCGGGTGAAATCCATGATCTTGTCAATGCCATTCCCGGCGCGGCTTTCGGCCACTGAATTGAAGATGAAACGGTCGGCGTGATCGTCGCCGGTCAACCTGTCCGCCCCGAGACCGCCGGTCAAAAGATCATTGCCGTCGCGGCCCACCAGCGTGTCGTTGCCGGCCAGTCCCTTGAGATGGTTTATGCCGTTTCCGCCGGTGATGACATTAGCGACGGCATTGCCGGTGCCGTTGGCATTGCCGACCGTGTCCATGACCAGATTTTCGATGTTCGTCTTGAGCGTCAGGGTGATCGCGGAGCGGATCGTGTCGGTGCCCTTGCCGGCAAGCTCGATGACCTGGTCGCCCAGGCTGTCGACCCAGTAGAGATCGTCGCCGGCGCCGCCCGCCATATAGTCGTTGCCTTCGCCACCATCGATGACGTCGTGGTCTGTCCCGGTCAGGATGTAGTCGTCGCCGCCGAACCCGTACACGCCTCCCTCCAGATGGCCGCTTCTGCCGTCATACGTGTCCTCGGACGTGCCGAGGCCGAGGTGGACGAAACCGGTTATCCACCCGGTGTTGATGATGTGATCGGTCCCGGCGCCGCCGCGGTAGGCGTATGAGCCTCCGTCGATCGTGCCTGAGTTCGTCAGCTTGAATGTCTCGCCGGTATTGTCGACGAGCACGCCGAAATCCCCTTCGATATGCCCGAAATTGAGGATAGTCGTTG
Source organism: Rhizobiaceae bacterium (assembly GCA_035503715.1). GTDB lineage: Bacteria > Pseudomonadota > Alphaproteobacteria > Rhizobiales > Rhizobiaceae > OAS926. The sequence goes on along the minus strand of DATJTE010000104.1, from coordinate 15,901 downwards.
TCCCCGACGCGCCGCCTTGAAACGCCACTCCATCGCCGCCGATGGCGGAGATGACGCCGCGGTTGATCAGTTCGGTATTCTGCGACCGGATGTCGAGCGCCGAGCCGGTGCCATAGGTCGCGACATAGCCTTGCTCCCCGATGAGGATGCGGGAGCCGCTGTCGGCGCTGGGATCATCGCCCATCTGAATCGCGTCGCCGAGATTTACGACGGAGCCCTGGATGTCGATGATATGGTTTGACCCCGAGGCATAAACCGCCACCATTGAGGGGCCGACCGCGTCGGTGCGCGACACGGTCACGCCGGCCGCGACGAAAAGGTCGTCGGTGGTTCCGAGGTTGGCGCGGATGCCTGCCTGAATATCGTTTTCCGCCTTCACGATAAGTGCCATGTCCATCTCCATTTTTCAGTGTGGGATCGCGTGAGGCGCCGCGCCTCGTTCAGGCCGCCGCTTGGGCAGCTCGCGATGAATGGAGTGGGGAATTAATCGAAAAGGGGAGGCGGCGTTGTCATGCGTATGGATGACAGGGCGAATTATTCTCCCGGCGCGGAGACACTGAGCAGTGCGCGCACCAGCGCCGCCTGGCTGCGCACGCCCGTCTTGTCGAACATGCGCTGCAGTTGCGTGCGTGCTGTGTTGACCGAAATACCAAGGTTTTCAGAAGCTTCGCGCAGGTCGCGGCCGGCAATGATCTCGCTGGCGAGTGCTGCCTGCGATGCCGATATGCCGTAGATCAGCGAGGCGCGCTTCAGCCGGTCGCTGGCTGCGGCGCGGTCGTTGATGGCAACCAGGATGACACCGCTGTCGGCGATCACCCAGCAGACATTGGCCGGTTCGCCGCGACCGCCTTCAAGCACGATCGGCACGGCCTCGCGCCGCCCTTCCAGTCCTTCATCGAGCTTCGCCGCCCAGTCCACCGTCGCCGTCAGCCGCTGATCCGCCGCGCGGTCGAGCGCGCGCAACCTGCCGGCGCGGATGACCAGCCCGCAATCGCCTGCGAGCTCTGTCTCGGCAGCCGGGTTTTTCCAGATCACGCGGCGCTCGCCGTCGATCTGGACGACCGCGGACGACATCTGATGCGTGGTGCGGTGGAGATAGCAGAGATAGACGAGCTTCCATTCGCCTTCATGCTTTTCGAGGATCTTCGTCTCACGCGACAGCCCGGGCATGTCGATAATAGGTTCGCCCTGATCGGTGGCATGCTGGTCGTAGCTGACCCACGCCATGTCCTTGCCGACGCGGATCACCATGTTCTCGCGCCACATGGTTTCCGGCGTTGCATTTTTCTCGGGAAAGGCCGCGAACTGCTCTCGCGTGCGCCGCTCGATCTCATCCCAGCCGACGCGCCAGGTGACACCGCCGAGCGACCACCAGCCGGTGCGCCGCACATACGGCGCGTTCACCCAGCAGCGCTTGTAGGCTTCGATGTCCTTGTTCCAGAAGGCTTCGGATTCCGCCCGCAGCAGCTTCAGGATCGCCTCGACGTCCCGGTCGTTGCCGGATGCCATGCCGGGGGTCTCGACCCCTGTCTCGGGCCTTCTCGCCGCGGTTCTGTCCATATGCCCTCTACCCCTGCCAGCGGCACATTATCATAAGGCCGGGCGCGAACTGTCATCCATTCGCATGACGCTTGGTCCGCGACCTCCCGCCGCTTTGACCCGCCGCATCTTTGGCCTATCTTCGCAACAGAAGCAGCGGAGCGCTGATATGGACGCGCTGATCCTCTCCAGAATCCAGTTCGCGGCGAACATCTCGTTCCACATCCTGTTCCCGACGATCACGATTTCTCTCGGCTGGGTGCTGCTCTTCTTCAAATGGCGGTACAACCGCACCGGCGATGCCGGCTGGATGCGCGCTTACTTCACCTGGGTGAAGATATTCGCGCTCTCCTTCGCGCTGGGCGTCGTCTCCGGCGTCACCATGAGTTTCCAGTTCGGCACCAATTGGCCGGGCTACATGGAGACCGTCGGCAATGTCGCCGGCCCGCTGCTCGCCTATGAGGTGCTGACCGCCTTCTTCCTCGAGGCTGTCTTCCTCGGCATCATGCTCTTCGGCTTCAGTAAGGTGTCGAACCGCGCGCACACGCTGGCCACCTTCCTCGTCGCTTTCGGCACGACCCTGTCGGCCTTCTGGATCCTCGCGCTGAACTCCTGGATGCAGACGCCGGCCGGATTCGAGATGCGTGGCGGCCAGGCGTTCGTCACCGACTGGTGGGCGGTGATCTTCAACCCGTCCTTCCCCTATCGGCTCACCCACATGCTGATCGCCTCCGGGCTGACCGTGTCGTTCCTCATCGCAGGCCTGTCGGCGCTGCGCTGGCTCGCTGGCGACCGCTCCGACTCGCTCATGAAGGCGCTGAAGACGGGCGTCTTCGCCGGCGCCATCCTGATCCCGGTCCAGATCTTTGTCGGCGACCAGCACGGCCTGAACACGCTGGAGCACCAGCCGCAGAAGATCGCCGCGATGGAGGCCAATTGGGAGACACGCCGCAACGTGCCGCTGGTGCTGTTCGCCTGGCCCGACGAGGCGGCGCGCGAGAACCATTATGAGATCGCGATTCCCAATGGCGCCAGCCTGATCCTCGACCACAGCCTCGACGCCGAGGTGCCCGGCCTGAACCAGTTCCCCGGCAATCATCCGCCGGTGCTGCCGGTCTTCTGGGGTTTTCGCATCATGGTCGGCACCGGCGTGCTGATGTTGCTCACCTCGTGGACCGCAGCGTGGTTCCTCTGGCGCCGCCGCGACCTGCCAAAGCCGCTGGCGCTCTTCATGGTGCCGATGGCCTTGTCGGGCTGGGTGGCGACACTTGCCGGCTGGTACACGACGGAGATCGGCCGCCAGCCATGGCTGGTCACCGGCGTGCTGAAGACGGTCGATGCGCTGGGTCCCGTGCCCGCCGCCCATGTCGGCCTCACGCTCGCCTTCTATCTCGTCCTCTACGCGGTCCTGCTCGTCGTCTATCTCGGCGTGCTGGTGCATCTGGGGCTGAAGGCGGCGAGGGAAGGCGACACCTCGCCGCTGCCAAAGGTCCTCGACCGCGCCATGGCGCAGCCGATGCAAAAGGAGGCGTGAGATGGACTGGCCAACCCTCCTCCCACTCATCGCCGCCTCCCTCATGGGCCTGGCGATCCTGATCTACGTCGTCCTCGACGGCTTCGATCTCGGCATAGGCATTCTTTTCGCCGCCGCGACCGATCAGGAGAAGGACGTGATGATCTCGGCCATCGGTCCGTTCTGGGATGCGAACGAGACCTGGCTGGTGCTTGCCGTCGGCCTGCTGCTCGTCGCCTTCCCGATCGCCCACGGCACCATCCTCACCGCGCTCTATCTGCCGGTCTTCGCGCTGCTCTTCGGATTGATCCTGCGCGGCGTCGCCTTCGATTTCCGCGCCAAGGTGCCGGTCCACCGCAAGCATCGCTGGAACCGCCTTTTCCTCGTCGGCTCGCTGATCGCCTCGCTGGCGCAAGGCTATATGCTCGGCGTCTACGTGCTCGGCCTCGACACCGGCCTCGACGCCATCGTCTTCGGCGCGCTGGTCGCGGTCTGCCTGGCGCTCTCCTACGCCGCGATGGGCGCGGCCTGGCTGATCTACAAGACCGACGGCGAACTGCAGAAGAAGGCGGTGCTGTGGCTCCGCTCCGCACTCGTCTTCACCGCGCTCGGCATGGCCGCCGTCTCGATCGCCACGCCGTTCGCCTCGCCGCGCATTTTCGACCGCTGGTTCCTCTGGCCGGAGATGCTCTATCTGTCGCCGCTGCCGATCGTCTCGGCGGTCCTCTTCCTCTGGCTCTGGCGCCAGACCTTTGCCCTGCCGAAAGAGAACGACCGCGGCGCGCTCGCCCCGTTCCTGACCCTCGCGCTGATCTTCGCGCTGGGTTTTGCCGGCCTCGCCTGGTCGTTCTATCCGTTCGTGGTTCCCGATCGCCTGACCATATGGGACGCGGCCGCCGGAACCGACAGCCTCGCCGTCATCCTCGTCGGCACCGCCGTCGTGCTGCCGATCATTGTCGGCTCGACGATCTATGCCTATCGCGTCTTCGCCGGTAAAGCTGGCGAGCTCAGCTACGACTGATCATCTTTTCTGGTCCGCAGGAACGAATCTTCCGAGGCTGCATTGTCTTGCGGGAGTCAAGCGCGACAACCCGTTCCCGGAGAGAAAAAATGGCAAAAGAAAAGACGCTGGAAGACCTGTTCCACGATCACCTCAAGGACATCTTCTACGCTGAGAAGAAGATTCTGAAGTCGCTGCCGAAGATGGCGAAGGCGGCACAGTCGAAGGCCCTCAAGGCGGCGGTCGAGAAGCACCGCGGCGAAACCGAAGTTCATGTTCAGCGCCTCGAGAAGGTGTTCGACATTTTCGGCAAGCGCGCTCAGGGCAAGACCTGCCCGGCGATCGACGGTATCCTGAAGGAAGGCGACGAGACCCTGAAGGACTACAAGGGCATGGCGGCGCTGGACGCCGGCATCATCGCGTCGGCGCAAGCCGTCGAGCATTACGAGATCACACGTTACGGTACGCTGAAGCGCTGGGCCGAGACGCTCGGCATGAGCGACGCTGCGAGATTGCTCGGCCAGACCCTTGGCGAGGAATCGAAGACCGACCAGGCGCTCGATGGCCTGGCCGAATCCGCGAACCCTGCTGCGCTCGCGGCCTGACAGGTCGAGGTCCGATTGGGGCCGCCGTGCATGAAGTTGCGCGGCGGCTTCTTCTATGCGTCACCGATCGCTGAAGGGAACGCCGCCGCGCGACTTCATGTCTTTCGCCGATTCGACGATTTGCACGACCACCACCTCGGGGCTGACGCCGAAATTCTTCACCACCGCGTCGGTGATGTCTTTCATCAGCGCCTTCTTGGCGTCCTTCGTTCGGCCTTCGACGAGATAGACGACGATCTCGGGCATGGATGGCTCCGGTTCTGACCAGGCAAGGTCCGAAAGAAACCCGGTCACGTCAATTGCAAGATCGCATCATCTCACAGGCGGCACCGGGATCGGCCCGGGCGGTGGCGCCGGTTGCGGCATCGGATCGGGGTCGGGGCCGGGACCTGGAAACGGCTCGGGCGGCAGCGGTGAAGGTTTTGTCGAATTGGCGTGGCGCATGGAAAAACTCCTTCGCCCCCGCAACTCCCGCCGCCCGCCTTGGTTCCCGTTCAGGTGAGGTTCCGGATGCCGGCCGCAGTGCTAGATCACCTCGAAATCGGCGGCCGAAATTGCCGCCTTGTTGGCGAGCGTCGCGAACAGCACGGCTTTCGCCACGCCATTGCCGTCCGGATCATAGAACAGTCCGCCGGTGGCCTTGTTGTAGATGATGCGGTCGTCGGCGTCTTTTACCTGCGTCGAGAGCTTGAAGGCCGAGGCCTTCAGTGGACCCACCGCGCCGACCGCCTTAAACACGGCGTTCTCCAGCCGGATCGTGTCGTCCAACCGATCGAAGTCCGTAATCTTGTCCCTGTTCTCGATCGCCAGCCCGGCGTTGAAGACAAAACTGTCTTCGCCGTCACCGCCGGTCAGTGTATCGATACCGGTGCCGCCATTCAGCACATCGTTGCCATCGGACCCTTCGAGCGTGTCGTTGCCAGCGAGGCCGAAAAGCGTATCGGCTCCTCCGCTTCCCTTGATGGTGTTCTTCAGCGCGTTGCCGGTCCCGCGGAAATTGTCGTTCAAGAGCATGCGCATGTTTTCGGCATGCCCCGGCAAGGTCAGCGACACATCCGTCTCGATAGTATCGATGCCGCCGCCGGCGCGCTCGATGACAACATCCCGGGCGGTGTCGACATAGTAGAAATCGTTACCGCCATTGCCGACCATGCGGTCGGTATCGCTGCCGCCGTCGAGAAACTCCCCATCGCCGCCGCCGATCAGCACATCGTTGCCGTTCGATCCGAAGATGGCGGCACCGCTGGTGCGGGCTTTCGAGCCATCGTAAAAATCGTCGCCGCCACCAAACGCGAAAGCACCGCGGGTGATGCCCAGATTGATGAACCGGTCGACGCCGCTGTTGCCACCACTATCGAAGACGAACTGGCCGGCATTGATCGTACCGGTGTTGGTCACCTGGATCGTCTGTGTCGATCCGACCCGGCGCTCGATCGCGATGTCGCGCGCTTCGATGATCCCGTCATTGTTGACGATCGCCGTATTCAGCGCGCCGTTGCCGATCAGGTGGATGGCATCGCCGCCCAGTGCCCGGATCAGGCCGCTGTTCTCGACGATGGAGCCGCCACCGAACAGAGCGATGGTGGCGACGGCGCCAAGCCCATAGACACTGCCGGTCTCGTTGATCTCTACGCGGTTCTGGTTCGCGACTGTTTGCGAGAAGCCGAGCAGGATCGTCTCCGTGAGACCCGCATTGGCCACCGTGCCGTCGATGATGACGTGGTGGTTGATGCCACTGCCATCGATCACGCGGCCGACTGTTGTGGCGAGATGAATATCCTCCATGACGAGGACGCTGTCGCCCGCACCGAGTTCGACGATTAACTGTTGCGAGCCGGTGGTTGAAGAAGGCAATTGGAAAGGCATGGTCCTGGTCCTTGGTGTTGTGGGCGGTGGCTTGCCGCGAGCGCGGCAGCCGTCGGGCCGCGCTGAGCAGCCGCTGTCCGGGTTTTGAAGACGAGGTGGTTGCGGCGTGTGTTAGCGCGGCCGCTTCCCGTCAGAAGCGCAGCAGATGACGCCGCTGGTCGCCGGGCGGCTCGCGCCGGAAGCCAAGATCGCGCAGCGTGTGGTCGGAGAGCATGGAGAGCTCGAGCGGAGCCGCGCGTTGCGTTCGGTCGCGGCGCGGCCGCTCGCGACCGAACATGGCGGTCAGGAAGAGGGAAGCAATGAGAGTGTCGTACATCGGGATGGTTCTCGTGTCTTGGGCGTGGAAAAGCTTCGGCCGGAGAAGTCTCCTCCTCCGGCCGTCTCAGGCGGGTAGGGGGACGCTAGGCGCTGAGCTTCGCGGGTGGCAGCACGGCCTCGGAGATCATCGCGATGTGGCGATGATCGGTGCCGCAGCAGCCGCCATAGACGCTGAGCTTCGGGATCGCGCCTTGCAGCGCCGTGTAGCGGCGTGAAAGATCCGCCATGTCGCCGATATCGATCGTCGGCGACTCGTCGAGCTCCTGATGGCTCTTCGCCGACGCATTGGCGCGCACGCCGAAGATGCGCTTCACCCAGGCTTCGCCGCGGCCGAACGCCTGGTCGAAATGCGACGGGTGGGCGCAGTTCACCATATAGTAGGCGGGCGAGCCGCCGGTCGCCTCGTCGGTCGTTTCGACAGCTTCCTTGAGCGACTGGCCGCCGACCAGTCTGCCGTCGGTTTCGACGGTGAAGGAGACGACGCAGGGCAGCTTCGCTTCCTTCGCGGCGCGAGCGATGCCCACCGCCTCGAAGATCGTGTTCATCGTGATCGCCGACACCATGTCGGCGTCCGTCCTGGCGAAGCTTGCGATCTGCGCGGCGTGGTACTCCTCCGCTTCCGCCGCTGCCATGCGGCCGGCCTTGTAGCCGTCGCCGCGCGGTCCGATCGCACCATTGAGCACGATGGGTGTGACGGATGTCTCCCATGTGGCGCGCAGCCCGGCAATCAGCTCGATCGCTTCCCGGTTCACCCGGTCGAGCGCCTTGGCGTCATAACCGAGCTGGGCGCCCCAGTCGGGATTGGAGCGCCAGGTCGCGCTGTCGAGGATGAAGCCGGTCTGCCGGTCGCGGGCGATCCGCAGGAAGCTCTCGTAGTAGTCGACGAGGTACTTGCGCCCCGCTTCGGTCTCGACCAGCGGAAAGGAGGCAAAGAGCGGCAGGTCGACGCCGCGGTTGAAGATCAAATCGGTCTCCATGCCGCCGTCGCTCAAAAATGCGCCGCCGTTGAATTGGGGAAGGGAATGCCGGTAACGGGCCATGTCAGTCTCCATCGGTCATCGGAAAAACAAAACTCCGGATGGCGCGACGCTGTGGCCGGCCGCCGGGAAGTGGCGTCGTTATGCCTGCGAGCCCGGCCTCCTCGATAGAAGTCTTACGGTACTCCTGCCGTTACGGCAGGAGAAGGCGTTTTAATTCAATGGTTTGACCGATTCTGTTGTTTTCTGCCCGGTTTTCGGCTAATGCCGCGCGCCGGAAAAACTGTACCGCCGGTACAGGAACTGGAGGAGGCATTCCATATGGCGAGGGGCGTCAAGGGCGCGGAAACGCGCGAACGCGTGCTCGAAATCGCGCAAGGTTCGGTTCTTGCCAAGGGTTTTGCCGCGACCTCGATCGAGGAGATCATCGCCGAGGCCGGCATCACCAAAAGCGGCTTCTTCTATCATTTCAAGGATAAGAACGAGCTCGCGCACGAGATGCTCGCCCGCTACGTCGAGGCGGATGCGCGGCTGCTGGACGATATCTTCCGCCGCGCCGACGAACTTGCCGACGATCCGCTGCAGGCGTTCCTGGTCGCGCTGAAATTGCTGGCCGAGGCGATGGACGACCTCGAGGGCGGACATCCCGGCTGCCTGGTCGCCTCGGTCTGCTATCAGGAGCGTCTCTTCGACCGCAAGGTGATCGAGATGAACCGCGTCGCGGTGGCGAACATGAACGCCGTCTTCCGCGCCCGGCTGGATGCGATCGTTCGCCTCCACGCGCCGCGCGAGCCGGTCGACATCGAGGCGCTGTCCGAGATGATCTGCTGCGCCATTGACGGCGCGATCATCCAGGCAAAGGTGAGGAACGACAATTCGGTTCTCTCGCGCCAGGTCCTGGCGTACCGCGCCTTCATCAAGGCGCTGTTCTCGCCGGTCGGGGCAGCTAGCCTGCCGTTGCAGAGAGCAGCGTAGCCGCCTACTCCAGTCTTGCCCAGGTCGGCGCGTGGTCGCTGGCGCCGTCCTTGCCGCGCGCGTCGCGGTCGACGCCGGCTTCCGCGAGCCTGTCGGCAAGGTTGGGCGATAGGAGAATGTGGTCGAGTCTCAGGCCCGCGTCGCGCGCCCAGCGGTTCCGCTTGTAGTCCCAGAACGTGTAGACGCGCTCGTCGCCGAACACGGTTCTGAGCGAGTCCGTCCAGGTTCGCCCGACGAGCTTCTTGAACGCCGCGCGCGGCGCCGGCTGGATGATCGCATCGTCGTCGTAGGAATTGGTCTCGTAGATATCGTTTTCCGTCGGCGCGACATTGTAGTCGCCTGCGAGCACCACCGGCGCGCCGCTCTTCTTCAGCGCCGCCGCATGCAGCCTGAGCCGCTCCAGCCAAGCGAGCTTGTAGTCGAATTTCGGCCCCGGCTGCGGATTGCCATTCGGCGCGTAGATGCAGCCGACCAGCACGCCGTTCACCGCCGCCTCGATGTAGCGGCTCTGCGTGTCGGAGGCGTCGCCCGGCAGCGCGTCGCGCGTCATCACCGGCTCCGCATCGCGCGCCAGGATCGCGACGCCGTTCCAGGTCGGCTGGCCTTTCCACACCGCTCCGTAGCCGGCCTTGGCCAGCGCCTGTGCCGGAAACAGTTTGTGCTCGGCCTTCAGCTCCTGCAGGCACACGACGTCGGGTTTGCGCACCTTCAGCCAGGCCAGCAGATTGTCGAGCCGCCGGTTGACATTGTTGATGTTGAAGGTGGCGATCAGCATGCGAAGCCTTGTTCCGTTCCGGCGTCGGGCAGGGAACCAGCCGCCCGTTCTGCCGTTCCCTTACACCATTGCGGAGTGTTTCATGAAGAACCGGAAGCCTGTCCAGAACCGGCGCGATAGGCTGGACGAAGATCTCGCGCTGAAGCTTGCCGAGACGACCGACCTGTCGCCCAACCAGGCGAAGCGCCTGATCGAGCGCTACGGCCACGACCCCGAAAAGCTCATGGAAGCGGCGAAGAATTTCAAGGCGGAGAGCTGATTGCTGGAACTTTCCCGGGGCTCTCGTCTTGAGAAGAAACGCCAATCGGAGATGCGACGATGCCTGGCGCACCGGCTGAATACGAACACGGCGCTCGCAAGCTCGAAGATCGGCCCGACCTGACAGAGCCAGATATCATCCATACGGGCGACCGGAGCGACGAGCCCCGGAAACCTTACGGCCTGACAGAAGCCGAAGACGCGCCGCCAAGCGGCGACTTCGAGGATTCAACGACGCTGCCACCGCCTGATCCCGTCCGCGACAAGGAGACGGCGGCCGCTATAGAACGAAATCGGCCTCTGTGAAATTTACTGCGACATTGCTGATGATGTGCATGTCGATCGCGCGGTCGCCGTTGACGTCCGCATAGATGTGGCTGTCGGTGCCGATCTTCACCGCGCGCAACTGCCCCGCGACGCCGCCGAAAGCCGCCGTGCCGATGAACGTGAAGGCCTGATTGCCGGCGAGTTTCGTGTTCGCGTCGATACCGCTGAGCTGGATTCTGTCGCCCTGCGTATGGCTGAAATCGACGATCGTGTCGCGCCCGCCGGCCGAGCGGCTTTCCGTCACCGAATTGAAGATGAAACGGTCGGCCTGCGTCCCGCCGGTCAGCCGGTCGATGCCCAGTCCGCCGGTCAACCGGTCGAGGCCAAACCCGCCGCTCAGCGTGTCGCTGCCGCCAAGCCCGTTCAGCACGTCGTTGCCGTTCACGCCGCTCAGCGCGTTCTTGTTGTTGTTGCCGGTGATGGTGTTGGCGCGCCCATTGCCGACGCCGTTGATCGCGCCCGCGCCGAGCAGCGTCAGGTTTTCGATCGTCGCATAGCTCACCAGATTGCGCGTGATCGTCGAGGTGATGCGGTCGATGCCGGAAACGTCGGTGACCGTGTCCGCACCGTTCTCCAGTACGAAAACATCGTTGCCGACGCCGCCATTGAGGCTGTCGGCGCCCGCGCCGCCGATCAGCGTATCGTTGCCGCCGCGCCCGAACAGTGCGTCGTCTCCGCTCCGGCCGAGGATCGTGTTGGCAAGATTGTTGCCGCGCAGCGTGTCGGAGGCGCCCACAGCGCCGATCAGGCCCTCTATGCCGGAAAGCATATCGCCCGCCGCTTCCCCGGTATTCTGGTTCGGAAACAGGAGATCGACGACGGTATCGGTCAACGAACCGTTCGAGCCGAACACGGCATAGTCGAAACCCGGTCCGCCGACGATCTCGTCCGCTTCGAAGCTACCCTCGAGCCGGTCATCGCCGTAGCCGCCATTGAGGACGTCGCCGCCCGACCCGCCATTGAGGTAGTCGTTGCCGCCGCCGCCGAAAAGCGAGTCTGGCCCGACGCCCGAGGACAGAATGTCGTTTCCGCCCGTAGTGGTGGAGTTCGGTCCATCCCCATAGATCAGGTCGGAGCCGTGGCTGGTCCGGATGACGTCGCAGCCCCAGCCGCTGTTTGATTTCGCCGTGCGGAAGTCGCCATAGACATCGACGCCAAGCGTAGTCCCGCTGAATGCGACGTCGATGATGTCGTGTCCGCCCCGCGCGTTCGCGCCAGCGGTGCGTGCGTCGCCATAGATGACGATCTTCGAGGCGCCGTTGGTGGTGAGTGCGCCGAACTGGAAAATGTCATGGCCGAGCTGGATAGGCGCGCCGCCGGGCACGGTCCTGAAGTCGCCCCATCCTTCCTCGAAATCGCCGGAGATGTCGAACGTGTCGCTGCCCGCGAGGAGCCGGTTGATAAACTGGAGGCCAGCGCCGAGACCGGCGGGCGTGTCGACGTTTTGCAGCGTTACGGGGGAGATGGAGTGTATCCCGCTCAGCGCCAGGATGTCGGCAAAGCCACCGCCGCTGGGGACGGAGGAACGAGCGGTGATGCTGGTGATCACCATTTGACCGAGCGCGTTGCCGTCGCCCGAGATCTCGACATATCTGGCGCCGTTTCCAAACGGCCCATTGAGAAAGCCGAAACCCTCGAGAAACATCCGGCCGTCAGGCAGGCTATCCTGATCGATCAGTCCCAGGAATCGGTCGAATCCTGCCAGCACAGCGAAACTGGTGCCGTCGGTTCGCGTATCGTCGCCGGTAAACACAATCGTGGCCATGGCATCGCCTCACGATGATCTGTGAGGTTATTCTGATGCGTTCACCGCCCCGCCGCATCTCCCGCGCGGGGGATGCGTCGGCCACGGCCGGACATGCATGGAATGCCTATTGGCGGATTTCGCCCCATTCGCCGCGGCCGGAAAGTTTCAGTCCAGACATGACATTGCCGCCATCGGCTTCGAGGATCGTCGGATCGGCTGTCGATGACGATTTAGTCTCGCCCGTGTAGAAAAACGCCGCGCACAGGCCCGCCAGCGCAATCGCGCACTCCAGCGCAATGCGCGTATGGGGCTTTTCAGCGATTGTATGCGCGTGATCGATAGACATGGCGCGCTCCAGCGGTTTGCCGGAAGAGAAACGCGGAGGGCAGGGGATGTGTTCCCTGCGGCCGGCTGCGTCGTCAGGCTTAAAGCACGAAATCGCCCGCGTTCATGCTGGCGAGCGTCGTGTTGACGAGCCGGATGGAGAAGTCCGGTGCGAGCGTGCCTCCGGTGTTCACCTCCACGATCACATCCACACCGGCGACATCGTTGATGCGCACCTGGCCGGCGGCGGTGAAGGCGAGGTTGTGACGGTAGACCATCGTCGCCCCGAACAACGCCGAAATATCGATCTTGTCGCCGGCGCCGCCATCGTCGAAGTCGAGGATACGATCGGCATTCGCCCCCACCACCGAATGCGTCTTCGCAGTGAACTTGAAAATGTCGTTTCCCGTTCCTCCCGTCATCAAATCCTTGCCGAGCCATCCGATGAGGACGTCGTTCCGCAGGCCACCATCGAGGATGTCGTTGCCGATGCCGCCGTTCAGCGTGTCGAGCCCGTCGTCGCCAAAAAGGATATCGATGCCGCCGTTTCCGAACAGGGTGTCATTGTCGTTGCCGCCTTCGAATCGCTCATTGCGCGTGCCGCCGATGATGACGTCCTCTCCGGAAGAGCCGAAGACGGTGCCGTCCACACGGCCGACAGCGCCCGAATAACGATCATTGCCTCCGCCGAGGGAAACATTGCCGACGATGCGCCCGCTGTTGTTTATCGTATCTACACCCGTTGAGCCGGAGAATGCGGTGGTGCTCCCTGTTGTGATGAGGCCGCTGTTGGTCACGACCATCGCGTCGTTGCCGCCGTGGTTGAGAGCAATCCCTTGTCGGGTTTCGATCGTCCCGGAATTGCTGACCCGTGACGTTGTTGCCGGGTCGTTTTCCGCTTAATGTCAGCCCGCTGGCGTCGCCGCGGATCAGGCCTGCATTTTTGACCACCGTGCCGATACCCCAGAGCTGAACGCCATAGGCGCCGTTGTGGAAGCTTAGAACCTGACCGCCGTCCCTGATATCGAGCGTATGGCCGGGCGCGGTCGTGTCGCTGCCAAATCGGATGGCGATGTAGTCGATCGAGGCGACTGTGCCGAAGATTGTCGCCGTATGTCCTGCGAAATCGCCTCTCAAGCCTGCCTGGCTAGCGCCCGATCCCCTGATCATGACCGAGGGCGCAATCCACACAGTGTCATTTGCGGCCGGGAGCACGAACTCGGCGCCTTGTGAAAACGGGACGAAATCTGTCATGGGAGTCCTCCAGAGCAAGCGCTTGAAACTTAACAATCGCCCGCGCGCCGGCGAAGCGGTTCGACTACCCAGTTGGACGCGGCGAATACCTAAATTTCGGCGGCGCGATGATGCTGAAGTTCAGCGCCGTTCGCCCTTACAGCACGAAGTCGCCCGCATTGATGCTGGCCAGCGTCGTGCCGACGAGCCGGATGGAGAAGTCCGGTGCGAGCGTGCCGCTAATATTGACCTCCACGATCACATCCGCGCCGGCAACGTCGTTGATGCGCACCTGACCCGTATCGGTGAAGGCGAGCCCGTGGCGGTAGATCATCTTCGGTCCGAACAGCAGTGACACATCGATCTTGTCGCCTGTCCCGCCATCGTCGAAGTCGAGGATACGGTCGGCGTTCACGCCCACCGCCGAATGCGTCCTGGCGGTGAACTTGAAAATGTCGCTGCCCGTTCCGCCCGTCATCACGTCTTTGCCGAGCCCGCCGGTCAGGGTGTCGTTGCCGGCGAAACCGGACAGCGTGTCGTTGTTCGCGCCGCCGTCGAGCTTGTTGGAAGCGGCCGAGCCGATGATCTTGTTCGCCAGCGAGTTGCCGGTGCCGTTGCCGGCGGCGGTCAGCGTCAAATTCTCGAAATTTGCCTTCAGCGTCCATGTCAGCGCCGCGCGCACCGTGTCGGTGCCCTGCGCTGCCAGCTCGATGACTGTGTCGAGCGCTGAATCGACGATGTAGGTATCGTTATCGGCGCCGCCGCGCATCGTGTCCCGACCGATGCCGCCATTGATCGTGTCGTTTCCGCCGTCGCCCGAAAGCACATCGTCGTCGCCGCCGCCATTCAGCGTGTCGGCAAGGTTGCCGCCGGTAAAATTGTCCTCGCCCATGGTGCCGGTATAGGTCCAGGCGTTCTGGTCGATGACGGCGCGATATCCGGCGAGCGAGGTCTTGGCGGCATTCGCTTGCGCGGGCGTAAGGTTCAGCCCCTGAATATCGACGACGAGATTGCCGCCAGGCGAGAAGGCGCCAGCACTGCACGCGCGGATCGTATTGACGGTGCCACTGGTGATCTGTCCGCCTGCAGCCGCGAGACCGGTCCCGGTGAGCACCATATGTGGCTCCATGAATCGCGGCGGAACCTCGAAATCCCAATAAAACCCCAGCACGACCACATTCGCATTTTGCGTGTAAACCGAATTGGGCGTCGCCTGGGCGTTCTGCGTGAAGAGCAGGTCCGCATTGCCGGCGACATGTTGCGTGAAGGTAGCCATTGTGAGCCTCACAGGACGTCAGGCACAGCCTGCCATCCCGCCCAAGCGTCCGCATCCCCCGCGCGGGGGATAAGCAGCGACAGCGTGTGAAACCCGGCGGGGTCGCGGGACAAGCCTATGGCGGCCGCAGCCGCCACAGGTTTGGGGAACCCGCGCCTAAAGCACGAAGTCGGCCGCGCTCATGCTGGCCAGCGTCGTTCCGGTGAGCCGGATAGAAAAGTCGGCGCCGCTCGTTCCGACCAGGTTCACCTCCACGATCACATCCGCGCCGGCGATATCGTTGATGCGCACCTGGCCGGCGGCGGTGAAGGCCTGATTGTGCCGATAAATCAATGCCGCCCCGAACAGGGCGCTGAGGTCGATCTTGTCGACGCCCATGCCCGGATCGCCGAAATCCGTGATGATGTCGGCAGTCGCGCCGACAACCGAATGGGCCTTGTTGAGGAAGCGGAACGTGTCGTTGCCCGTTCCGCCCGTCAGCGTATCCTTGCCGGCGTCGCCGACCAGTATGTCATTGCCGCCTTCACCCCGCAGCGTGTCGTTTCCGGCGAGTCCGTTCAGCAGATTGGCGCCTGAATTGCCGGTGATGGTGTTCGCGGCGGCGTTGCCGGTGCCGCTCGCGCCAGCGGCGCCTGTCAGCGTCAGATGTTCGAGCTCCGCATCGAGCGTGAATGCGATCGAACTGCGCACGGTATCGACGCCTTCGCCGACCTCCTCGAAAATATTGTCCCGGGCGTTGTCGATGACGAAAATGTCGTTGCCCGCGCCGCCATGCATCATGTCGATGCCGGCGCCGCCGTCGATCGTATCGTCGCCGTCGCCGCCGGAGAGATTGTCGTTGCCGGCGCCGCCGCCGACGAAGTCGCCGCCCGCGCCGCCTTCGATCGTATCGGCCTCGGTCGCGCCGTTCAGCGTGTCGTCGCCATCGCCGCCGTCGATGATGTCGATGCCGGCGCCGCCATTGATCGTGTCGGCGCCGCCGCCGCCATCGATCATGTCGCGTCCCGAATTGCCCGACAGTATGTCGGCGAAAACACCGCCGGTCAGCGTGTCGTTGCCGGAGCCGGCGCGGAATTCGATGCGCTCTATGTTGCGGATCTTCGAGCCATCGCCGATGGCGATCTCGATCGTCGGATCGCCGAAATCCGTGATGATGTCGGCAGTCGCG
>DATJTE010000103.1:0-13545 GCA_035503715.1 Rhizobiaceae bacterium | reverse complement strand
ATCCGATTTGTTGATCATGTGATGGCCGTTGCCGGTGTTTTTCGGAAAGGCAGCGCAGTCGCCCGCGCGCAGCACGGTCTCGCCGCCATCCTCGATCAGGGTCAGTTCGCCTTGAAGCACATAGACGAGTTCGTCTTCATGCGAATGCCAGTGGCGCTGGCTCGACCAGTTGCCAGGCGGCAGATGCATGAGATTGATGCCGAAGTCTTTGAGGCCGCCCGCATCGCCAAGACGCTGCCGGATGCGTTCGGTGCAGGGCTGATCGAAAGGGGCGGGGTAGGGACAACCCTTGCGTTTCGGGACAGTGGCGATCTCGATCCTGGGCATGATCTGTTCCTCTGACGATGGCGCTGTTTTAGCCGGCGAGCGCTGCTCTGATCTTCTCCGCATTGGCCGCGAGGATTTCAGGCTTCTCCATCTGACCCGTATGCGGCCCGAGCGGCTTGCCTTCGAAGCGCGGGATGACGTGGACATGCAGATGAAAAACAACCTGGCCGCCGGCCTGCTCGTTGAATTGCTGTACCGTCACGCCATCGGCATCGAAAGCCTTCTTCGCGGCACGCGCGAGCTTCTGTGTCGTGCGCATGACCGCGGCGAGGCTGTCCGGCTCGACATCAAAAATGTTGCGCGACGGCTGCTTCGGAATCACCAGGCAATG
Source organism: Rhizobiaceae bacterium (assembly GCA_035503715.1). Lineage (GTDB taxonomy): Bacteria > Pseudomonadota > Alphaproteobacteria > Rhizobiales > Rhizobiaceae > OAS926. Next base: position 12,887 of record DATJTE010000103.1, on the reverse strand, counting down.
ACCCTCGGCGCGCGGCATGATGTCCATGAACGCGAAGGTGTCATCGTCCTCGTAGAGCTTGTGCGACGGGAGTTCGCCGCGCAGGATTTTGGCGAAGATGTTGGAGGGGTCGTAGGTGGAGGTGGGCATGAGCGGCCTCGAGAGAATATGCCGTAAGGCAGTAAGGCAGTAAGGCAGTAGGGCATGCGGCGTCAACGAAAGCGGTAACACTCCACGCGCAGTGGCGCGATGATCACGGGCCTGTGAACGAGCGCGGAACCTTATGCAGCACTCGGCGTTTTTCAGCTTGCCTCGTTCGAGGCCTTGATCCTTTGAGGAGGGTTTTTATGACAAATCGTGACCGCGAAACCGTCGTCGTGACAAATGGTGGCGGCGGCAGAGGAAGCGGCGGCTGGATTGCCGCCATTATCATAATCATTGTCGTGGTGATCGCGGGGTACGTTTACCTCAACCGCGGCGGCGGGGATGGCGGCGGCGACGTGGATGTGAACGTCGAGCAGCCGGCGGCACCTGCGCCGGCCGAACCTGCTCCCGCGCCCGCGGAGCCCGCACCGGCTGAACCGGCACCTGCACCAGCTGCGCCAGCTCCTGCTGAACCCGCGCCGGCAGAACCTGCACCGGCTCCGGCTCCCGCACCTGCACCTGCGCAGTAAGCGCGAACGTTAAGAAAAGGCCCGCGATCCGCGGGCCTTTTTCTTTCGTGTCAATCGTCGACTTCAGTGCGCCGATAGGGGGCGTGTTCTTCATAATACTCGATGTTGTGCTCCACATCGCGGCGCTCGCGTTTCAGGTAATCCCCGATCGCCTTGCGCAAGCCGGGATGGCGGATGTAGTGCGCCGAGTGCATCGGCACCGGCATGTAGCCGCGCGCCAGCTTGTGCTCGCCTTGCGCGCCGGCCTCAACCACCTTCAATTTCTTCTCGATCGCGAAATCGATCGCCTGATGATAGCAGACCTCGAAATGCAGGAACGGATGGTTCTCGACGCAACCCCAGTTGCGGCCGTAAAGCGCATCCGAGCCGATGAAGTTGATTGCGCCCGCGACGTAGCGGCCGCTGCGTTTCGCCATAACGAGCAGGATGTCGTCTGGCATGCGTTCGCCGATCAGCGAGAAGAATTTTCGATTGAGGTAAGGCCGACCCCATTTGCGGCCGCCGGTGTCCATGTAGAAGGTGAAGAAATCGTCCCAGGCTTTTTCGGTAAGATCCTTGCCGGTCAGCCAGTCGATCGTGATGCCGTTGCCAAGCGCCTCGCGCCGCTCCTTCTTCAACGCCTTGCGCTTGCGTGAAGCCAGCGAGGCGAGGAAGTCATCATAGGATCCGTAACTCTCATTGTGGAAATGGAACTGCTGGTCGGTGCGCCGCAGATAGCCTGCTTGCGTCATCGTCTCGACCTCGTCCACCGGCGCGAAGGTGACGTGTGCGGATGAGACCTCAAGCCGGTCGGTGACGGCCTTCAGACCCTCGGCAAGCGCTGCGCGAACAGGCGCAGGATCGATGCCTTCCACAGCGAGCAGGCGAGAGCCAGTGACCGGCGTGAACGGGACGCATGCCTGCAGTTTCGGATAATATCGGCCGCCGGCGCGCTCAAACGCATCGGCCCAGCCATGGTCGAAGACATATTCGCCCTGGCTGTGCGATTTGGCGTAACAGACGATAGCGCCAAGCAGTGTGCCATCGTGTGCTTCGAGGCGGACATGCTGGCCCTGCCAGCCGGTGCGCGGCGCCGCGCAGCCGGATTCTTCGAGCGACCGCAGGAAAGCGTAGGAGGTGAAGGGATTGTAGCCAGCTCCCTCACGTCGATGCGTGCCGGACAGATTGTTCCACTCATCCTCGGTGAAGGCGCCGATGCTCGAAGCGACGCGGATGGCGAACTGGCCCTCCGGCTCTTTTTGCTGCATCTTCGGATCGCTCACCATCGGGCTTATCTATGACCTCGCTGGCGATGCGCAAGCCGGGTCAGGCAACCGCAGCCGTATCGGGGTTGAAACCCTCGAACGTCATCTGGTCGGCGTGGGCGAATGTGTGCCTGACCATCGGCTCCTCGCGCACCGTCCAGGTGATCAGCTTCATGCCGAGCCTGTGGCGGATGAATTCGCTGAACGGGTTCGGCAGCTCGCTGGCGCTGTAGGAGACGAAGGAGAGGTCGTATCCCAACATGGAGAAATGCCGCTCCCAATCCTGCGGACGCGAACCCCAGGCGGTCAGTCCGGCGGGAATGCCAGGCGCGTGGATCGGGAACTGGCGGATCAGCCAGTGGTCGAAGGACATGATGGCCGCGTTGCCAGGGTATGTCTTGAGGAGTTCGGCGACCTTGGCGACGAGGCCGTCATCATAACCCGGAATGCCTTTCAGCTCGATGACGAGCGGCACGCGGCCGGCGACAAGATCGAGCAGTTCGACAAGCCGCGGCGCGTAATCTTTCGTGCCGCCGATACGGAGGGCGGCCATTTCGATCGCGCTCTTCTGCCAAATATAGCCGTCGATGCCGCAGAGGCGTCTCAGCTCATTGTCGTGAAAGACGACGACCTCGCCATCGTTCGACAGGTGTACGTCGCATTCGATTGCGAAGCCTTTGTCGGCGGCGGCGGCGAAAGCCGAAAGCGTGTTCTCCCAGCGCGTCTTGTTCATGTCGTGGTAGCCGCGATGCGCGATGGGACGCTCGATGAGCCAGGACAGGTCGGACATGGAAATTACTCGACCTCGATGATCGCTTCGATTTCGACCGGCGCGTTGAGCGGCAGCGAGGCGGTGCCCACAGCCGCGCGGGCATGCTTGCCCCTGTCGCCGAGCACATCGGCCAGGAAGTCGGACGCGCCGTTGGCGACGAGATGCTGCTCCGTGAAATTCGGCGCGGAGGCGACGAAAACCGTGATCTTCACGATGCGCTTGATCTTCTCCAAATCGCCGAGCGCGGCTTTTGCCTGCGCCAGGATGTTGATCGCGCAGGCCAGGGCAGCCTCCTTGCCCCTTTCGGTGTCGAGATCGACACCGAGCAACCCTTCGGCGACGAGCTTGCCGCCAACGAGGGGAAGCTGGCCGGCGGTGAACAGCAGTTTTCCGCTTTGAGCATAGGGAACATAGTTGGCGGCGGGAGCGGCCGCAGCCGGCAAGGTCACACCGAGTTCGGCAAGGCGGGTTTCGATCGGTCCGCTCATAAGCAAGTCCTTGTTGAGGAGTTTATGGAAACTGTGGTGCTGGTTTCGGTAAAGGTGCTATTTTTGCCTCGCTTCCGCCACGAGTTTTTTTATGGTGGGCCTGGAATTGCGGGACAATCCGCTGACTGGAGTACTGAATGCGCGCATCGCGCCTTTTTCTGGCAAGTCTTGCCGCCTCGACTGTTCTTGCCGCGCCGGCGCAGGCCGCTCGGGTGCTGGCGCCGCACCGGGCCGTCTATGACCTGTCGCTCAAGGATGCGAGCGACCGCTCCGGCATCACCGGCCTGTCAGGCCGCATGGTATACGAGTTCAACGGCTCGGCCTGCGAAGGCTATACGGTGACATTCCGCTTCGTCTCGCGCATCCAGACGCAGGACGCGTCGCGGATGAGCGACCAGCAGACGACCACCTTCGAGGAAGGCGACGGCAAGCTCTTCAGCTTCGTCACCAAGTCCTACATGGACCAGGAGCTCGAAAAGGAGGTGCGTGGCACCGCGACGCGCGACGACAAGGGTCTCAACGTCGAATTGACGAGGCCCGACATCGAGGAGATCGAGCTGCAGTCGACCCAGTTTCCGACCCAGCATCTGATGCAGCTCATCGACAAGGCGAATGCCGGCGAGACGTTTTACGAGACGACGCTGTTCGACGGCTCGGAAGATGCGAACGAAGTGATGACAACGACAATCGTCGTCGGCAAACCCGTGGCGCCGGCAGGAAACGATCCTGAACTGCCGAAGCTGCAGAGCCTGTCGAAAGACCGCTTCTGGCCGGTGGACATCGCCTATTTCGGAAAGCCGGACGATGAGACGGAGCCTGGCGAGGAGCTGCCGCAATACCGCATCAGCTTCAAGCTGCACGAGAACGGGCTGACCCGCGACCTGGTCATGGACTATGGTGATTTTTCCATGACTGGAAAGCTGGTGGATCTGTCGCTGTTCGAGCCCGCAAAACCCTGCAGCAACTAAAGCGCGCGCCGTGGCAGTTTATGTCGACGATGCGATCTGGCGCTTTGCGGGCCGGCGCTGGTGTCATCTTATGGCCGACGATGAGGCGGAACTGCACCGCTTCGCGCATCGCCTTGGGCTCAAGCGCGCTTCCTATCAGGGACCGCCGAAAACATCGGCGCCGCACTACGACATTACCGGCTTCGAGCGGGACCGCGCGGTGCGGCTCGGCGCGGTCGAATGCAGCCGCGACGAGATCGTCTTGATCTTCAAGCGCCAGAAGGTCGGCCGCGTGGCGTTGATGGCGGCCAGAGCCGCATAGTCCGATTTTCCGTTTAGTCAGTGGATCAGTCGCTGGCGACTTTCGCAGCGGATTGCGCGCCACTCGCTGGAGCTTTCTCCCGTCGAGCCAGCGCGTTGATCCAGTTCTGGGCCGGCACCTCCACAAATCGATACGAAAGGTGCGAGACCGCCACCACGATCACCAGGTAGGAAATGGTGGCGACTGCCCCGATCTCCAGCCAACCGTTCTCCTCGGCGCGATAGAAGAAGAGCTGGACGACCGTGTGCCAGAGATAGATCGAGTAGCTGATGACGCCGAGATGCAGGATTGGCCGCCAGGCCAGCAGCCGCACGATCAGCAGCCTCTCACCGAATGACAGCATCAGAACGATCAGTGCGGAAAACGCGAGCATCAGAACGAGATCCATCGATGTCCGACCGATAAAAACCGGCAGGCACAGGCAGAGGAGCACGAGCATGGCCTCGATCGTGCGCAGCGCCGCGGTCGAAAGCTCGAGCGGAGCCTGGCGCGCATGGAGCAGCTTGAACAGACCGACGCCCATGAGCAGGCCGCACAGCGGCCGGATCGCAGCCCCGCGCAAGATCCCTGCCACATCCCCGGACACCGTCGACAGGCTGCCTTTGTCGAGGACGATAATTGCGTAGAGCACGGTCGCGATGGCGAGGGCCGGCCAGGCTGCGCTTTCGCGTCTGTCGGCCCAGGGCAGAGCGAGGAACACGCACAGGCTCAACCAGAGTTCGCCGGAGACGGACCACCCGGGGATATTCCAGTAAAAGCCCGGGAGCAGGATTTGGAGTGCGCCGAGATAGATCAGCAGTCCCTGCCAGGAATAAGTCGCTTCGGTCCAGTCGGGATAGTCCGCGTCCATTCCATATCCCGCGAGGACCAGCGGAACGAGCACGACACCGGTCAAGACGTAGACGGGCATGAGTCGAGCAACACGGCGCCAAAAGAATGCGGACAGGGTAAGGCGATCAAACTTTGGCGCGTAGGCGTGGCAGAGGATGAAACCCGACATGACGAAAAACATGTCGACTGCGATATAAGCGCCAGGAATTACGGTGTGCTCCGTCAGGTGATAGACGGCGACCGAGAGCGCCAGCACGCCTCGCAGTCCATCCAGTGCGGCGATCCTCACCATACTGTCCGTGCCCATTTGGCGGATTGGATAGCAGGATCGAGGTTTAGAAGCCGTTTAGGACTGCCTTGGCCGCCGCCCGGGAGGCCGACGGGCGCGCCTTGCTTTTGCAGCGCAACATGGCTATATCGCGCCTCATTCCACACACGGACTTGGTTTCCGCGCGGGAGAAATCCGCAGGCGACCGCCGGTGGTGTTTCAAGGAAAGCCCTGAAAAGTCACGACTTTTCGGATCAGCATTCCGAAGAACGCCGTTGTCCGTGGAGGCAAACCGGAAAGGAAAGAGAATGGCACTGCCTGATTTCAGCATGCGCCAGCTATTGGAAGCTGGCGTTCACTTCGGCCACCAGACCCACCGCTGGAACCCGAAAATGGCGCCTTATATCTACGGCGCCCGCAATAACATCCACATCATCGACCTGTCGCAGTCGGTTCCGCTGCTGCATGCGGCCCTGAAGCAGGTGTCGGACACCGTCGCCAAGGGCGGCCGCGTGCTCTTCGTCGGCACCAAGCGGCAGGCCTCCGACATCATCGCGGACGCGGCGCAGCGCTCGGCGCAGTACTACGTCAACTCGCGCTGGCTGGGCGGCATGCTCACCAACTGGAAGACGATCTCGAACTCGATCTCGCGCTTGCGCAAGCTCGACGAGACGCTTTCGGGCGAGGGCCAGGGCCTGACCAAGAAGGAACTGCTCAACCTGCAGCGCGAACGCGAGAAGCTGAACAAGGCTCTCGGCGGCATCAAGGACATGGGCTCGACGCCGGACCTGATGTTCGTTGTCGACACCAACAAGGAAGCGATCGCCATCCAGGAAGCGAAGCGCCTCAACATCCCGGTCGTGGCGATCATCGATTCCAACTGCGATCCGGACCTGATCGACTTCCCGATCCCGGGCAATGACGATGCGCAGCGCGCGATCTCGCTCTACTGCGACCTGATCGCCAAGGCGGCGATCGACGGCATCGCCCGCCAGCAGGGCGCGCTCGGCGTCGATGCCGGCGCTTCGGTCGAGGCTCCGGTCGAGCCGACACTGGATGCAACGCCGGAAGCGGAAGCCAAGGGCGCCTGATTTCCTTCGGAGCCGGCGTTCAGCCGGCTTCACACCACGTACATTCGGCGGCTTTAGAGAGCGCCGGGCGAGGGGCGCATCATCGGCGATGATGCGCCGACGCCATTTGAGGACGAAAGAGGCATAAGATGAGCACGATCACCGCACAGATGGTGAAAGAACTCCGCGAGCTGACCGGCGCGGGCATGATGGATTGCAAGGCCGCACTCGCCGAGACCAATGGCGACATGGAGGCTGCTGTCGACTGGCTGCGCGCGAAGGGTATCTCGAAGGCCGACAAGAAGGCTGGCCGAACCGCTGCTGAAGGCCTGATCGGCATCGACGGTGGTGTTCGTGAGGCTGCTGTAGTGGAGGTGAATTCCGAAACGGACTTCGTGGCGCGCAACGACGCGTTCCAGCAGATCGTGCGCAACGTGTCGAAGACGGCACTCGCCTACGGTGAGACCGAGGCTGTCGCCCACGCCAAGTACCCCGGATCCGACAAGACCGTCGCCGAGGTGATCAAGGACGCGGTCGGTACGATCGGCGAGAACATGTCGTTCCGCCGCTCGACCAAGCTGTCGGTCAGCCAGGGCGCGGTTGCGACCTACATCCACAACGCGGTTGCCGACAATCTCGGCAAGCTCGGCGTGCTGGTGGCGATCGAGACGACCGGCAATGCGGAAGCCGCCAAGGCGTTCGCACGCCAGGTGGCGATGCATGTCGCGGCGACCAACCCGCTGGCGCTGACGGCCGAAGAGGTCGATCCGAAGGCGGTCGAGCGCGAGAAGGCGATCTTCTCGGAACAGGCGCGCGCGTCGGGCAAGTCGGAGAACATTATCGAGAAGATGGTCGAAGGACGCCTGCGCAAGTTTTATGAGGAAGTCGTGCTCCTGAAGCAGGCCTTCGTCATGAACCCGGACACGACCGTCGAGAAGGCGCTGAAGGATGCCGAGAAGGACATCGGCGCGCCGGCCAAGATCACCAAGTTCGTGCGCTATGCGCTGGGCGAGGGGATCGAGAAGGAAACGACCGACTTCGCCGCGGAAGTGGCCGCGGCCGTCAAGAAGTAAGAAACCGGCGGGCCAGCGTTCGCTGGTTCGAAAGATTGGAGAGGGCTGCAGCATGCGCTGCGGCCCTTCTTCGTGTCAGACAGACCCATGCTGCTGGAGGCAAACGTGCCGTCGACCGAATTGCTGATTGCCTTCTTTGTCACGACCGCAGTGTTTGCCTACATCCCCGGTCCGGCGATGCTCTATGCTGCGGCCCAGACGATGGCGCGCGGCCGCTTCGCCGGCATGATGGCGACGCTCGGCATTCATCTGGGGTGCTATGTGCACGTCTTCGCGGCGGCGGCCGGCTTGTCCGTGCTGTTTCACGCCGTGCCGACCCTCTACCTCGCGGTCAAGCTCGCAGGCGCGGCTTACCTCGTATGGCTCGGCGTCTCGCTTCTCTGGTCGAAGCCGGAGCATGGGCCGGCCGCGGAAGGCATGAAGATGAAGTCCGGCGGCAAGGCGTTCTTCGAAAGCGTGACTGTCGAAGTCCTCAATCCAAAGACTGCGATCTTCTTCCTCGCCTTCCTGCCGCAGTTCATCGATCCGACCGCGATGTTTCCGGTGTGGTTGCAGTTCGTCATTCTCGGCACCATCGTGAACCTGATGTTCTCGTCGGCCGATTTGGTGTGCGTCTTTCTGGCCGGCGCCGTGATGAACCGACTGCGCAATTCCGGCCGAGCCCAGCGCATCGCGCAGCGTGCGGGCGGCACCCTGCTGGTCGGCCTCGGCGCGCATCTCGCACTGCAGCAGCGATAATTGCAGGCTCAAACCGCTGGATCACGGTTTTCCCGAACTAATTCAACCGCATGAGCGGCGTCGCGTGACATCGCGATGACCTTCGTGTATCGCACTGCCAACTCACAACCAGTACGAGGACAAGATGCCGGGCAAACCCATCTATCGCCGTGTCCTGCTCAAGGCATCCGGCGAGGCGCTGATGGGCGCGCAAGGGTTTGGCATTGACGTTTCCGTGGTGGACCAGATCGCGGCCGATATAGCCGAGGCGCGCGAACTCGGCGTCGAGGTCGGCGTGGTGATCGGCGGCGGCAATATTTTCCGCGGCGTGGCCGTGGCCTCCAAGGGCGGCGAACGCGTGACCGGCGACCATATGGGCATGCTCGGCACCGTGATCAATTCGCTGGCGCTGAGAACCTCGCTGGTCAAACAGGGCGTCGATGCGGTTGTGCTCTCGGCAATCGCCATGCCCGAACTGTGCGAAAGCTTCTCCCAGCGCCAGGCGACCGCCTATATGAACGAAGGCAAGGTGGTGATCTTCGCCGGCGGCACCGGCAACCCGTTCTTCACCACGGATTCGGCCGCGGCGCTGCGCGCCGCCGAGATCGGCGCCGAAGCGCTGTTCAAGGGAACGCAGGTGGATGGCGTCTATTCGGCCGATCCCAAACGCGATCCGAACGCCAAACGCTACGACCGCATCAGCCACCAGGAGGTGCTGAGCAAAGGGCTGGCGATCATGGATACGGCCGCAATTGCCCTTGCGCGCGAAAACAACATCCCGATAATCGTTTACTCGATCCACGAAAAGGGCGGCTTTGGCGCGATTCTAAAGGGCAACGGCCACTATACGATCGTGACAGACAAGTGAGCAGCGAGCGACCGCGAAGAGTTGCAAGGAGGTAATATGGCCGACGGAGTCGATTTCAAGGATCTGCATCGCCGCATGGATGGCGCGATCGCGGCCTTCAAGCATGACATTGCGTCGCTAAGGACGGGCCGCGCCTCGGGCAATTTGCTCGACGCCGTTCAGGTCGAGGCCTATGGCTCCAAAATGCCGATCAACCAGGTCGGCAACGTGACCGTGCCGGAGCCGCGCATGATCTCGGTGAACGTCTGGGACAAGGCGCTGGTCAGCCATGTCGACCGGGCGATCCGCGAGGCCAATCTAGGCTTCAACCCGATCGTTGACGGCACCACGCTGCGCATCCCGCTGCCGGAACTGACCGAACAGCGTCGCAAGGAACTGGCGAAGCTCGCCCATGGCTATGCGGAAAACGCACGCGTGGCGGCGCGTCATGTACGCCGCGACGGCATGGACACGCTGAAGAAATCGGAAAAAGACCACGTCATCTCGCAGGACGACCATCGGGTGCAGTCCGAGCGCGTGCAGAAGATGACGGACGAAACGATCTCGACGATCGACAACATGCTTGCCGAAAAAGAAGCCGAGATCATGCAGGTTTAACGTCCGCCGCGAGGCGGGCTGAAGGCGGCGAAGACAAATGTCCATACCGGCGCATGTCGCGATCATCATGGACGGCAACGGCCGCTGGGCGAAGGCGCGCGCCTTGCCGCGCGTCGCGGGTCATCGTGCCGGGGTCGAAGCGCTTCGCAAGACCGTGCGCAATGCCGGCGACATGGGGATCGGCTGGCTGACCGTTTACGCCTTCTCGTCGGAGAACTGGTCGCGGCCGAAGTCGGAAGTCAGCGATCTCATGGGCTTGCTGAAAATCTTCATCCGGCGCGATCTGGCCGAGCTTCACCAGAATGGCGTGCGCGTGCGCATCATCGGCGAGCGCGACGGGCTCGAAAGCGATATCCGCACACTGCTTGAAGAGGCGGAAGCGCTTACCCATCAGAACCGCAAGATGAACCTGGTCATCGCCTTCAACTATGGCGGCCGGGACGAAATCGCGCGCGCGGCGCGGCGCGTCAGCGAAGCGGTCGCAGCGGGCACGCTGGAAGCAAGCGAGATCAACGCCGAGACATTCGGCACGTTTCTCGACACGGCTGGTTTCCCTGACCCCGATCTGGTGATCCGCACCAGCGGCGAGATGCGGCTGTCAAACTTCCTGCCCTGGCAGACGGCCTACAGCGAATTCGTGTTCCTGCCCTGCTTCTGGCCCGATTTCGGCAGGGCCGACCTCGAGGAAGCCGTTCGCGCATACGCTGCGCGGGAGAGGCGATATGGCGGCGTCGCGGCGCGCGACGTGGCGCTTTGAGCGACAACACACAAACTCCCGACTCCGCGAGTGGCGGCGAGCCGCCGGCCGGCGGCGGGCTGAGCAACCTGCAATTGCGGGTGATATCGGCGGTCGTCATGGTCGTGGCGGTGCTATTCCTTACCTGGCTCGGCGGGACCTGGTTCCGCATTTTCACCGCCTTGCTCGGCGTTGCGATCTTTTACGAGTGGATGTCGATGGCGAAGGCGCTCGACCGGCCGGCCGGGCCGTCGGTCGTGCTGCTCGTCGTGGCGCTGGCGATCATGGTCGCGGGCGGGCCGGCATGGATCGTCCTTCTCTTCCTCGCCGTCGCGCCGATCGTGGTTCTGCTGTCGCAGGGGCTGGCGCCAGCCGGACCGTGGCCGGCATCAGGGATCACATATGCGGGCCTCGCGGCGCTCAGCCTCGCATTCCTGCGCGGCGACGATCAGGCCGGACTGATCGCGCTGCTGTTCCTGTTCGCAACGGTATGGGTGACCGACATTCTCGCCTATTTTGTCGGCCGCGCGGTCGGCGGACCGAAACTCGCGCCATCGACCTCACCGGGAAAGACCTGGAGCGGGGCGATCGGTGGCGCCGTGGCGGGCACCATCGCCGGGTTGATCATCGCGTGGATCGCAGGGGGCGCACTTGTGCCTCTCGGGGTGATTGCCTTGATCCTTTCCGTGGTCGCGCAGTTCGGCGATCTGTTTGAATCGTGGGTGAAGCGCCGGCATGGCGTGAAAGATTCGAGCAATGTCATTCCCGGTCACGGCGGCGTAATGGATCGTGTGGACGGGCTGGTCGCGGCAGCGCTTGCGCTTTATGCGATCGGCGCGCTTGCCGGCGACCCCAACAGTCCAGCGCGCACACTTTTTCCAGGCTGATGCGAGGCTTGCGCCAAATCCCCGCAGCGCGGTGCGGGCCGTAGAAACGTCACGGATTCGCCGGTATTGAGGTCAGACTCGCGGGACGTAATCCCCGCCGATTTGAGGAATTTGCTTGAGCGATCTCGTCACATCGATTTTCAGCACGGACGGATTGCTGCTCGGCACACTCGTCCCGTTCCTCTTTGTGCTTACCGTGGTCGTCTTCGTACACGAGATGGGCCACTACCTCGTCGGCCGCTGGTGCGGCATTGGCGTCACGACATTCTCGATCGGTTTCGGGCCTGAACTGGCCGGCTTCAACGACCGACGCGGCACGCGCTGGAAGCTCTGCGCGATTCCGCTCGGCGGCTACGTGAAATTCGTCGGCGACATGAACGCGACCAGCACGCCCGACGCCGAGGAAATGGGTAAGCTGACGCCCGCCGAGCGGAAGGTCGCTTTCCACACGCAGCCCGTCTGGAAGCGCGCGCTCACGGTCTTTGCAGGCCCGGCTTTCAATTTCGTCCTGGCGATCGCGGTGTTTGCCGTGATGTTTTCGATCTACGGGCGCTATGTTTCCGAGCCAATGGTCGCGGAAGTGCGGGCCGGGAGCCCTGCCGAAGCCGCGGGATTCCTGCCTGGCGACCGGTTCGTCAGCGTCGACGGGAATCGCGTCGAGACGTTCGCCGACGTGCAGCGCTATGTTTCAGGCCGAGCCGGCGACGAAATCGTTTTCGTCATGCTGCGCAATGGCCAGGAAATCGAGCTCAAGGCGACGCCGGAGATCAGCGAGCAGACCGACGCGCTGGGCAATGTCATCAAGGTCGGCATTATCGGCGTCGTCAACAATGAAGAGCTCGGCCAGCCGCGGCTGATCGAATACAGCCCGCCAGGGGCTTTGGTCGAAGCCGTGAAGGAAACCGGTCACATCATCGTCCGGACGGGTCAGTTCCTGAAACGTTTCGCTGTCGGACGCGAGGACAAATGCCAGCTCGGCGGGCCTGTGAAGATCGCCGACATGGCGGGCAGGGCGGCCGCTTTGGGCTTCGAATGGCTGGTGCAGTTGGTGGCGCTCCTGTCGGTCGGCATCGGCATATTGAATTTGCTGCCGATTCCGCCTTTGGACGGGGGACATCTGATGTTTTACGGCATCGAATCGGTTATCCGCCGTCCGGTGTCGGAACGGACGATGGAAGCCTTCTATCGGGTGGGCTTTTTCGCCGTGCTGGCCTTCATGGGGTTCGTTTTCTGGAACGACCTCTTTGGCTGTTGAAATCATTAAGAAAATTGGGGTTTGGCCTGTGCCAAATTGAGAGAGAATTTACCATGCCCGGGGATAGGCGTGACGCTTATGCAACGCCTGTTTCGGAAGTAAATGCAAATTAACCGCGAGCCTTGCGTGTAGGGAAAATCCGGTTAATACCGTTGGCAG
>DATJTE010000102.1:0-40908 GCA_035503715.1 Rhizobiaceae bacterium | reverse complement strand
AGCGGCTGAGCAAAGGCCTGGATGTAACGTTCCTGTCGATCGCGACCGCCGGCTGGATGACCTACCTGATCCGGGCGTCCGACCGCTTCGGCAAGGCCTGGACGGCGGATGACCCTTATGCAACCCGCGTGGCAGCGATTGCCGACCGGATCGGCGACGATCCCGCCGCGCTGGCCCGCGAAATCCTGGCCATCGACACGATTTTCCACCCTGAACTCGCTGCCCATGCCGGGTTCAAGGCAAACATCACCGATGCGTTCCGCGGACTGCTGTCGGACGATCCGCTAAACACATTACGTCACGTCTGCGAGACGAACGGACATAATCGGTTGAATCGCCTCATACAAACGCGTTAGTACGGACGAGGGAGAAGTCATGAAGCTTGGGATACTGACCGCGCCGTTTGCAGAAACGCCGCTGGACGAGGTCGCCGATTGGGCGAAGGCGTCCGGCTTCGAGGCGCTGGAAATCGCCTGCTGGCCGCGGTCTGGCGGCTCGACCCGGCGTTATGCCGGTACCAGCCACATCGACGTCGCCAACCTGTCGAAATCGGAAGCAAGCGATATCGCCGGGTCGTTGGCCGAGAAGAATTTGCAGATATCTGCCCTCGGCTATTATCCCAACCCGCTGCATCCGGACCGCTCACATCGCGAACAGGTCATCGCGCACCTGAAGGACGTCATCGTCGGCGCGGGTAAGATCGGCGTGCCGCTGGTGAATACCTTCTGCGGCGGCGACGCCTCGCAGCATGTGGATGCGAATTGGGATGAGGCGTTGAAGGTTTGGCCGTCGATCGTCGAGTTCGCGAAGGACAATGGCGTCAAACTCGCCTTTGAGAACTGCCCGATGATCTTCAGCTATGACGAATGGCCGGGCGGTCACAACATCGCGTACTCGCCTTACATCTGGCGGCGCATCATCGAGGCTTGGGGCGGCGATGTCGGGATGAACTACGACCCGTCGCATCTGGTCTGGCAGATGATCGACCAGGCGCGGTTCATCCGCGAATTCGGGCCGCATATGTTTCACGTCCACGCGAAGGATCTGATGATCGACCGCGATGGGCTTTACGAACGGGGTATCCTGTCGGCCGGCATCGGCTGGCAGGTGCCACGCATGCCGGGTCTCGGCGACGTGAACTGGAGCATGACAATCGCCGCGCTGTATCGCGCCGGTTATGATGGTCCCGTTATCATCGAGCACGAGGATCGCAGGTTTGAAGGAACGGACGACAAGGTCAAACGCGGCTTCATGCTGGCGCGCGACGTTCTCAGGCCCTTCATAAAGTGACGGCGGAAGACGAGAAAATCCAATACAATAGTTACTTCGGGAGAAAGGAAAGTACCTATGCGTAGCAAGAAATATGTAGCGATGCTCCTTGGCGGCGCGGCCCTTCTGGTCTCGGCCGCGTCTGCGGGAGCGCAGGGCACCTACACGATCGGCGTGTCCAACACCGTGCAGGGCAATGGCTGGCGTGAAGAGATGGTCTGCGCGATCAAGGCGCAGGCGCTGGCGTCCGGCAAGGTCGCCTCGCTCAACATCGCGCACCGCAACACCGACGCGGCCGGCCAGTCGGAAGACATCCGCAACCTGATCGCCGCGAAGGTCAACGCGATCGTCGTCAACCCGGCCGATCCGGCTGGCATCAAGGACGCCGTCGCCGAAGCCACCAAGGCCGGCATCGTCGTCGTTGCCGTCGACCAGGCCGTTGCCGAGCCGACCGCGTACATAATCTCCAACAACCAGGAGCAGTATGCTTATCTCGGCGCCAAGTGGCTGTTCGAGCAGCTGGGCGGCAAGGGCAGCGTCGTCTACATGCGCGGCGCCGCCGGCGCTTCGGCCGACACGGATCGCGACAACGGCTTCAAGAAAGCGCTGGCCGAGTTCCCGGACATCAAGGTTGCGCAGGAAGTGTTCACCGGCTGGCAGCAGGATCAGGGCAAGCAGCAGATCCTCGACTACATCGCCACCGGCGTGCCGTTTGACGGCATCTGGACCTCGGGCATCGACAACGTGATCGTCGACGCGCTGGTCGAGTCCGGCGCCCCGATGGTTCCGGTCGTGGGCGCTGACAACGCCGGCTTCGTGAACCAGCTCAACACGGTTGAAGGCCTGAAGGGCGCGGCGGTGACCAACCCCGGCTCGATCGGCGGCGCTGGCGTGACGCTCGCTCTGCAGATCCTCGACGGCCAGAAGCCGGCGAACACGACCGTGCTCGTCGAGCCGGCTCTGTGGGAGAACGTAACGGACGCCGGCAAGGAGCAGCTCAAGGCTGCTGCCGACCCTTCACTGTCGCCTGAGTGGCCGGTATCCATCTCCATCAAGGACTGGACGACGTACACGAAGGAACAGATCGTTGCCTGCAAAGGCCCGGGCGAATAAGCATCGTCTGATCTGAACTGCCGGGGACGGCAGGCATTGCCTGCCGTCCCCGCTTCACAACCGGAAAACAAATCGATTTGACACCCTCACCGGTCCTCGACGCCACAGGCGTGGCGAAAAACTACGGCGCCGTCGCAGCGTTGAAGAACGCGTCGCTCTCCGTGCTGCCGGGCGAGGTGCACGCGCTGATGGGCGCCAACGGCGCAGGCAAATCGACGCTGGTCAAGATTCTCACCGGCGCGATCCGCCACGACCGCGGCACCATCCTCGTGCGCGGCAAGGCGCATGAAGTCCGCTCGCCGGGCGACGCGCGCAAAGCGGGATTGCTGCCCGTCTATCAGGAGCCGTCGCTGATCCCCGATCTCGATGTCCTGTCGAATCTGAAACTGACGCGGACGCCAATCGAGGCATTCCGTAGCTGGGTCAAAGAACTCGGCGTCCCCGAACTCGACCTGCGCGAAACCGCACGCGACATTCCGCTGGCGATCCAGCGCGTGCTCGATCTGGCGCGCGCGTTGGCCGTTGAGCCGGATGTGCTGCTGCTCGACGAAATGACGGCGGCGCTGCCTGCCGACCTCGCGGAACGCGTGCTGGGCGTGGTCAAGCGCCAGGGTCAGGCCGGGCGCTCCGTCATCTTCATCTCGCACCGCTTCGTCGAAATCGCGGCAGTGTGCAATCGCGCCACCGTCTTGCGCGACGGCGAGACGGTTGGCGTCGTCGATATCGAGGCCGGGGTTGAAGAGCGCATCGTCGAGCTGATGCTCGGCGCCAAGATCGAAAAGGCGCGCGCCGCACAACGCAAGGCCAACGAAGCGACGAGTGTGCCGGTCGACGCCGGGACGCGCATCGAGGTGAAGAACCTTCGCGTCGGCACCAAGCTCCAGGACGTCTCCTTCGAGCTGAAGAATGGCGAAGTCGCGGGCGTCGTGGCGCTCGAAGGCCAGGGCCAGGACGAATTGTTCGCTGCCCTCGCCGGCTCGACCAAACCTTCCGGCGGAACGATCGAGGTCGACGGCAAGGCGGTGAAGTTTTCGCACCCTGTCGACGCGGTGCGCGCCGGCATCGCCTATGTGCCCGGCGACCGCTCCGAAGCGCTGGCGATGAAGCAGTCGGTGCGCGAGAACATCGCCCTGCCCTTCAGCGCTTCGGTACGCAACTGGGGGCCGATCAACAAGAAGCGCGAAAGCGAGACCGTCAACAACGCAATCCAGCGCCTGCAGATCGACACGCGCGCGCAGCGCGAGGTGCAGCGACTGTCGGGCGGCAACCAACAGAAAGTGACGATCGCCCGCTGGATCGCAGCGGACGCCCGCACCATCCTCTGCTTCGACCCGACGCGCGGCATCGACGTCGGCACCAAGCAGGAAATCTACAAGCTGCTGCGTCAGCTCGCCGACCAGGGCAAGTCGGTGCTCTACTACACGTCCGAGCTTGACGAGGTTCAACTGGTCTGCGACCGCGCCATCGTCATCTTCGGAGGCAAGGTCGTCGACGTGATGCCGGCAGACATCGCTGATGAACCCGCCTTGACGCGCGCCGCCTACGGCCTGCCGCGCGACGCGACGGCCAATGTCGGCGTCCTTGCCGGCGCCGGGGAGGCACAGCCGTGATCCGCTTCCTGCGCCAACAGGCTTGGGTGCTCGGACTGCTCGCGCTGCTTGTGGTGCTGTTCATCGCCACCAAGATCATCCAGCCGAACTATGGCGCCAGCGATTTCACCGCACTGATGCGCGCCGTGCTGCCTTACGCCTTCGCCGTCGCGGCACAGGCGATCGTCGTCATCGGCGGTGGCATCGACCTGTCCATCGCATCGATGATGGCGGTGACCAGCGTCACCGCGGCGGTGATGATGAATGGCGCCAGCGAAGAGTTCGCGCTGGTCGTCATCCCGTTCGTGCTGCTCCTCGGCTTCGCAATGGGCGCGCTGAACGGCATCCTCATCGTCGTCACGCGCGTGCCCGACATTGTGGTCACGCTGGCAATGCTATTCGTCTATCAGGGCCTGGCGTTGCTGATCCTCGGCTCGCCCGGCGGCGCGGCTGCCGTCTGGCTGAAGACGATGATCGCCGGCACCGTGCCCATCCCCGGCGTGCCGGACTGGATCACCATGTGGATCCCGAACGCGCTGGTCTTGCTCGTCGTGCTGCTCGCCGCCGTGTGGATTCCGCTCAAGCGCTCGCATATCGGCCTGTCGATCTACGCGATTGGCTCGAGCGAACTCGCGGCCTTCCGCAGCGGCGTGCCCGTCGCGCGCACCAAGATCATCGCTTACGGCATCGGTGGGCTGTTCGCCGCCATGGGCGGGCTGGCTCTGACCATCAGCACCGGCATCGGCGCGCCGATCCCCGGTCCCTATCTGCTAGCCTCCGTTGCGGCCGTCGTGCTTGGTGGCGTCGTGCTCGGCGGCGGCCGCGGCGGGCTCGTCGGCCCGATCATCGCCGTCTTCATCCTGCGCCTGCTGCGCACCGACCTGACGCTGCTGTCGGTCGACCCGAACGCCACCACCATAATCGAAGGCACGATCATGGTCGTTGTCGTCATGCTCGGTGCATTCCTCACCATGAGGGGGAGATCGTCATGAGTGCTGTCGTCTCCACTCCGGCCACCGCGCCGCTTGGCCAGCGCGCCAAGCGCTTCATGAGCGATTATCCGACCGTGCCGCTGCTCGTCCTGCTGGCGCTGCTGCTGGTCGCACTGCACATCCTGCAGCCAGGCATCATCAATCAACGCTGGGCGGCGCAGACCATGCAGTTTGCGATCCCGCTGGCCCTGCTCGCGGGCTGCCAGACCATTACGATGCTCACCGGCGGCATCGACATGTCGGCAGGTACTGTCGCCAGCGTCACCGCCTATGTCCTCGGCAGCCAGGCGCTGCATCACGACCCGGCAGTGGCGGTGCTGATCGCCATGGTGCCGGCGCTGCTCGTCGGCATCGTCAACGGCATCGGCGTCGGCGTCTTCCGGGTGCATCCGCTGATCATGACGCTCGGCACCGGGCTCATCGCCTTCGGCTGCCTGCAGGTCTACCAGCGCACGGTCATTGCGACCGGCTTCCAGGTGCCGGACTGGCTGCGCTGGCTGGGAACCGGCCAGACCTGGGGCCTGCCGAACTCACTCGTCGCATTCGTTCCGATCGCCGCGATCATCATCTTCACGCTGCGCTCGACCGGTTTCGGTCGCCTGCTCTATGCGCTCGGCGACAATGAGCGCGCGGCAAGGCTTGCTGGCGTGCGCTACTGGCAGGTAATTCTGGCGCTCTACGTGATTTCCAGCCTGCTCGCCGGCCTCACCGGCTTGCTGTTCCTCGGGCTGATCAAGACGGCGTCGCTGACGCTTGTCGACCCACAACTATTGCCATCGGTAGCAGCGGCGGTGATCGGCGGCACCTCGATCTTCGGCGGCCGTGGTGGTTATGTCGGCACGATCATCGGCGCGGTCATCCTGCGCGTCATCACCACCATGCTGACGCTGATGCAGATTCCCGAAGGCGCGCGCATGATCATCTTCGGAGCGATCATCCTCGCCGTCACGGCGATCTACCTGAAGATCATCGAAGACCGCTAACGCGCTCCAGGCGTTAGATAATCTTCCGTGCGCTTTCCTCATCGGTGATGAGTACGGTCGGGGTGAGCAGCTTCATCGCGCCTTTCAGCGCGTCAATCTTTTCGGCCCCACCCGACGTGAGGATACGCAGCGGCGCCTTGCGCAGGCGCTCGACGTCGACCGACATGACCACATTGTTGATCGGATGATCGACGATCTCGCCCTTGATGTTGAAGGGGTGGAAGAGCACGTCGCCAACCGCGTCGCGTGCGACAAGTTCCTCGCGGTCGCTCTCTTTCAGAAAACCACCGCGATAAAATGTGGTGGCGGAACGGATGCCGCCGATGGAAAGAACCACGGCATCGAGTTCATCAGTCATGCGGAAGAGATCGTGCAGGCCGCAGCGCTCGATCAGCGCTATCTTCGTTTCAACGCTGTCGACTACGGCCGGCGCGGGAATGAGATAGCCCTCCCCCTGGAAGGCTTGCGCGAACCGCCAGGCGAATTCGGCAGGGTTGACGCTACGCGCCACGCCGACGCCACCGAGCAACGAGATCACCTTGAAGTCGGCCAGCGATTTCGGGTTTATGAAGGACAGCGTGTTGAACAGCGTGCGCCCCCAGCCGACACCTACGCGCATGCCCGGCTGCATCGCGTCCGAGAGATACGCGCCCGTCTTGGCGCTGATTGCCGGAATGGGGTCAACATCGGGGCTGGACAAAGGCGCGACGATCGCCTGCTGCAGGCCATATTTCTTTTCGAGCGCCCGTTCGAGCCGGACGATCTCGGCCAGTTCGCCCTCGATGGCGATCTTCACCTCGTTGCGGGCACGCGCTTCCGCCAGCATGCGCACGATGGTCACGCGCCCGACGCCGAGCACATCGGCGATCTCGTTCTGGGTCATCTGTTCGATGAAATACATCCAGGCGGCGCGAATCCGCAGACGGTCGGCGCGGCGGTCGGTAGCCGGAGCACCGCTATCGGCGGTTGCGGACGTTTTGTTTGCTTCCGTGGCCCGCGCCCGTTTTGCCATCGCATTTCCCCCACTCGCGAAGGTAGCCGGCAGGTTGGCGCCGGCACAGATGTTCTCACGCTGATTCAATAGTTTACACAGGCGCGGAAAGCAAAAGCCCGATATGCTCAACTTTAGGTGGGGTTAGCCCCGCGAGGCGGCAAGCCGTTCGCATTGACCGCAACACAAGGCGCTCGTATCTAATAGGGCAGAACATAAGCCGCGTGACGCGGCGAGGAAGCGATGCTGAGAGAACTCTCAGAGGACGTTCGGATCCGGGTGAAGGACCGCCTGCGCGATTTTCGCCAGGTTGTCCGACAGCACCGGCACGACAGCGTGTCGAGCAGATCGGCGGACGAGAAAGACCAGCCCTTCCCGATTCGCGAGATCGAAGGCTTTCTCGGCCATGCGGCGAGCGCATTCGACGACGTCATGTCGCTCGCCGAGCATCTGGCGCCGCGTGAGAGCTTCGGCCTGCGCGAGGTGACCGGCCCGCGTCCGCTGCAGGCCTATTTCCGCGCCGAGAAGGATGCGCAGGTCGACGGTGCGCGCGCCTTCCGCCGCAATCTCTACCGGCTGGCAAAACTCGTGCTGGAGAAGAAACAGCTTTCAGGTTTCCTGATCCGCGAGGTGGACTTCGCTGCCGTCCACGCTTCGTTGCAAAAACAGAACGCTGCGCAGATCGCGGACATTCACAATGGCGCCGCGGGCGACGAACGAGTCGCGCTGGTCGCGGCTTTGACGGCTTCGCTGTTCGTTGAACTCGCGAAACGGCAACCGATCCACATGGCCCCGCCCGCCGAAGAAAATGCCATCGACATCGGTGCTGACGCCGCGACGAATGCGCTTGCGGCGATCGCCATCGCCTGCGGCCTGGCGACGCTCGACATGGAAGGCGCCGCCGATCCGGAGCTGATGGAAATCGCCGTTCTAGCGGTGGATGCGCGCGCCGACCGCATCCACGCGGCCTTGAAGAGCACCGATCCGGCTAAAATGTTGACGCCGCTCTTCGCCAGCCTGCTCACCCATCTGAACTAGCTGATATCGGCGATCGCCTTCTTGGCGCGCTGGATCGAGGACGGGCTCATGCTGAGCTCGGTCAGGCCCATGCGCACGAACTGCTGCACGAGATCCGGCTTGCCCGCCGCCTCCCCGCACATCCCAACCATGATACCGGCGGCAACGCCCGCGCTTGCAGTCATCTCGATCGCCCGCATCACCGCCGGGTTCTTCACATTGTTGAGCTGCGCGACCGACGGGTGAAGCCGGTCGGCGGCCATGATGTACTGGGTCAAATCGTTGGTGCCGATGGAGAAGAAGGCGACGTGCTTCGCCAGTTCCGGCGCGATCAGCACCGCTGCCGGCGTCTCGATCATGACGCCGAGGTCGAAGTTCTTGCACGGCACGCCGGCGGTCTTCAGTTCCGCTGCGCATTCCGCGACAAGCACCTTGGTGCGCTCAACCTCGGAGATGTCCGACACCATCGGCAGCATGACTTTCACGTTGCCATGGATAGCTGCACGGAGAAGCGCGCGAAGTTGCACCTTGAAGATGTCGGGCCGGTCGAGGCACATGCGGATGCCGCGCCAGCCGAGGAAGGGGTTTTCCTCTTCCGGAAACTCGATGCCGGCGACGGGCTTGTCGCCGCCGATATCCAGAGTGCGGATGATCACCGGGTACGGCGCAAACGCCTTGGCGAGCGTGCTGTAGGTCTCGGCCTGCAAATCTTCCGACGGCAGATGTGTGTGCCGCATGAACAAAAGCTCGGTGCGGAACAGGCCGACACCCATAGCACCGGCTTCCTTCGCCGCGTCGATCTCCTCCAGCGAGCCGAGATTGGCCGCAACCTCGATCACTGTGCCATCGGCGCGCCGTGGCACGGTGTCCTTGAACGCGGCCAGCGCCTCGCGCTCCTTCGCCGCGGCTTGTGCGAGCTGCGCAATCTCGGCACGCGCCCTGTCGTCCGGGTCGCCGAGGACCCAGCCCTTCGCGCCGTTGATGGCGATGTGTTTCGCGGACGCAAGCTCGCGCACCTGCTCGCCAAGCCCGAGCACGGCCGGAATGCCGTGCGAGCGCGCGATGATCGCGATATGCGAAGTCGCGCCGCCCTTGCCGCAGATGACGCCGCCGATACGCTTCAATGGCGCGCGCGCCAAGTCCCAGGCGC
This sequence comes from Rhizobiaceae bacterium, assembly GCA_035503715.1. Classification (GTDB taxonomy): domain Bacteria; phylum Pseudomonadota; class Alphaproteobacteria; order Rhizobiales; family Rhizobiaceae; genus OAS926. The sequence continues at coordinate 31,804 of DATJTE010000102.1, read as the reverse complement.
CGATGTCGTCGGCAACGAGGATGGCGCCGTTGGGTATGGTCGAAAGGTCTGCTTCGGCCTCGCCGAGCAACGCGAGCGCGATCTGCCGGCCGACTGCGTGGATGTCGTCGGTGCGCGCGCGCAGATAAACGTCATCGACATCGCTGAACTCGGCCGCGGTCTGCTCGGTCGCGCCAAGCACCCCCGATACGGCGTCCATGCTGTCGCGGATCAGCGTTTCCGCGCGGCCGATCAGCGTCTCGTCGGCGGCGATGTCCATCAGCGCCGCAACGATGGTGCGGTCGCTCTCGGCCAGCGCTTTATCGGCGAGCCCCTTGGCCATGCGGGCACGGACATGTTCGACGGCCGTCTGCAGGCGCGACAGCTCGCTATCGATCTCGTGCGCCGCGATGGCGCGCGGCTTTGCGGCAATCTCCTTCGGGAAATGCGCAAAAGCCGGGCCAAGCGCTGCGCCTTCGCTGGCGGCGATCCCGCGCATGCGGCCCTTGAATTCGTCTTCCGAAGGCGTCTCGACCGCCGCTGCTGCCGGCGTCTCCGCCGGCGGCGCCGCTTCCAGTCCGCCCTCCTCGTCAACGCCAGCCTGCGGATTCTCCAGGTAGCCGATCAGCGCCTCGACAGCCTCGGCGGCATCCGCGCCATTGGCGCGCACCGTCACTTCCTGGTTCTCCTTGACGGCGAGCAGCATCAGCTTGACCGGGCTCTTGGCGCTCACCGCCTTGCCGTCCTTGACGATCTCGACCTCGCACTCGAAGCTCTTGGCAAGCTTCACGAAGCGCGTCGCGGGGCGCGCGTGAAGTCCCTCATGCACTCTGACGATTGTCGAGCGTTCCATTCCCAAACCTTCCAGAGCCGATCTTATATCAGGCCGCGGCGACGGTAATCACTGTTCCCGGCCGCAATGCCCTCACCAGCGCGTCCGGATCGACTGCGGATGCGCAGATTTCCCCCGGACGCTCAGCTTCCGCCGCGCCGTTGAAATTGATGACGACATGCCCGATCTCGCGGACTTTCGCCCAAGCGGTCGGACCGACCGCCGTGATTGTCGCTGAGACGTCGCCGATCGCGATCGACGCGCCGGCCTTTGGCGCGTCGTCGCTCGGTTCCCCCTCGGTCCTGTGCAGGACCGAGACTTCCGCCAGTTCAGGCGGCGAGCCATCCGCAAACAGGATGACGACGCCGCCCTCGGCGAGGTCCGCCACTTCAGGCCCAATTGCTGTGACCTGTGTTCTCAAGAGAACCGACATGGCGAACCTCTGTTCTTACGCGTTAGAGCACGACCAGGCTGAATAGCCAGGCGATGAGCACCGAGACCGGGCCCATGATCTGGCGGCTGATCAGCACGGCCGGCACGCCGATCTCGATCGTCTTCGGCTTGGCTTCGCCAAGCGCCAGACCGACCGGAACGAAGTCGCAGCCCACCTGCGTGTTGTAGGCAAACAGCGCAGGTAGCGCCATCGCCGGAGCGATGGTGCCGTTGGCGATTTGCGGGCCGATGATGGCGACGCCGATCACCTGCGCGATCACCGCGCCCGGGCCGAGGATCGGCGACAGGAACGGCAGGCCGCAGATGGCCGAGATGATCAGCAGCCCGACGATATTGTTGGCCAGCGGACCCATCGGCTGTGCGAGCACGTCGCCGATGCCGGTGTAGAGGATCAGGCCGATCAGCATCGTGACGAACGCCATGAACGGCAGGACGTTGCGGACGACCTGGTCGATGGTGCGGCGTCCGGCATTGAAGAAGATGCCGACGACACGGCCCATCACGCGGCCGATCGAGCTGATCAGGCCGACCAATCCGCCATCGGCTGACGGTGCGGCATCAGCGGCTCTCACCGCCGCCGAGTCTGTTGGTCTGGTGCTCATCGCTGCTGCTCCCCCTGCCAGCGTTGGCGTTTCCGAGCCGTCCGCCATTGTGATGTTGTCCGGCTTCACGCCTGATACGTATATGTCTTCGGTGATGAACTGGGCGAGCGGACCCGCCTGCCCGACCGGCGTTATGTTGACGGTTGGGATGCGCTTGCGCGGATAGACGCCGCAACGTGCCGTGCCGCCGCAATCGACGACGACGACGGCCATTTCGCTTTCAATCGGCGGGGCCTTGAACCCGTCGACCGCTTCGGCACCGGTCAGTTCAGCGATGCGCGCGGCGATCGGATGGATGCCGCCGCCGGTGACTGAAACGACCTTGCTGCGCTGCTCGGTCGGCTCGATGACGAGCGGACCGCCCCAGCCGGTCGATCCCCGCGAGATCTTTACGGCCTTGTACTTCTTAGCCATGGTTTCGCTCCCGGGCCCGAACTAGAGTTCTACGCCCTGGCGGCGCGCCATGATGGCCGTGATCCGCTCGGTCAGCATGCCCTTGAGCAGGATGACGATGAGGCCGACGATCGCGTACCAGATGGCCACCTGGATGTGATATCCGCCGGGCACCGCGCCCCTGCTCTCGAGCTCGAGCAGAGCGACCAGAACGCCGCCCCAGACGAAATACTCGCCCGGATTGATGTGCGGGAAGAGGCCGAGCGGCGGGTGCACGTAGGACACGGCCGCGTCGTAGAAGGCCGGCTTGTGCTTCTCTTCGAGGAACGAGCCGAAGGTGTAGGCCATCGGGTTTGTCAGGAAGAACACCGACAGAACCGGCAGGACAGTGTAGCGGGTCAGAGCGATGCGGCCAGCGCCGCGCGCGATGCCATGAACGCGCTCTTCGCCGACGAGTTCAGTGACGGCGTAGAAGGCGGTCATCAGCACGACCAGCGTCGGGATGATGCCGGTGACGAAGCCGGCAAACACCTTGCCGCCTTCCTGGAAGATGCCGATGAAATATTTGCCGGCGGCGGTCAGCCAGCCGAGCTGCTCTTCCTGCGTGATGTTGTCGAGCTTGTCCTTGAACTCCTCGACTGTGATGTCGCCGCTCGCCTGCGCGAGAATGACGAGATTATCGCGGGTGTGCTCGATCCCCAGTGTGCCATGATGGATGGCAGCATCCGAAACCATCGCACCTGCCACATGCAGGTGCTGGACGGCCATGTCGGCATGCTGCGCCAACATTGAAAAGACTGACATTTCTCCTCCTTGCCCCGTTTGCCGTAAGTCCCAGCCGGCAAGCGGCGTTGCGCTAAGCGCGAGCTGCGTTCAAGCCGGACAGCCCCGGCTCTTTTTTTGGCTCCGACCGCGCCCGGTCGATCTGTGCGATCGCCCGCGTCACGGCCTCGGCCACACCGGTTTCCCCCTCCCCCAACACTGCAGGATTGGCCCGGAGTTGATCGAGGGTGATGCCCTCGAACTCTTCATGTCGATGAAACTTGGTGAAGACCGTCCGGCCGCTCATGATCATCAAGCGGCGAACGATCAAATCGGGTGTGACAACGATCAGGACGATCACGCCCTTGGAAAAACGACCGCGGAAATTTCCGGCGCCGACATACCCGTCATTGAACTGATTGGTGACGCCTTTGAAGACATCGCCGTAATGGCGCATCTGCAGCCAGACGCCGAGCGACTGGAGCGCCCAGACAAGAAACAGCGCCAGCAATCCCCATTGCCAAAGGGCCATCAGGCTTCCTCCCAAGCCGGTTCCACCACACTGAAAGCGCGTCCTCCGGAACCGTTGATCACAGAACATTTGTTTCCCGTGATGTCAATGTGTATATTCCTGGGCACAGCGTTGGCCCACATGAATCACCAGAAATTTGGCCGGTCCGGCGGGCGGTGATAGAGCTTGCGCGGGAGAACGCGAAGGATGGATCTGCGCTTCAAGGACGAACTGGCGTTGATGCCTGATCTCAGGCATCGGCTGCGCCGGCTGCGTTGGTTCCGCATGACCTTCCGCAGCCACGCGCGGCTGGTCGGCTCAACGTACGGACTACGCTTCGAGATCGACGACGCGAAGCTGACCAAGGCATTTCTCGACTGGGTCGAGGTGATCGACGCGCAGCGCGATTTCGCCCGTGTCAATCGCGCCGACTTCATCGTCTTCTCAGCCGGGCTGGTGCTACGCGAACTGATCCGGCAGGAACCGGCGAAACTGGTCGAGCGTGGGCTGCCGACGCCGCAAGGCGCGACGGAGAAGATGAGCGAAATCGTCGCCTTCTGGCCGGAGGGGTTTCTCTACACGAACTTCTGCGTGTCGGCGATCGCCGCCGTCAGCGAGCAGGAGTTTGGCGAGCCACTGCCGATCGACAAATGTGCCGACGATCTCAGGACCTGGTGGTCCTATCGCGAGAACGTCGAGGAGATGCCGACATATGCCGTGGCATTTCTTGACCGCTTCCTCGGCGCGGAACCGAACTGGCTGCTGCCGGACGATCCGAAATCGCGTCCGGCGATAATGGAAGCGCTGGCGGGACCAGCGCTGAACCGGTTGACTCGACAGTAGAGCGCCGCTGGCTAAACCAGCATACCCATTGGAGTTTCGATGTACCGCTTGAACGCGGTGAGCAGTTCGGCGCCGAGCGCACCGTCGACCGCGCGGTGATCCGTCGACAGCGTCACGGACATGATGGTGGCGATCTTGATCTCGCCCTTCTTCACCACCGCCCGTTCCTCGCCCGCACCGACCGCCAGGATCGTCGCATGCGGCGGGTTGATCACTGCGGCGAAATCCTTGATGCCGAACATGCCAAGGTTCGAGACCGCTGTCGTGCCACCCTGATACTCTTCCGGTTTCAGCTTCCGGTTGCGCGCCCGGCCGGCGAGGTCTTTCATCTCGTTGGAGATCGCCGACAGCGTCTTGGTCTCGGCCTTGCGGATGATCGGCGTGATCAGCCCGCCCGGGATCGACACGGCGACACCGACATCGGCGTGCTTGTGCTTCACCATCGCACTCTCGGTCCATGAGGCATTGGCATCCGGCACGGCCATCAGCGCCATGGCCATCGCCTTGATGATCATGTCGTTGACAGAAAGCTTGTAGACAGGCGCTTCGCCCTTGTCGGTCTTCTTCACCGGAGCCGCATCATTGAGCTGCTTCCTCAACGCCAGCAGCGCATCGAGTTCGCAGTCGAGGGTCAGGTAGAAATGCGGGATGGTCGACTTTGCCTCGACCAGCCGCCGCGCGATGGTCTTGCGCATGTTGTCATGCGGCACGAGATCGTACGACCCCTGCTCGAACAGTTTGAGAACTGCATCACCCTCCCCCTCAGGGGAAGGTGCGGCGCGCAGCGCCGAGGTGGGGTGAAGTGCGCTGCCCTGCGCTTTGTCAACCGCATCCGCGCCTTGTGGCGCCACCTCCCCCCTCAAGGGGGAGGTGGAAGGCTGCGCGATCGCCGCCATGATATCGGCGCGCGTCACCCGGCCATGCGGACCGGAACCGTTCAATGCGGCAATCTCAAGTCTGTTTTCGCGCGCAAGCCGGCGGGCCAAGGGCGTGGCACGGGCTTTGCCGCTGCCACCCTCCCCCGACGTGGGGAGGGTCGGCGGCGAAACCGCCGGGGTGGGGGGAACTGATGGCGCTTTGTCACCCCCACCACCCGCGCCTAACGGCGCGGCCTCCCCCCTCAAGGGGGAGGTAGACGGTGCGGCCTTCACGCTGCCATACGCCTCACCTTCGGCATAAATCCAAGCGACGGGCTGGCCGACGGGAATGTCGACGCCTTCCTTGCCAGAAATGTTGCGCACGGTGCCGCTCGCCGGCGCGTCGATTTCCATCGCCGCCTTGTCGGTCTCGATCTCGAAGAGAACGTCGCCCTGCTTGACCGACTGGCCGTCAGTGACGAACCAGCGCGAAATCTGGCCGGTCGCCATGTCCATGTCGACTTTGGGGAGGATGACCTCGACGGGCATCAGCGCCTGCCGCTGACGAGGTCGCGCGCGGCCGCGATGATGTTCGGCACCTGCGGCACGGTCGCTTTTTCGAGCTCCGGATTATAGGGAACTGGAGTCTCGGCGCCGCCCAGCCGGACGATCGGCGCGTCGAGATAGTCGAACGCATCGCTCTCGGCGATCGTCGCGCTGACTTCAGCGCCAATGCCAAGCGTCTTCACCGCCTCGTAGACGCAGAGCAGCCGCGAGGTCTTCTTCACGCTGTCGATGATCGTCTGCTTGTCCATCGGCCGGATGGTGCGCAGGTCGACGACTTCCACGTCGATGCCCTCGCCTTCCAGCGTCGCGGCGGCCTCCAGCGCCTTGTGCACCATGATCGAGGTGGCAACGATGGTAAGGTCCCTGCCTTCGCGCCTTATGTCGGCCTTGCCGATCGGCACGGTGTAGTGGCCTTCGGGCACATGGCCCTTCATCTTGTAGAGCAGCTTGTGCTCGAAAATCATCACCGGGTCGGGATCGGCGATGGCTGCGAGCAGCATGCCCTTCGCATCATGCGGCGTGGCCGGCTGGATCACCTTCAGCCCCGGCACATGACCGAGCCAGGCTTCGAGGCTCTGGCTGTGCTGCGCAGCAGCACCGGTGCCCGAACCCGCTGGAAAGCGCATCACCACTGGAACAGACACTTCGCCGCCCAGCATGAAGCGCATTTTCGCCGCCTGGTTAACGATCTGCTCCATCGCAAGCGTAGCAAAATCGGAAAACTGGAACTCGAAGATCGGCCGCATGCCGGTCATGGCGGCTCCAACCGCCACGCCGGCACCGCCGAGCTCGGAAATCGGGGTGTCCATGACGCGGTCGGGTCCAAAGCGCTCGACGAGATCGCCGGTCACTTGAAACGCTCCGCCATAGACCCCTATATCCTCGCCCATCAGGAAGACCCGCTCGTCCACCTCCATGGCTATCGCCATGGCCTCCTGGATCGCCTGAGAGTAACTGAGTTCGCGCGGCGTCGCGTCCATGTCACGCCACTTCCGTGTAAACGAAATTGTCGAGGTCGCTGATTTGCGGCGACGGGCTGGCCTTCGCGAACTCGATGCCGGCTTCGATTTCCGCCCGCACCGATTCCCGGATCGCCTCGATGCCCTTGTCGTCGACGATGCCGAATTCCTTCAGCTCGGTTTCAAACAGCATGATCGGGTCGCGGTTGGAGATCCAGTCTTCGATCTCTTCCTTGGTGCGGTAGCGGTTGCGGTCGCTCTTGGAATGGCCGCGATAACGATAGGTCTTGGACTCGATCAGCGTCGGCCCCTCGCCGGCGCGGGCGCGCTCGACGGCCTTGTAGGAAGCCTCGGCGACTTCCGAGAAGATGTTGCCGTTCACGACAACGCCCGGCATCGAATAGGCTGCCGCGCGATCCGCGATGTTCTTTACCGCGGTCGAACGCGCCGTCGAGGTCGACATGCCGTAGCCATTATTCTCGCAAACGAAGATCACTGGCAGCTTCCAGATCGAAGCCATGTTCAGCGCCTCGTGGAACGCGCCCTCATTGTTTGCGCCATCGCCGAAGAACGAGACGACGACCTTACCAGTCTTCATGCGCTTGGCCGACAGCGCGGCGCCGACCGCGATCGGGATGCCGCCAGCGACAATTCCGTTAGCGCCGAGATTGCCCATCGACACGTCGGCGATGTGCATCGAGCCGCCGCGGCCTTTGCAATAGCCCGTAGTCTTGCCGAAGAACTCGGCGAACATCCGCTTCACGTCCGCGCCCTTGGCGATGCAGTGGCCGTGGCCACGATGCGTCGAGGTGATCTGATCCTCAACCGCCAGCGGCATGCAGATGCCCATGGCGCTGGCTTCCTGGCCGATGGAAAGATGCATCGTGCCGTGTATCAGCCCGCGCGTGTAGCTGTCTTCCGCCCCCTCTTCGAAGCGGCGGATCAGGTACATCTTGCGCAGCACGTCGCGCAGTTCCGCCGGCTTGTACTGGCGGATGGCGAACGGCAGGTTCGTTTCAGTTTCGAGCTTGCGGGCGGTTGCCATCACTCATGCTCCGTAAACGAGCTTGTCCTGGCGGGCGCGCAGTTCGGCGATCTTCGAACCGGGCGCAGGCGCTGCATTCGCGGTGGTGATCAACTCACCCTTCTTGATCGGCGCGGTGACCGAGCCGCCCTGCAGCAGGCCACACGGGATAGCCTTGGCCGCACGCGCTTCCTCGGCCGTCATGATCCAGGCGCGGTAGCAATACTCGCCGATGGCATCGAGCTTATCGCCGGGCTTCAGATCCTTTTTGGCGACCGCGCAGACATCGGCGACCGGCTTGGACAGCGGCACCATGTCCGCCTTGCCGTAGAGCACGACGCGCGCACAGGTGAGCGGCACTTCGAGCGACGTCAGGTGATAGGGTCGGTGGAAGGTAAAGTAAGGGCCTTTGCCCATCTTCAGATCTTCCATGCGCTCGGAAATGCGCGGATGCGACATGTCGGCGATGACGAAGACGCCGGGGGCGACACCCTTGCCGATCGAGTAGTCGACAACGCCGACCTTCGACAGCACGCCGCCATCCTTTTGGGGCACCAGCACCTTCGACAACTCGCCAAGCGTCGCCGCCGGGCCATGCATGCCCGGCTTGTCCGGCACCAGCCCGGTCGCATTGGCGATCGCCGCCATCTCGACCATCGTTTTCGAGCCGTCGACAAACTCGACCAGCATGCGCACATTCATGTGCCGGCGTGCTGCCTCCTCCTCGTAGGCTGGCGGCGTCGCATCGATGTTGAGCGGATTGTTTTTGCCCTTGCCGGCCGCGACGATCGGATGGCCCATCGCCGAGACGAACTCGATCAGTTCCATGCAGGATGACGGCTCGTCGCCCGCGCCGAGCGAATAGGTCACGCCAAGGCGCTCGGCCTCGCTCTTCAGATACGCCCCGATGGTGACGTCGGCCTCGACGTTCATCATGACGAGATGCTTGCCATGCTCCATGGCGCGCAGGCCGATCTCCGCGCCGACGGCCGGAACGCCCGTCGCGTCGATAACCACGTCGATCAGATCGCTTTCGATGACGAGCTTGGCATCGCCGGTGACCGCGATCTTGCCGCTCTCCATCGCCTTGGTGAGCGCAGCCGCAGAACCGGCTTCGGCCGAATGGCCCTTTTCCTGATAGGCGATGTCCACCGCCTTCACCGCGTTCGGCACGTTCAGCTCGGCGATAGCGCCGACCTCGATACCGTCCATATGGGCCACGCGGGTCACGATATCCGTGCCCATTTCGCCCGAGCCGATCAGGCCAATGCGGATCGGTTTGCCCGATTTTCCGCGCTCGCGCAGATCGCGCGCCAAGCCTGTCGGTGAAATGTTGATGCTCATCCCGCGAATTCCTCCCTCCGCTGGGCTTGACCTTCCTAGTGAACATATGTCTCTCGATCAAGCGAAATGTTCGTATTTGATGTGAGATTTCCACCGCGCGGTTACGTACGGCGCGCGACAAGGAAATGGATGGATAGCTGGCTATTTCGGGACGGCGACCGCTTTGAGGCCGGCGACAAGTGAGCCTTCGCCCTCGATGCGGATGTCGGCGGCATTGGCCTCGTCGGTGTCGATATGCATCTCGGTGAAGGAATTGGCGCCGACGCGGATCAGCGTCTTGCCGAACACCAGCCCCCTTTCCTCATCGCCAATATGCACGTCAACCGTCATGCCGTCCGACAGGCCCATCTTCGCGGCATCGGCCGGATTCGTATGGATGTGGCGCGCCGCGACGATCAGCCCGTCGGTTTCGAACGAGCCGGCAGGACCATGCAGCGTGACTTTCGGTGTGCCCTCCAGCTTGCCGCTGTCGCGCACCGGCGCATCAACGCCGATCGTGAAGCAGTCGGTGCGCGAAATCTCGATCTGGGTGCGCGGCCGTTCCGGCCCGAGGATTGCGACGCGTTCGAGCTTGCCCTTGGGACCTTCGACCGCGACGCGCTCTTTCGCCGCCCACTGGCCAGGCTGTCTCAAAGCCACTGCAGGCGTGAGCTGGTAGACCGCGCCAAACAGCGTATCCACGGCGGCGCGTGAGAGATGCACGTGGCGCGCCGATACGGCGACAGGGATCGCAATCTCGGGCGCAAGTTTCGCGGTGGACAGGATCGCCGCCGTTTCGCGCGCGATCATCTGCTCTTCCGCCGCGGCGGTGACGAGAATGCGTACCTTGGAGCCGAACTCCTGGATCTGCTCGACCGGATGCTTGCCGAGATTGACCGTCTCGTTGCGGTCGTGGTCAAGCGACAGGTCCATGAACTCAAGGCCCTCGCAGATGCGCCGCCGCATCGGCGCGGAATTCTCACCGATGCCGCCGGTGAACACGATGGCATCCAGCCCGCCCATCGCGGCGGCGTAAGCGCCGATATATTTGCGCGCGCGGTAGCCGAAAACCTCGAGCGCAAGCTCGGCCTCGACATCACCCTCTGCCGCTTTTGCTTCGACGGTGCGCATGTCCGACGAGCCGCTCAGACCCTTGAGCCCGCTCTCATTGTAGAGCTGCTTCTCGATGTCGGCGATCGACAGACCCAACTGTCGCGACAGGAAACCGAAGAGCCCAGGGTCGAGGTCGCCCGGACGCGTGCCCATGACAAGACCTTCCAGCGGCGTCAGTCCCATCGAGGTGTCGATGCTGACGCCGTAATTGATCGCGCAGATGCTGGTGCCGTTGCCGAGATGCAGACTGACGATCTTCAGATCGTCGAGCGGTTTGCCGATCTCTTCCGCGGCGCGCGTCGCCACCTGTTTGTGCGACGTGCCGTGGAAACCGTACCGCCGGAACCCGGCATCGCGCCAGGCTTTGGGCACGGCGTATGTCGTCGCGCGCGGCGGGTTGGTGGCGTGGAAGGCCGTGTCGAACACGGCGACTTTCGGAATGGCTGGCCAGACCTTTTGCGCCACGCGCACACCGAGCAGATTGGCTGGATTGTGCAGCGGCGCCAGCGGGACCAGCGTCTCGATCGCGGCGACCGTCGCGGCGTCGATCACCGTCGTCGCGCGAAATGTCTCGCCGCCATGCACGATGCGGTGGCCGATGGCATCGGGTGTGCCGATGCCGGCCTTCTCAAGCGCGGCAGGCAGCGCCTCGACGGCGGCGGCGATATCGGCAAGCTGTGCCTGGCCGGAATCGCTCTGGCCATTCGCTGCAATTTTGTACGTGCACGCACCATTCTCGAACCTGTCGTAGCTGGCCTTGAAGGTTTCCGTCGCCTGCGCGGCGACGTCGAACACGCTGACTTTCAGGCTCGAACTGCCGCAGTTCACGACCAATATCTTCAAGAGACGCCCTCAAAATTGCGATGCCTGACCCGTGCCTTATCGCTGGCACGTGACAAACGCGCAATCCTTGGGGCAGACTTGGCCGGCTCAGTCTTTTGGCGTCAGCACCGCGAGATACTCGGCTTCGTTGGCCTCAAGCCATTCATAGGCGGTGTTCCAGGTTCCGGGGTTGGTGGTCGTCAACGGAAAATTGCGCAGCAGCGGGCACTCGTCGTTGATCTGTGCGTTAAGCGCGGTCTCCAACTCCAGCTTGCGCGGCGAGAGGCGCGCGCACGTCTCGGCGCGCGGTATGCCGCGCACCCCGCGCACGAACAGGCCGATGCTGCGGTTGGTGATATAGAGCGACAGATTGAACTCGGTGTCAGGCACGACGCGCCAGCGCGAAAACGTGTTGCCCCACGCATAGACGACACCCGGCCGCGTCGCGACAAAACCGTCCCAGAAGCGCTTGCGGTCAGCGCCTGACAGCCCGCGCAAGCCGATCTCGGGCAGATCCCACTCGTTGACCAGGCTGGTCACCTTGTTCTTCGGCATCAAACGCCTAGCAGATTGTTCTGAAGTTCAGCGGTAAGCTCGCTCGGCGCTCCGGTCCAGACCGTGCGGCCCTTTTCGAGCACCACGCAACGGTCCGCGACGGACAACACCTCGTCCATCGTCTTGTCGACAAGCAGGATCGACAGGCCATCCGCTTTCAGTTCGCGAATCGCGGCCCAGATATCGTCGCGAATGATCGGCGCGAGGCCCTCCGTCGCCTCGTCGAGGATGAGCAGCCGCGGATTGGTCATCAGCGCACGCCCGATCGCAAGCATCTGCTGCTCGCCGCCAGAAAGCGTGTTGGCATATTGGCTCATACGCTCGCCGAGCCGCGGGAAAAGTGTCTGCACGGACGCGAGCGTCCAGCGGCCCGGCCGCGCGGAGGCGATGAGGTTTTCGCGTACAGTGAGATTGGGGAAGCAGCGCCGGCCTTCAGGCACAAGCCCGATGCCACGAAGCGCGACACGGTAGGACGCCAAACGGCCGATCTCTTCGCCTGCAAAGACGATGCGGCCAGAGTGCGCCGGCGTCATGCCGCAGATCGAGCGGATCGTCGTCGACTTGCCCATGCCGTTGCGCCCCATGAGCATGACGAGTTCGCCCTCGCCGACCTCCAGATCGACGCCGAACAGCGCCTGGCTCGGACCGTAAAATGTTTCGATGCCGGAGACCTGGAGCAGCGTCATTGCCGCGCTCCTAGGTACGCCGCGCGCACGTCGGGGTTGGTGCGGATCTCGGCGACCGTGCCGCTGGCGATAATACGGCCGTAGACCAATACCGAGATGCGATCGGCGAGTGCGAACACCGCATCCATATCGTGCTCGACGAGCAGGATCGGCGCTTCCTGCCGCAGCGCGTCGAGCAGGCGTGTCAACGCGCGCGAACCTTCCTGCCCCATGCCGGCCATTGGTTCGTCGAACAGCAGCGCCTTCGAGCCAAGCGCAAGCGCGATGGCGATTTCGAGCTGGCGTCGCTCGCCATGCGACAACTCCGACGCCGGAACGGACGCACGTTGCTCCAGCCCGACGCGTGCGAGTGCTGCCAATGCAGGCTCGGTCAAATTCGCATCGGCCATCACATTTCGGAAGAAGCGGAAGCTCGATCCTTGCCGGCTCTGCACCGCAAGCATGACGTTGCGAAGCGCGGAGAATTCCAGCGCCAGCGACGATATCTGGAACGTCCGGCCAAGCCCAAGCTGTGCCCGCGCGGCAACGTCGAGCCCGGTGATATCGTCGCCGCGGAAATGGATCGAGCCGACGCTGGGCTTCAGCGACCCGCAGATCTGGTAGATCAGCGTCGTCTTGCCGGCGCCGTTCGGCCCGATCAGCGCATGGATTTCGCCGGGCCTCAGGTCGAGGCTGACATTGTCGGTGGCTTTCAGGCCGCCAAAGCTCTTCGACAGATTGCGGATGTCGATGACCGGCTCAGTCATGGCGCACCTTGCCGGCGATGACGCCCACGATGCCGCCGCGCGCAAAGAGCACCACGCCAAGCAGGATGAAGCCGAGGAAAAACTGCCAGCGCTCGGTGATGCCGCCGAGCATGAATTCCAGCAGCACGTAGAGGATCGCCCCCGCGACCGGGCCGAACAGCCTGCCGGTGCCGCCGAGTATGACCAAAACGATCAGCTCGCCCGACATCTGCCAGGACATCATGGACGGACTGACGAAGCGGTTCAGATCGGCGAACAGCGCACCGGCAATGCCTGTGATGACCGCCGACAAGATGAAAGCGACCAACCGGATACGAAACGGCCGGATGCCGACCGCCGAGACACGCACTGCGTTCTGCCGCGACGCCTGCAGAGCCGCGCCGAAGCGTGAATCGCGCAGCCGCCAGATCACCGCGAGCACCGCCATAAGCACCAGATAGCAGACCAAGAAGAAGCTGAGCGGATTGGCGGTGTTCAGGCCGGGAAATGCATTACGCACCGTGATCGACAGCCCGTCCTCGCCGTTGTAGGCCGGCCAGGAGATGGCGAAGTAGTAGATCATCTGCGCGAAGGCCAGCGTGATCATGATGAAGTAGACGCCGCTGGTGCGCAGGCTGATCGCGCCGATCGGCAGCGCCACGATGGCGCAGATAAGTACAGCGACGATCCAGATGGTCGGCATCAGGTCGGTCGCCGGCAGACCGAGCAGAGGCTCCATGTTGAAGGCGTGCGCGGCGAGGATGCCCGCCGCATAACCGCCAATGCCGAAGAAAGCCGCATGGCCGAACGAGACGAGGCCGCCGAAGCCGAGCGCCAGGTTGAGCCCGGCGGCGGCAATGGCCAGGATGACTATGCGCGTCGTCAGCGAGATGTAGAACGGTTCGTCCAGCACGAACGCCGCCAGCGGCGCAGCCAGCAAGAGCAATGCAAGCGCTGCGTTGAGGATCGGTTCGCGCCGCATCGCTCAGCCCTGCGCCGAGAACAGGCCGCGCGGCCTGAACGCAAGGATCAGCGCCATGACGATGTAGATCGACATGGACGCCAGCGCGCCGCCGATGCCGGATGCCTGCGCCGGACCGATCGCGGCGGCCAGCAGCGGCGGCAGGAGCACGCGGCCCATCGTGTCGGTGACGCCGACGACCAGCGCGCCGACGAACGCGCCCTTGATCGAGCCGATGCCGCCAATGACGATCACCACGAAGGCGAGGATCAGCACCGGTTCGCCCATGCCGACCTGCACGGATTGCAGCGCGCCGACCATTGCGCCAGCGAATCCGGCCAGCGCCGAGCCGAGCGCGAAAAGCACGGTGTAGAGCGTACGGATGTCGACGCCGAGCGCGCCGATCATTTCGCGGTCGGACTCCCCTGCCCGGATGCGCATGCCAAGCCGGGTTTTCGCGATCAGCAGGTAGAGCCCGACGCCGATGGCAAGGCCGGCGACGATGATGGCAAGGCGGTAGATCGGATACTGCACGCCGCCCGGCAGCGCGACGGCGCCGCCGAGCAGCGGCGGGATGTTGAGATAGAGCGGAAACGAGCCGAACAGCCAGCGGGTGGCTTCCGACAGGATGAGGATCAGTGCGAACGTCGCCAGCACCTGGTCGAGATGGTCGCGCGCATAGAGCCGGCGAATGACGGTCACCTCGACGAGCGCGCCGAGGGCAGCGGCAGCGGCAAGGCTGGCGACGAGGCCAAGCCAGAACGAGCCGGTGGCCGCCGCGACCGCCGCGCAGGCGAACGCACCAACCATGTAGAACGAACCGTGCGCGAGATTGATCAGCCCCATGACGCCAAAAATCAGCGTCAGGCCGGCCGCCATCAGGAACAGCATGATGCCGAACTGCACGCCGTTCAGCAGCTGTTCGACGATGAGGGCTGTTGGCACGGTTCTCGACTATCCGGGGGGCAGGCAGACGGCAGCGGCCTTTAGGCCGCCGCCCTAGCGGTCTTACAGCTTGCAGTCCTGTGCGTATGCGTCAGCGTGATCGGTGAACGTCTTGGCCAGAATCTTATTGGTCAGGACACCTTCGTCGTTCTTGATGACCTCACGCACGTAGAAGTCCTGGATCGGATGGTGGTTCGTGTTGAACTTGAATTTGCCGCGCACCGAGTCGAACTCGGCTGCCGCGAGTGCCGCACGAAACGCATCCGCATCTTTCACGCTCGCCTTCGACGCCGCAGAGATCAGCAGATTGCCCGTGTCAAACGCCTGCGCGGCATAGATCGACGGGATGCGGTTGTACTCAGCCTTGAACGCGTCGACGAACTCCTTGTTCTTGGCGTTGTCGAGGTCAGGCGACCACGACGCGGTGTTCTTGGCGCCAAGTGCCGCGTCACCAATCGCGCCGAGCACGTCCTGGCTGAAGGAGAAGCCCGGCCCCATGACCGGTATCGTCACGCCGGACTGCGCGTACTGCTTCATGAAGGCGATGCCCATGCCACCCGGCAGAAAGAAGAACACGGAGTCAGCGCCTGACGCGCGGATCTGCGCGATCTCGGCGGCGTAGTCGGTCTGTCCGAGCTTGGTATAGAGCTCGCCAACCAGTTCGCCCTTGTAGAAGCGCTTGAAGCCGTTCAGCGAGTCGGTGCCTGCCGGATAGTTCGGCGCCAGGATAAACATCTTCTTGATGCCTTCCGTCTGCGCGTAATTGCCGGCGGCCTCGTGGAAATTGTCGTTCTGATAGGCGACGTTGAAATAGTTCTTGTCGCACTTGGCGCCAGCGAGCGGCGACGGTCCGGCATTCGGCGACAGGTAGAATTTGCCCTGCGCAACCGCGTTCGGGACGACTGCCATGGCCAAGTTCGACCAGATGATACCGGTCAGTACATCGACCTTGTCGCTCTGGATCATCTTGTCGGCGATCTGCACGGCGAGCTCAGGCTTCATAGCGTCATCTTCGGTGATGACCTCGATGTCCTTGCTGCCGGACAGCTTTACCGCCAGCATGAAGCCGTCACGGGCGTCAACGCCCAGGCCCGCGCCACCGCCGGACAGCGTCGTGATCATGCCGACCTTCACCGGCTCGGCATAGGCAGCGGAGGCGCCGAGTGCCAGCGCGATAGCCGTTGCTGCGAGTTTGAGTATCATTCCATTCCTCCCGAATGCTTGTTCTTGAACCCGCACACTGCCGAAAAGACAGGCGCTTGAAAACCCTTTAATTTCAAAGGGCGAACGATATCGACGAAGGCGAATTGGCGAAGAGGCTCAAGTGTAGAGAGAGGCAACCGTCTTCAGCGCGCCGTCAAGCATGGTGCCGGCTTCGTCCTTGAGTGCTGCTTCCCGCAGCCTACGAATCCAGTCGGCCGCATCAGCGCGATCTTTGAGCAGCGGGAGCGCCGAAAGCACGCGATCGAATTTGGACTGCGCGCGGACATGCGTGTCGCTGTAGCCCTTTATCAGGCGACGGCAGTTCAGGATTTCGACCGCGAGATCGTAGTTCGTTGCGACGTGATCCAGCGCCAGAGCGTACCAGCGTTCCCGGTGCGCCACCTCGACCTGATGCCGCAGCAGGCCACGCCGCCAGCGGCGCAGGCCACCGATGAACCAGAGCGCGAAGAAACCGGAAAAGCTGTCCGTACGGATTCGCCTCCCACGATTGATGCGTCGGTCGAGGAAGCCAGCCAGCTTAGGCCGGCTTTCGATATAGCGGCCGAGCCGCGCCGGCATGGTGCCGCAGAATTCCTCGATGCGCGGGTGAAAGAATTCCGTGACGTTGACGACCGTCTCTTCGGCAACACCGACTTCGCCGCGCAGCCGCGTATCGCGGGTGGACCGCGTCTTCAGGTCTGCGACGCGGATCATGTCGTCGTAGCACATGGCATTGGCGAGATGTTTTGCTGCCGCGTTCGACAGAGCGTATCCCTTCCCCGCATCGTCGAGCGCCACCGCGCGCTCCAGGCGGTCGAGATATTCCTTGCCGTAAGCGATATCCTGGAAATCGACGACCTTGCGCAAACCCCGCAGCGCTATGTCATTCATGGGCTCGGGCAGCGACAGCGCTCGCGCCACCAGCGCCTGCCAGCCTGCAACCTTGTTGAATGGCCCATCGACGGCGACCAACGATCCAGTTTTCTGCGCAGGCGAGTCCGCGGCAGTCGCTGAACTCGGCGTCAGGTGAACCTCGCCCTGCGGCACACCATTCGCCGACGCCGGATCGAGCACTGGTCGCGCCTGACCACCGCGCGCGCGGTCATACGCGCCAGCGAAAGCGGCGAGGCTCTGCTTCACACCACGACCGCCGGCGGAAATTGCAGCCTCATAAGCCTCGCGCGGAAACGGCAGCGCGCTGGAAGCTGCCAGCGCGCCGAGCAGGCTGGACGAGATCACCGAGCCGGCCTCGACCGCAATCTTTTCCATGTCAAAGGCGATGAAACGTTTCGCCGCGGTCGAAGCCGCCTCGCGAACCTTGGCCGACGAAGCGCGGCCATCACCCGGCTCGATCTTTTCCGAGACCGCGGCAATGCGATGCGACGACGCGATCAGCGTGGTGCGATCCGGCGTCACGAAGCCGCGCATGATCGCACGGCCCGCCTCCATCAGCTCCGCGGCAACCAGCACGTCGACATCGCCCTGCGACGGCGACAGCGCGAACACCGGAAGACGGCCGGTGTCGCGTGCCATCTCTATGTAATAGATCGTGGCGCCCGTGCGCTGTGCGACGCCCGCCACGGAGGTCGATTGCGCGACAAAGCCGCTGCGCTCGGCTACATCGACGATCCAGTCCGACAGCACGCCACCGCCTTGCCCGCCAACGGCGAGGATCGCGAGCTTGACCACCGCCTGATCGGTGTCGGCACGCGCGCCGTTTGGCAAAACCCGATCAAGCATCGGCAAATCTCAGCCGGCGGCCCTCGCGGAAACGCTGCAGCGCGCCAATCACGGCACGGCGCACACGTTGCAGGAAACGATCCCAGCCTGTCGGATTGTGTACGACATCGGCGCGGTAGAAGCTCGGGCAGAGCACGGCGGCATCGGCCACCTCGCCGCAATTGCCGCAACCGACGCAGTTCTGGTCGATGCTGGCGACCGGATCGTCGCGCAGCGGGTCGTCGAGCGATTTTACCGAGAGCGACGGGCATCCGGAAAGCCGCATGCACGCGTGATCGCCGGTGCAGACATCCTCGTCGACGCCGAATTTCGGCTTCACGACGCGCTCGCCACCCTTGATCGCCTTGTCGATGATCGGACGCTCGCGGCGCTGCTTGTTCAGCATGCACTCCGACGAGGCGACGATGACTTTTGGCCCCTTCTCTTCCGTCGTCAGCGCCTCGCGCAGCGTCGCCTGCATTTTTGGCACATCATAGGTGCGGTCGAGCTGGCGCACCCAGTTCACGCCGATGCCTTTTACGGCCTCGGTGATCGGATGCTTGGTCGACTTGGATCGGTTGCTCGCGCGAGACGACAAGATGTCCTGCCCGCCGGTCGCTGCCGAATAAAAATTGTCGACGATGACGATGACGCCGTCATTCTTGTTGAACACTGCGTTGCCGACCGATGAGGTCAGCCCGTTGTGCCAGAAACCACCATCGCCGACGAATGAGATCGAACGCCGCTTGGCGTCCGGCGTGTTGAACGCGGACGCCGAGGCCGGCCCGAGACCGTATCCCATCGTTGTCGCGCCAAGCTCGAACGGCGGCATGATCGAGAAGAGGTGGCAGCCGATATCCGACGCGATGTGGTGCTTGCCGAGCTCCTTCTCGACGAGTTTGGTCGCGGCGAAGATCGGGCGCTCGGGGCAGCCGATGCAGAAGCCCGGCGGACGGCCCGGCACGACAGTGGAGAGGTCTGGGATTTCGGCGCCGATGCCAGTCGCATTCGGCGCCCGAACTTCGGCGGGTAGCATCGACGGCGCATTGTCGCGCAGGAAGGAGCGGACGCCGTCGAGCATGACCTGGCCAGTGTATTCGCCGGCCATCGGCAGATATTCCTTGCCGACGATGCGCGTGCCGCGATTGGCCTTGTGCAGCATCGAGCCAAACGCCTGCTCGAGATAGTTCGGCTGCCCCTCTTCCACGACTAGAACCGAATTCTTGCCTTCGCAGAAGGCCAGGAACTCGTCGTCGATCAGCGGATAGACGGCGTTGAGCACGTAGAGCGGAACATCGGTGTCGCCATACATATCGGCGAGGCCGATGCGCTGCAGCGCGCGGATGACGGAATTGTACATGCCGCCCTGGCAGACGATGCCGACCTTGCCGTGCTCGTCGCCGAAAAACTCGTTGACCTTGTGCTTCTTGATGTACTCGACAGCCGCCGGCCAGCGCTTCTGCACCTTTTCCTTCTCATGCAGGAAGGAGGCAGGCGGCAGCACGATACGGCCGGTGTCTCGGCGCGGGGCATCGAGCGCATCGGCTACGGTCATCTCCGGCCGCTTGTTCGCCTTGGCGGTGAAGTGTCCATGCACGTGGCAGCAGCGAATGCGCACCAGAAGCATAACAGGCGTGTTCGACGCCTCGGAGAGCTGGAAGCCGTCCTCGACCGCCTTGACGATCGACGGCAGGTTGGGCCGCGGATCGAGCAGCCAGACCTGGCTCTTCATCGCGAAAGCGTGGTTGCGCTCCTGCATGATCGAGGAGCCTTCACCATAATCCTCGCCGACGATGATCAGCGCGCCGCCGGTGACCCCGCCCGAGGCAAGATTGGCGAGCGCATCGGACGCGACATTGGTGCCCACCGTCGACTTGAAGGTGACCGCGCCGCGGATCGGGTAATGCACGGAAGCGGCAAGCATCGCGGTCGCTGTGGCTTCCGATGCGCTCGCTTCGAAATGCACACCGAGTTCGCCGAGGATGTCCTGTGCGTCGGCGAGCACGTCCATCAGATGGCTGATCGGTGCGCCCTGGTAGCCGCCGACATAGCCGACGCCGTTCTCAAGCAGCGCCTTGGTGATCGCCAGAATGCCCTCGCCGGAAAACGTCTCGCCGTCCCCGAGGCGGAGCTTCTCGACTTCCTTGGCGAATGACCTTTCAGCCATCAGGCGTCTCCAACAGGACGTCCCGGATCGGGGCGTCCTAAATCTCGTGCTTGCGAATGTTCTTCAGCATCTTGGTCAGGGTCCCGATGAACGCCGCGTATTCCGCGTCATCGATCCCGTCGAACATGTTCTCGAACGCGTCATGCATGGCCGGCCAGGCGCGCATGAACTCGGCGCGGCCCTCGTCCGTGAGGAAAACCTTGCGCACGCGGCTGTCCGTCTCAGCCGTCTCGCGGCGCACCAGTCCGTGCTCCTCCAGAGCATCCAGCGTGCGCGACAGCGTCGACTGCTCGATGACGGTGTAGACCGACAGATCGCCGACGGTGACTCCATCCGTGACGGAGAGCACAGCCAGCGTACGTACCTGTGGAATGGTGCGGTGCTGGCGGCGAAAGTCCTCCCGCAGCGTCGCATTGTAGCGGCCCATGATGCGGTTCATCAGATAGGGCGCGAACTGCGTCAGCCCGATCTGGCCGAGCGTCGAAATGCGATGCTTCTTCTCGACCTTCTGATCCATCATAGCCTGCTCGCCAGCAGGAAGCCGGACCCGCCGCCAAGGCCGGCGCCCGGATGGGTCGACGCGCCGATGTGGTAGAGTCCCTTGATCGCCGTTTCGTAGTTGATCGAGTCCTTGAACGGCCGCCACAGGAACGACTGGTCGATCGATGAGAAGCCGCCATACGGATCGCCGCCGACGAGATTGATGTTCATCGCTTCGAGGTCGGCCGGCGAGTAGGCGCGGCGCGCAACTACAGTCTCACGGAAACCGTCGATGTGGCTGGCGAGGATCGCCTCGATGCGGTCGGTATAGGCCTCGCGCACCGCCTCGGTCCATGCACCATCGGCCGGCGCAGCAATCGTGCCGGCAGCATCGCCTTTGACGTGGCGCGGCGCTTCCGGCATCTGCAGCCACAGGATCGCCTTGCCATCCGGACAGCGCGACGGGTCGAGCACGGATGGCTGGCCGACGCAGATTGTCGGGACCTCAGGCAACATGCCGCGCGCCGCCTCGTTGCATGCCTTCGAGACACCATCGAGGCCGGGCGTCAGATGCAGCAGCGCGACCTTGCCGAGCGCCGCATCGCGCCACTTCGGTGGCGAATTCAGCGCGTAGTGAAGCTGGAAGTTGCCCTTGCCATAGCGGAACTTCTTGACCGCGTCGGTCGCCCCCTGCGGCGCGGCGTTGCCGAGCAAACGGCCGTAGAGCTGCGTCGGCGTGACGGAGCAGATGACGCTCTTCGCGGAACTGATCGTCTCGCCAGACGCGAGCCTCACGCTGGTCGCACGGCCGTTCTCGGTGATGATCGATGCGACGTCCGCATTGGTCCGGATCTCGCCGCCGCGCTCCTTGATCAGCGTCTCGAACGCCGCAAGCAGATTCTTGCCGCCGCCCTTGACGATCGACGCGCCCGCCGCCTCGACGGCGAATGCGATGACCTTGGCGATCTGGCCGGAGAACGCGTCGTCCGGTCCGATGCCGGCATGCAATGTCCATGGCGCCCAGAGCGCATGCGCCTCGTCCGACCGGTAGCTGCTTTCCAGCCAGCTCCGCGCCGGCGTCAGCATGTCGCCGGCAAACGTCTTCAGCCCCTTCGGGCCGCGCCGCCAGGCTTCGCGCGCCAGAAGCTTGAACGTCGGCCAGCTCCACAACTGCCCGCCGAGCAGGCCGAAAAGCAGCGGCGCATTCTCCTCGATGCTGCCGACATCGCGGCTGTGCTGGTCGCCATCGCCTGCAGCCAGCGCGTTCAGCGTCGCGATGTTCTTCGCGCGATCGGTGCGCATCACCACATGCCGGCCGTCTGGCATCAGCGCGCCCGTCGGCGTGTCGGTGTGGCAGAACTCCAGCCCGTGCCGCGCCAGATCGCCGCCAAGCGCGGTGAACGCCGGACCGGTGATGAACAGCACAAATGTCGTCGCCATCACGTCGTGAACGAAACCCGGCGCGGTGATCTCCTCGGTGCGGATGCAGCCGCCGATGCGATCGTTGCGCTCGAGCACGAGCACCTTGGCGCCCTTGCCCGACAGCATCGCCGCGCAGACCAGCGCGTTGATGCCGCTGCCGACGATGATGTGGTCTGGCGTCGCGTTCACGGTCGGACGCCTCTTCGCCCTACTTTCCCGCCACCAGCGCCATGGCGCGGATCGGACTGCCGGTGCCCTTCACGATCTTCAGCGGTGCGGCGATCAAGATCGCGCCACGGGTCGGCAGCTTGTCGAGGTTGCAGAGGCTGGCGAGGCCGTACTTGTTGGCCTTGTGCATCAGCGTATGTGCCGGGAACGGAGGCTCCATGCCGCCCGCCTTGCCGGCATCGGTGCCGATCGTCTCCGAGCCCCAGCCGCAAACGTCCTTCTCGATCAGGTACATGATCGCCTCGGCCGTCGGTCCAGGCGTATGCGGCCCGGTCTCGTTGGCGTTCAGGAACTCGGCTTCGGAGCCGTTCCGCTTATACCAGTCGGTGCGCATGACCACCCACTCGCCGGGGTTGATCGCGCCGTGCTTAGCTTCCCAAGCCTTGATATGATCGACGGTCAGCAGAAAATCGTGATCCGCCGCTGCTTCTTTCGAACAGTCGATAACGTTGACCGGGCCAACCAGCTTCTGCACCGGCAGCGTGTCGGTCGAGCCATCGGCGTAGTCCTTGCCCGAAATCCAGTGGATCGGCGCATCGAAATGCGTACCCGAGTGCTCACCCAGCTTCAGCCAGTTCCACGCCCACCATGGACCATTCTTGTCGTAGGCGGAAATCGTATGGATCTCGACCTTCGGCGTGTCGACGGCGAGTTCCGGCGGCAGCTTGATCAGTGGAGTGTCGGGACCGAGTGGCCCTGTCAGGTCGACGACCTTGATCCCGCCGGAAAGAAGCTGACTGGCGACGTCGCCGAGAAGTTTCTGCGTGTCCATGATCCCTGTTCCCTCTTAGGATAGCTGCAGGCTCGTATCGGCCTTTGTTATACCTACTAGACGAAAACATATGCATCTGCAATTATCTTTAAGCCTAAAGGAAATTGGGTTGGGGGCGTGAGCGAATTCGACGCCATCTTTGTCGGGGCGGGCCACAACAGTCTGGCAGGTGCTGCGCATTTGGCAAAGAAGGGCTGGAAAACAGCAGTTTTCGAGCGCAATGCAACGATCGGCGGTGCGGTTCGCACCGACGAATATACGCTTCCCGGCTTCCGCCACGATTTCGCGGCGATGAACCTCAGCCTTTTCGCCGGCTCCGATTTTCACAAGAAATATGCAAATGAATTGAAATCGCACGGTCTCGATTTCGTACCGGCGATGGATTGTTTCGCCAGCGCGTTTCCGGACGGGCGCTGGTTCGGCGTCAGCACCGACATCGAGAAAACGACTGCGCGGCTGACGCAGTTCTCGGCCAGGGACGCAGACACGTGGCGTCGGCTTGTCCCCGGCTTCATGGGCGAAGCGGAACATCTCTTTCGGCTGCTTGGCTCACCGATGACGGCGCGCTCGCTGACCGGCACAGCGTGGAACCTCTGGCGCAAGAAGGGGACAGCGGGTGCGCTCGACACGACGCGTATGCTGCTCTCCTCGCCGCGCGCCTGGCTCGACGCAAATTTCGAGTCCGCGCACGTGAAAGCGACGCTGGCTGCCTGGGGCATGCATCTCGACTTCGCGCCCGATATCGCGGGCGGCGCCGTGTTCCCCTACCTTGAATCCATGGCCAACCAGAGCTTTGGCATGGTCATCGGCAAAGGCGGCGCGGACACGATGATCCGCGCACTGGAAAAGATGGTGACGGCGTCGGGCGGCGTGGTCGCGACCAATTCCGATGTCGCCGAAATCATCACCAGCGGCGGGCACGCCACTGGCATCCGGCTGGCCTCGGGCGAAACACACACAGCCTCGAAGGCCGTGATCGCGAGCATTGCACCGAAGGCGATGGCGACGCTCCTGCCCGGCGGCACCGGCGACGGGAGCTTCGACGGTGCGATGAAATCGTTCCGCTACGCGCCGGGCACCATGATGATCCACCTGGCGCTCGACGACCTGCCGGGCTGGAGCGCGGGGCAAGAGCTTCGGCAGTTCGCCTATGTGCACCTTGGCCCGTCGATGGACGCAATGGCGGCGGTGTATCAGCAGGCGACGGCGGGGTTGTTGCCGGCAGAGCCGATCCTCGTCGTTGGCCAGCCGACCGCGATCGATCCATCGCGAGCACCCGACGGCAAGCATGTGCTCTGGGTGCAGGTGCGCATGCTGCCCTACAACGTTGTCGGCGACGCGAAGGGCGAAATCGCGCCCGGCCTGTGGGACGACATCAAGGAGCGTTACGCCGAGCGCGCGCTTGACATCATCGAGCGCTACGCACCGGGGCTGCGTGGAAAAATCCTCGGCCGCGCTGTGTTCTCGCCGGCCGATCTCGAACGCGAAAATCCGAACCTCGTCGGCGGCGACCAGTTGTCCGGCAGCCATCATCTGACGCAGAATTTTCTCTTCCGGCCAGCGCGCGGTTACGCAGATGGCAGCACGCCACTGAAGAATTTGCACCTTGTCGGCGCGGCGACATGGCCGGGCGCCGGCACGGGTGCCGGATCGGGATTCCTCCTCGCCCAGAAACTGGGCGGGAGGTGAGCGCGGCAACCCGCGCAATGAGCAGAGGGCATAGAGCGACCGGTGGGAGCCGGGCGCCATAACGAAACGAAAACAGGGGAATGACGATGACAATGAACAGACGTCAATTGCTGGGATACAGCGCCTCGGCGCTTGGGCTGGCCGCGCTCGGCGTGCCGAAGATTGCCTCGGCGCAGGCCGGCGAACTCACCATCGCGTACAACGTCAATCTGCCGGCCTGGGACCCGACCACCGGTCCATCTGCTGTGAATCCGACGATCCAGGGCATCTATCAGTCGGTGTTCGACCAGTTCATCCTGCAGAAGCCTGACCTGTCGCTGGACAAGGGCCTGCTCACCGAGTGGGGTTTCAGCGACGATCTGAAGACCGTTCACATGACGGTGCGCGATGGCGTCACCTGGCATGATGGCTCTCCCTTCACGGCGGAAGACATTGTCTGGTCGCTGACCCGCGCGGGCCAGGAAGCCACCGGCAACCCCATCCAGTTCGTCTGGAAGAACGTCACCAATCTGAAGGCCGACGGCAACAAGATCACCGGCGATGTCGTCCAGTTCGATCCGACCTACTTCAAGTGGATGTCGTTCCTCACCGGCTACGTGCTGCCGAAGGCCTATTACGAGAAGGTCGGCGCCGAAGGTTTCGAGGCCGCACCGATCGGCACCGGCCCGTACATGGTCGAGAAGTTCGAGCGCAACGCGTTCATTCGCCTCAAGGCCAATGCGAACTACTGGGGCGGCAAACCGGCCTTCGACGCCGTCACGATCAAGTTCGTGCCGGACGCGGCAAGCCGCGTCGCCGAGATCGAGTCAGGCTCGTCGCAGGTCACGCTGGAAGTGCCCTACGAGGAGTACGACCGCCTTATCGCCAAGGACGGCATGGCCGGCACTTGCGACACCATCTCCGACATCGGCATGATCTTCTTCAACGACATCGACGTGATGAAGGACCCGAACGTCCGTCACGCGGCTGTGATGTCAGTCGACAAGAAGCTCCTGGTCGACCGCCTACTGCGCGGCTACGGCCTGCCGCTCGACACGCTGGAGACGCCGGAATACGAGGCCTTCGATCCGTCGATCAAGGTCGAGTACAACCCGGAGAAGGCGATTGAGATGCTGAAGGCCTCCGGCTTCTCGCCGGAGAACCCGGTGAAGTTCACCATCCAGACAACAAAGGGCTTCAAGCCGAAAGACTACGAGATGATCCAGGCGATCGTCGGCATGTGGCGCAAGGTCGGCATCGAAGCCACCATCGAGGTCTATGAGATCGCCAAGCATTACGAGCTGCGTGCCGCCGACCAGCTCGCGCCGGCCGCGTTCTACAACTGGGGCAACTCGATTGGCGATCCGACCACCTCGACCGGCTTCGCCATGTACGGCCCCTCCCCGCACTCGGTCTGGGACAGCCAGGACGTCATCGACGCGATCAACCCGCTCTGGGGCGAACCGGACGAGGCCAAGCGCATCGCCGGCTGGAAAGCCGTCAGCAAGCTGATCGCCGACAACGCCTACGTGCTGCCGCTGCTGCAATACGCGCAGCCGATCGTGCATGCGAAAGGCGTCAAGGTTGTGCCGCATAAGTCCGGCGCGCTGTTGCCGCACCTGATGACGCCGGCCTGATGCTCGACTAACCTCATCGGCGCGCCGTTCGGCGACGAGCGGCGCGCCTTTGTTTTGCTTGGGGTTCGCGGGCCTTGTTGATCCTGCAGAGATTCCTGATCCGTCTGTTGACGATGGCCGTGACGCTGTTCGGCGTCGCGATCGTCGTTTTCGTCGTGATCCGCATCGCGCCCGGCGACCCGATCGCGATGATGCTGCCGCCCGGCGCATCCCAGGCTGATATCGACCGGCTGCGCGCGCTCTATGGGCTCGACAAATCGATCGTCGAGCAGTTCTTCATCTGGCTGTCGGGCGTCATGCATGGCGAGTTCGGCACGTCGATCTCGTTGCGCCAGGACGTGCTATCACTTGTTCTCGGCCGCCTGCCCGCGACGCTTGAGCTGTCGATCGTAGCGCTGATCATCGCGATCTTGATCGGCGGGACGCTTGCGATCTTTGGCGCGCGCGAACGCGGCACGGCGGTGGAAGCCGGCATCGACGTCGCCAATGGAGCGGCGCTGTCGATCCCAGATTTCCTCTGGGGTCTGGTGCTGATCCTGTTGTTCGGCGTGCTCTGGCCGGTGTTCGAGATTTCCGGGCGTGTCTCGCCCAGCCTGCAACTGCCATTCGTCACGCAGTTTTATCTGTTTGAGAGCATCGTCCGGCTGCGCTTCGACCTGACGCGCGATCTCATCAGCCACATGTTCATGCCCGCCATGGCGCTGGCGCTGCCGCTCGCGGCCATCATCGCGACGCTGCTGAAACAGTCGCTGAAAGAGTTGCTATCGCTCGACTACGTCGTGCTGGCGCGGGTGAAAGGTTTCTCCGAGACGCAGGTCATCCTGCGTGAGGCGCTGAAGAACGCCGCCTTACCGACGCTGACGCTCGTCGGCGTGCAGTTCACCTTCCTGATTGGCGGCACCGTCATCGTCGAGCGGCTGTTTTCTTACGAAGGGCTCGGGAACATGGCGATCGACGCGGTGATCAACCGTGACCTGCCGTTGATCCAGGGCATCGTGCTTTCGTTCGCGCTCATCTTCGTCCTGATCAACCTGGCGGTCGACATGATGTATGCGCTGCTCAACCCGCGGCTGCGCCATGGCTGAGCCGCGCCTGCGCGCCCACACCGGATGGAACGCGCGGCTCTGGCTGGCCGGTGGCTGGCTGCTGCTGGCGCTGCTCGCGGCGCTTTTTGCGCCGCTGATCGCGCCGCAAGACCCGCTGATGCAGGACCTGATGTTCGAACGCCTGCCGCCGTTCTGGCATCAAGGCGCGGAGCCCGGTTATTGGCTCGGCACCGACAGCCTCGGCCGTGATCTGCTGTCGCGCCTGATCTATGGCGGGCGCGTTGCCTTCGTCGTCGCCTTCATCGCCGCGACGGCGGCCTGTCTCGTCGGCTCAGCGCTTGGGCTAATCGCGGGCTATTATGGCGGCTGGGCGGACCGCATCGTGTCGCGCATCGTCGATATCTGGATGGCGTTCCCGCCGGTTCTGTTCGCCATCTTGCTGGTCGCGGTGCTCGGCACCGGCCTGACCTCCGTCATCATCGCAATCGCGGTGATCGACTGGACGCGCTTCTGCCGCGTCGTGCGCGCCGAGGCGATGAGCCAGTCGCGCATGGACTATGTCGAGAACGCGCGCACCGCCGGGTTCGGTCGTTTCGCCATCATGCTGCGCGAGGTGCTGCCGAACGTGCTGCCGTCGATCGTCGCGCTGCTCTCGCTGGAGATGGGCATCGCGGTCATTGTCGAGGCGATCCTTTCCTTCGTGAACCTCTCGATCTCGACCGACGATCCGACCTGGGGCGGCATCATCGCCGAGGGGCGGCTGTCGATTCACCAGGCGTGGTGGGTGCTGGTGTTCCCGCTGATCGCGCTCTTCCTGACCGTGCTGTCCTTTTCGCAGTTCGGCGAAGGCTTGAAGGCGCGCTTCGATCCGGTGCTGCGATGACCGGCGCGCCCTGCCTCGACATCTTCAACCTCAGCGCCACGCTCGCCAACGGGTCGCGCGTACTGCGCTCCGTATCGCTTGCCGTCGCGCCGGGCGAAGTCCGCGCTCTGGTCGGTGAAAGCGGCGCGGGCAAAAGCATGATCGGCAAGGCCGTGCTCGGTGTGCTGCCGCCGTCTGTGCACATCGTCGAAGGACGCATCACGCTTGAAGGTGCGGACCTGACCGGTATGCCGCCAAAGCAACGGCGCGCACAGATCGGCGCCAAGACAGCGCTGATCCCGCAGGACCCGCTGACCGCGCTCAACCCGTCGCGCCGCATCGGACCGCAGATGACGGATCGGCTGGTGAAAATCCTCGGCTGGGACGCCGCGCGTGCGGACACGCGCATCCGTCACCTGCTGGACGAGGTGCAGATCCGCGAGCCCGAGCGCGTCATTCGCGCTTATCCGCACGAACTGTCCGGCGGCATGCGGCAGCGCGTACTAATCGCCGCAGCCTTTGCCGCCGAGCCCCGCCTGATCGTCGCCGACGAGCCGACCACGGCGCTCGACGTCACCGTGCAGAAGCAGATTCTCAGGCTGATCGCGGCGCTGCAGCGCGAACACGGCACCGCGATCCTGTTCGTCACGCACGATCTCGGCGTTGTCGCCAAGATCAGCCAGAAAGTGTCGGTCCTCTACGCCGGCAAGATCGTCGAGGAAGCCGATACGCACGCGCTGTTCGCCGCACCAAAGCATGCCTACACGCGCGCGCTGATGGCGGCGACGCCAAAATACACCGATCCCCTCGCCTCTCTGAAGCCTGTGGACGAGGCAGTGCTCGCTGGCCTGTCAGCAGAGATTGCCGAGGCGGACGGCACTTGGAGGGCGCATGGCTGACGCGCTGTTCTCGGTTCGCGGGCTGAAAGTCGCCCTGCCCGACATGACGCGCAAGCCGCTATTTGGCGCGGCGCCTAAGGTTGAAATCCTGAAAGGCATCGACCTCGACCTGCCGCGCAACTCCGTGACCGGCATTGTCGGCGAATCCGGTTCCGGCAAGTCGACTCTCGGCCGGACGCTGGTGCGTTTGATCGAGCCGACCGAGGGCACGGTGAGCTTCAACGGCCGCGACATCGCGCATTTCGGCGAAACCGAGCTGAAGCCACTGCGCAAAGACCTGCAGATGATCTTCCAGGACCCGATGTCGTCGCTCAATCCGCGTCGCACCATCGGCGCGATCATCGCCGCGCCGCTGCGTCACAACGGCGTCACCGGCAATCTCGCGAAGCGCGTCGCCGAGGCGCTGACGCGCGTCGGCTTGCCCCAGAGCTTTGCGTCGCGCTTCCGCCACGAACTCTCCGGCGGGCAGCGCCAGCGCGTCGGCATTGCGCGCGCACTGGCACTGAACCCTGCCTTTGTCGTCGCCGACGAGATCGTGTCGGGTCTTGACGTCTCGACACAGGCGCAAATCCTGACGCTGCTCGAAAAGCTGGCGGCCGAGATGGGGCTGACGGTGGCCTTCATCAGCCACGACCTCTCTGTCGTCCGGCGGCTGTGCAAGCAGGTCATCGTCATGCGCAACGGCATGATCGTCGAATCCGGCCCGACCGACGCCCTCTTTGCCGCGCCGAAGGAGCAGTATACGCGCGAGCTGATTGCGGCGATCCCGTTGCCGGAGGTCGATCCGAACTGGCTGAACATGACAGCTTAAAGCAGGTCGCACACAATTGCCCTCACCCTCGCTTCGCGGGGCGCCTGCCGGGCGAGGCAACGAGTCTCGCCCCGGCTCTCGCGCGAAGGCGACCGGGGTATGCAGTTTCGAAAAGGTACGACGCTGCTTCGTAGCATCGGCGATCAGGATGTGTCGAAAGGTCGGGGCGCCGCGACGGTCAGCGCGCCCGACATAGCCAAGACAAATAGCGCCAGTTGCCGGAGCATGGTGTAGCGTCGAGCCGACCGGCGTCTGAAGCGGTGGGCCGGCCTCGGCAGTTTTCGCAGCGCCAGCGCCAGCGCGCGAAAACATACGGCGAGGCGCAGAAGATCGGCAACGCTGTCGCCACCGGGCATCGGGGCGGGCTGGTGGGGGGCGGCGACGCCCACCGCCAGCGCTTCGCCGATGACGAAGTCGCGGGCGACGGCCTCGGCCTGACGCAGAATCCAGAGGATCAGACACCGGATTGGGAGAGACCGGCCGCAAGCGCGTTCGGCCAGAACGGCGAGCGCGACCAGCATCCGCGCGATGCTTGCCAGCGTCTGTCCGTCGTCCTCCGCCTTCCAGGTCATGATCGTCTCCGTGTTGATCGCGGAGATTATGGATGAGGTCGAGAGGGGTGGACGAACTCAGGAAAACATTCCTGACATATGCTGACAGAGGCCGGCGCGAGGGCGTCGGGGCGGGCGCCACATTGTCCAACTCGATTGTCCGCAACTTGCCGTACTCGCGGCCGGAGGGGATGCCTGAAAGATACGACGCGCTTTAAGAAGACAGTAGCGTCTTTGTCAGCACGTGGTTTGGATCGGTCAGGCCGTCAATGATCGTGAAGTGATGCCGGTCGGGCTCCTCGACGATCTCCGTCTTCGCCCCAAGCCCAATCCAGATATTGGCGAGCAGTTCGTTCTGACGAATGAACTCGGCGCGCTCGCCCGCCCCGACCCAGCAGGTAATCCTGGCATTCTCCATCGGCCTCAATAGCGCCGGGCTTGTGGCAAGCGCCTCCGCTTCATCGAGCCTGAGCGTCGCGTTCATGCCGGTGCGCATCAGCGGGCGCAGATCGTGAAGGCCGGAGATTGCGACCACATTAGCAATCCGCTTGCGGATTTCGGCGGGTAGCGGCGAGTTCGCCGTGATCATGCACGCGGCAAGATGCCCGCCCGCCGAATGGCCGGTCAGATGGATCGGCCCGCTGAACTGTCCGGCGATCGCCGTGACCGCCTTGCCGATCTCCGCAACGATACCGCCGAGCCGTATGTCCGGGCAAAGCGTATAGCTCGGCATCGCGACGGCATAACCGGACTCGACCGAGCCGTTGGCCAAATGCGACCAAACGCTCTTGTCGAAGCGCATCCAGTAGCCGCCATGAATGAAGACGACGAGACCTTTCGGACTGCCCTTCGGCATAAACACGTCGAAGCGGTGCCGCTCCCCGTCCCCGTAAGGCAAGTCGAGCTTCGCGCGTCCTTCCGCGCCGAGCCGGTCGCGATAGCTTTTCGACGGTTCAAGCCAGAGATCAGGCCAGGCATCGCCGCGCGGAATATTGGCGCCGTTAGCGTAGGCGTTGTCCCAGTCCGAAATACCGTGCAGCATGGAAGCCGCTCCTGCTATACTTTGACCAAGTCCTGAGTCCGGTCAGCGACCACGCTCGCATCGCCCTGTCAATCGCCCGTCCGGCCTCGTCATCGCTTTATTTTAATCCTGAAACTTTAAGCTTGAAATATGGGTAGTGGCGCTGCATAGTTAGCGGAGCGAAGCAAGAGGAGATCGCACGATGAAAGTTGCGGTTCTCGGCGGCGGTCCCGCCGGCCTCTATTTCGCGATCAGCCTGAAGCTGCGCGACGCTTCGCACGACATCACCGTTTATGAGCGCAACAAGCCGGACGACACGTTCGGCTGGGGCGTGGTGCTTTCAGCGGAGACACTGGAGAACCTGACGCGCAACGATCCGGTCAGCGCGACCTGGATCAAGCGCTAT
>DATJTE010000101.1:0-3328 GCA_035503715.1 Rhizobiaceae bacterium | reverse complement strand
GGAGTGTGTCCAAAGCCGCTATCGAACTCGGGGTGACGCCTTCGGCGGTCAGCCAGCAGGTGCACGCTCTCGAGGAGCATCTCGGTTCGGTTCTGATGATGAAAGTCGGCTCCCGGATCAAGCTGACGAGCGCCGGCGAGCGCTACTATGAAATGATTGGCGTGGGAATCGACCGCATCGTCGAGGCCACCGGGACGATGAAGGGCTATCGCGCGAAATCCGTCCTCAACATTCGCGCGACGTCAAGCCTTTCGACGAAGTGGCTTCTCCCGCGATTGCCGCGATTCCTGAGCTTGCATCCTCATTTGGACGTGCGCCTGAACGCGACAAGCGAGCCGACAGACTTCACCCGTGAGGATGTCGACGTGGCGATTCGATCCGGGCGAGGCAATTGGCCCGGCTATACGGTCGAGGGATTTGCGGAAGAGCGGTTCCTTCCGGTCTGCGCTCCTGGCTACGCTGCAGCAGGTTCGCTCTTGGCGAACGGCTTGCCGAGTGCATGCTGATTGACTCGATTAAATCAGCCGTCCAATGGTCGGACTGGTTCGGGCGGTGGGCGTCGAACCGCCTCGGCGTCGCCAGCGTCTGCTTCTCGATCGATCGCATATGTCGGTTGACGTCGCCGCGATCGGCGTCGGGGTCGCGCTTGAGAGCACCTTGTTTATGGGCGCCGAACTTGCGGATGGGTCTCTGGTCTGCCCGGTCGCTGATCCGCCCAATATCAAGGTGACCTCTCAATGGATCATTTGCCCCTCCGACCGAATGCGCTACGAGAAAGTGCGCCTTTTTCTTGCCTGGCTGATGAAAGAGCGTGAGGACTGGATCAAGGCGGAGCAGCGTCAGATCAGCGCCGCCAGCGCTCCGGCGCGGCGACTGCGCAGCGCTCAAATGCGGTAGACGCGCTCGGCGTTTTCGCGAAGCATCATCCTTCGTTCGGACTCATTGAACCCGGCGATGATTTCGCCGACGGACTCCCAGAACCGTCGATACGTCGAAAACAGCCGGTCGACAGGAAAGTTGCTGCCGAAGAAGCAGCGCTGCACGCCGAACATGTCGATAATCTCGAGCGCCATCGGCCGCATAGACTCGACAGTCCATTGCTGATCAATCAAGCCGAATCCCGATATCTTCATCATCACATTCGGTTTCTCTGCCAGGAGCCGCAATCCGGCTTTCCACTTTTCCCGTCCCTCGGAGCTTCGGTCTTCTGGGAGGCCAGCGTGGCAGATGATGAAAGGGAGCGCCGGATGTTGCGACGCCAGGGTGGCCAGCCCCGCCATTTGCTGAGGATAGAGCTGGACATCAAACGACAAGCCGAAAGCCTTCAGCAGAGAAACGCTTTTCCTCCATGAACTGTCTTCAAGCAGATCAGGGTGCTTGCCGGGATAGCGAACCGCGTCGCTGAGAATAACCCTTATTCCGCGCACATTTGGAAATTTGCGATGCGCTTCGAGGATAGCGCCAGCGTTCGGCGACGACAGATCGACCTCCGCGATGATCGCGTGCGGAAAGCCATGAGAGCACGAAATATCGTCGGCGATCGATTGCAGCCAGCGCGTCTCCCTTATCGGATCGGCCGGGTCGTGACCGGCCTGTAGGTGGACGCTCTTGACGAGCGGCAAATTTCCCCTGTCGCGAAAGAAGTCTTGAATGAGATAGTCCCTCCGTATAGCTGCGTAGTCCCCATAGGGTTTCATGACTATTTTATCGGTCAGCCACGGATAATAATTACTCGTCAGATCCCACAAGTGATGATGGGTGCCTATGAAGGAGGAGATTTCCATTTTCGACTGCCCACTATGCGGAGAATCGTCCCACCGAACGCGAAAAATGGGCCCAGCCTTTTACTACGTCGTCTCTCGTCGCAATTCGTTCGGCACAGGTGCGGACCAACTCTTCGCGGGTCAGTTCGACGCGCGCGATGCAGCGCGCCGCTTCGCGCGCGGTCAGATGTGACAACTCCGCCATCTCGGCTCCGGTCACCAGGGCGAGGGAACATCGAACCGTCGTGCGATCGAGCTGATGCGCTGCGTCGTCCCCAAAGGAATGGTGACGCCTTCGCGCACGCGTTCTTCGTAGACCTGGCTCTCTCTTTCGCCCGGCACGAGAATCGGATCGTGGCCGGATCTCGGCAGTCCCTTCAGAGCGTCCACAAACTCGTCGACCTTGCGGGCGTATTCCTGGGGATCGAGGAAGGCGCTAACGTCGACGGCGGCGACCATCACGTTCTGCTGCTGCTCCTCCTCGGCAGTCTTCTCGCCCTTAATCCGCGGGGTGCACAGCGCATTGTCGGCTAGGAGGCTCGACCAGCATTCGAACATCATGGCAAGGCCGGAGCCCTTGGGCCCGCTGAAGGGAAGCCAGATCTTCGCCTTGTTCGGGTCGGTTGTGCTGTTGCCGTGCTTATCGAGCGCCCACCCTTCCGGGATCGACATGCCGCGATCGGCGGCGAAATAGATCTTGCCGCCCGCGGCCACGCTCGTCGCCATGTCCAGAACCACCGGCGCATGACGCGCGGCCGGGATACCGATCGAGATCGGGCTGTTGTGAACGCCCGCCGCCTTGGCGCCATACGGGGCCATATTGGGCGGGCTTGAGACGGTCGTGACGCCGATGAGGTTCAGGGCCGGGATGCGGTTCGTGTAGTAGGCGAGGGCTCCGTTGTGGGTAACGTTGCGGACCGTGATCCAGCTCGCACCCGCCTCGCGCGCCTTCCGGACGGCCATGTCGACGCCGGCGAGCGTTCCTACCGGCCCCGGAGCACCGTGCGCGTCAATCAGCGCGGTCGCTGGCGTTTCGGAGACAATCTCCGGCTTGGCGTCTACGACCATGTCGCCGCGGTCGATGAGATCGATGTACCAGGGGATGCGCAGGACACCGTGGGAATCAAGTCCGCGGAGATTTGCCCAAACAAGAATATCGGCCTGCGCCGCTGCATAGTCCCGTGACATACCCGCGGACCGGAATATCGCTGCTGCGAACTCGGTCAGGTCCTGTCCGCTCACAACGACGCCTTCGACGTCCTGCTTCATCATCTGCCAATCTCCAAACTCGGGTATCTTTTTCCCTATCACCGCGGCCCGCCGACGTGCTCTGCAGCGACTGCCGAAAGACAGGCATCAGCGCCCATCACGCCGTTTTGCGTCGGCAAGCAGTCGTCGGGCCGCTTCGACGACCGGGTAGTCGATCATCCGGCCGTCGACCGAAATCGCCGCGAGGCCGGATGCCTCGGCGCTTTCGAAGGCGTCGACGACCCGACGGGCAGCCGCCAGTTGCTCTCCATCCGGCGTGAAAACCGCGTTGACCGCCGCGATCTGCGAGGGATGTA
>DATJTE010000100.1:0-8320 GCA_035503715.1 Rhizobiaceae bacterium | reverse complement strand
GTGACCAAAACAGCGGAGGCGCGTTTTGGTCATTATCATCGGCTCCATCAATCTCGACCTGATCGCGACGGTGGAGCGTCTGCCGAAGCCCGGCGAAACCGTGCCCGGCGAATCCTTCCGCATCGCACCCGGCGGCAAGGGCGCCAACCAGGCACTCGCTGCCGCACGCGCCGGTGCAAAGGTCCGCATGGTCGGCGCCGTGGGCAAGGACAGCTTTGCCAAGGATGCGCTGGCGTTGCTCGCCAAAGGTGGTGTCGACCTTTCTTGCGTACATGAAGCGCATGCGCCAACCGGTACGGCGCTGATCCTCGTCGGCGGCGATGGCGAGAACATCATTGCCGTGGTCGCCGGTGCGAACGCCGCCGTGGTGCCGGGCGATCTGACAAAAGCCGACCTCAAACGCCGCGATGTCGTGCTGCTTCAGCACGAGGTGCCACTGGAGACGGTCGAGGCCGCGCTCGATGCCGCGCGCAAGGCGGGCGCCGTCAGCCTGCTGAACACCGCGCCCTATCATGCCGAAGCAAGCGAGCTTCTTGCGAAAGCGGACTATGTGATCGCCAACGAAATCGAGTTCGATCTTTACGCTGGCGCGCTTCAACTCGATGGTCGCGATCGCGACGCGCGCATGCAAGCGTTCGCGCAAAAGACCGGCCGCACGATCGTGGTGACGCTCGGCGCCGACGGTGTGCGTGCCGCGACGCCGGAAAAGTTCCTCAAGGTTCCGGCGCTGAAGGTTGCGCCCGTCGATACGGTCGGGGCCGGTGACACGTTCTGCGGTTATCTCGGCGCGTCGCTGGAAACGGGACTCGACCTCGAGGCGGCGCTGAAGCGTGCGGCCTATGCCGGCTCACTGGCCTGCCTGAAGCGCGGCGCGCAACCGGCGATTCCGCTTGCCGCAGATGTCGACAAAGCTCTCTCCACCGGCAAGGCCGCATGATGCAGAAACCGAAATCCAAACACGCGGTCGAGGCCGCGTCCGATATCTGCCGCATGAGCGCGGTGGAGCTTGCTGCGGCGATGCGCGCGAAGACGCTGTCGTCGCGCGAGGTCGTGACGGCGTTTCTCGATCGCATCGAGGCTGTCAACCCAAAGGTCAACGCAGTCGTGTCGCTGCGTCCGCGCGACGAAATTCTGCGTGACGCCGACGCCGCCGACGAGGCGATCGCCAGCGGCTCAACTGGCGCGCTGCTCGGCCTGCCGATGGCGATCAAGGATCTGGCGCTGACCAAAGGGTTGCGCACCACGTTCGGCTCGCCGATCTTCAAGGATCATGTCCCCGAGGAAGACGAGTTCTTCGTCGAGCGCGTCAAGGCGACGGGCGCGATCGTCATAGGCAAGACCAATGTGCCGGAGTTCGGCCTCGGTTCGCACACCTACAACAATGTGTTCGGCGCAACGTCGAATGCCTTCGACCCTGCGATCTCGGCTGGTGGTTCAAGCGGCGGCGCGGCGGTGTCGCTGGCGCTCGACATGTTGCCTGTCGCTGACGGCAGCGATTTCGGCGGCTCGCTGCGCAATCCCGCCTGCTGGAACAATGTCTTCGGCTTCCGCCCGTCGCAAGGTCTGGTGCCGTCCGGCCCGTCGAAGGACGACTTCATTGCACAGATGGGTGTCGAGGGGCCGATGGGCCGCACCGTCGCCGACGTCGCGCTGCTGCTTTCGGCACAGGCCGGTCACGATCCGCGCGCGCCGCTCTCCTGGGGGCACCGTGGAGGCTTCACGGACCTCGGCACGCCGCGGCGCGGCTTCAGGATCGGCTGGATGGGAAACCTCGGCGGTCATCTGCCGATTGAGGACGGCATCCTTTCGCTCTGCGAGGATGCGCTGAGGCGCTTCGAAGGCGAAGGCGCGGCCATCGAGCCGGCCGTTCCGGCGTTTGATTTCGAGAAACTGTGGAACGCGTTCGTCACCATCCGCCACGCAACCAGTGGCATGGGCTTGAAGGAGCACTATGACGATCCGGCGAAGCGCGCGCTGTTGAAACCGGAAGCCATCTTCGAGGTGGAAGGCGGCCTCCGGCTCACCGCGCCGCAAATCCGCGATGCAACGGTGACACGC
Source organism: Rhizobiaceae bacterium (assembly GCA_035503715.1). GTDB lineage: Bacteria > Pseudomonadota > Alphaproteobacteria > Rhizobiales > Rhizobiaceae > OAS926. Next base: position 6,262 of record DATJTE010000100.1, on the reverse strand, counting down.
AGCGGCTGGTACAAGACGATGCTGGCGCTCTTCGAGCGCTTCGATTTCCTCGCGCTGCCGGTCGCGGCCGTCTTCCCCTTCGACATCAACGAGCACTGGCCGAAAGAGATCGCCGGCCGGAAAATGACCAGCTACCACCGCTGGCTCGAGGTCTGCTCCTACGCCACGCTCGCCGCTTGCCCGGCGATCAGCCTTCCTGCCGGCTTCGATGCACGCGGCCGCGCGATGGGCCTGCAACTCATCGGCCGCCCGCGCGGCGACCGCGAGGTGCTGGAGGCCGCGGGGGTTTACGAGCAGGCGATGCCGTGGACTTATGGAATTGGCTGACCGCCGCAGAACCTTTCGGAGAACTCCATCATGATGTCGCTTGAACTCTACGCCACCTATCTGCTCGCCTGTCTGATCATCATCATGGTTCCGGGGCCGACGGTGACGCTGATCATCGCGTCCAGCATCCGTCACGGGACTCGCTCCGGCCTCGGCAATGTTCTCGGCACGCAGGTCGGTCTGGCGATCATGATCGCCATCGTCGGCATCGGCTTAACCTCGGCGATCGAGGCGATGGGGCACTGGTTCGAATGGGTGCGGCTGATCGGCGCCGCCTATCTGATCTGGCTCGGCGTCGCCATGTGGCGCTCCAGCGGCAAGCTCGACGATGGGCAGCCGGCAACGAAGCCGCGCGGGGGCTTCATCTTTCAGGGCACGGTCGTTGCACTCAGCAATCCGAAGACGCTGATCTTCTTCGGCGCGTTCTTTCCGCAATTCATCGATCCGGCGGGCAACTATCCGCTGCAGATCATCGTGCTCGGACTGACAGCAATGCTCTTCGCCGCCGTCAGCGACGGCGCCTATGCGGTGCTTGCCGGCCGCGCCGGACGCATACTGTCGGCAAAGCGCGTACGGATCCTGTCACGTATCTCCGGCGGATTCCTGATCGGCGGCGGCGTGTGGCTGGCGCTGTCGCGGAAATAGCTTCTGAAATGCAGAGGCGCTGGCGGCTTGACCACCGGCGCCTCGCGCTAACTCGATCGGTGCAGTTGGGTTAAACCACCTGCTCCACGTGCTGCACTTCAGGCACGAAGTGCTTCAGCAGGTTCTGGATACCGTGCTTCAGCGTCGCGGTGGATGACGGGCAGCCAGCGCAGGCGCCCTTCATGTTCAGGAACACGGTGCCGTTCTCGTAACCGCGGAAGGTGATGTCGCCGCCGTCCTGGGCGACCGCCGGGCGGACACGCGTGTCGAGCAGTTCCTTGATCGTGACGACGATCTCCTCGTCGGCCTTGTCATAAAACTCGCCGGCCTGGTGATCCTGGCCCGCGCTCAGAGCACTCGCCATGACCGGCTGGCCGGACATGAAATGCTCCATGATGGCGCCCAGGATGGCGGGCTTCAGATGCTGCCATTCCGGACCGTCCTTGGTGACGGTGACGAAATCGTAGCCGAAGAACACGCCGGTGACGCCCGGAATGTCGAACAGCCGGCCGGCCAGCGGGGATTCGGTGCGCGCCGTGTCCGCATCGCGGAAATCGGCAGTGCCCTCACGCAGCACTTCCTTGCCGGGCAGGAATTTGAGGGTCGCCGGGTTCGGTGTCGCCTCGGTCTGAATGAACATGGCCGCTTCTCCGCGGATCGTTGTTTGGAATAATTCTAAATAGGCCTGTTTCCGGGCCGATTCAAGCGAAACCCATGCTCCCGAAGGGCATTCAAGGCAAATAGTTTGCTGATTTCATAGTGTCGCATGGTCTGGTCCGAAAAGTCTGCAACTTTTCGGGATCAAGCTTTAGGCCAGGTTTTCAATGTCGTCGTCGCTCAGACTTTGCGGCACGACGGTCACGGGGATCGGGAAGGCAGCGCCCTTGCCGGCGATCGAGGTCACCAGCGGCCCCGGTCCTTCCTTGCCGGCGCCGGCGCCCAGCACGAAGATCGCGATGTCCTGATCGTCCTCGATCAGTTTGTGGATCTCCTCGGTCGGCTTGCCTTCGCGCACCACCAGCTCAGGCTCGATGCCGAGATTCTGGCGGATTTTCTGCGCGTAGGTATCCAGCGCGGCGTTTGCCGCAGCCGTCGCCTCCTCGCGCATGATCTTTTCGACGCCGAGCCAATGCTGGAAATCGCCTGGCTCGATCACATAGAGCAGCACCAGCACGCCGCCGGTCGTCTTGGCGCGCCGCGAGGCATAGGCGACCGCCCGCTCGCATTCGGGCGTATCGTCGATGATGGCGAGGAATTTGCGTCGGTGACCGGCTTCCCGGCTGAGTCGTTTTGAGACCATTCGCGTCCCTCGGTTGAATTTCTCGCGAAGATGCGTTCAGCGGCAGCTGGTCAAAAAGCCAGTGATCGCCCGCGAGTCCACGGTTCCGTTCAGATACGTGCCAGTTTCCCACATCATAATCGAGACTTTCGTCGGCGGCGAAGGGCCGAAAGCGGTCACGAGCGGGGCCAGTTCGCCTGCACCCATCAAGGGCGAAACAAGTGTGTCCAGGTCCTCGCGGTCAATCAGTTCCAGCAAAGGCTGAAAATCAGCGCCATTGTCGACGCCCCGCACATAGATATCCACCTTACCTTTTGTTCCGGCGGGCAGGAAGCTCTCGTCCACCTGCAACTTGACCCGCAGAACCAAGCCGATCCGGCCTCCGGCGCTGCAGACCAGGAAGAGCGCGGCAGGCTTTTCGTGCCGTCTCGAGGCGACCTCGAGGCGATCGGAAATGGGGAACGACACTGCGCCCAAATCTTCGAGATCAATCGGCTCTCTCGGGTCGTAGTACGACGCGAAGAGCCAGTAGATGGAGAGCGCCATGAAGGCAACGGCGGTTACCATTCCCGCTACATATAGGGCCACGCCTCTCATCCTGTGCGGCCCGCCGCCATCAGCCCTGCAGCAGGCCAATGATGTCGCGCACGTCCTTCATCGTGGCTTCCGCCAGCGCGCCCGCGCGCTCGCCGCCATCGCGCAGCACGCCGTCGACGTAAGCCGTATCGGCCATGATGCGGCGCATCTCTTCGGCGACCGGCGCCATCTTCACGACTGCAAGCTCGGCCAGCGCCGGCTTGAAGACGGAGAACTGCTGCCCGCCGAACTCGCGCAGCACCTGCTCCGGCGATATGTCGGCCAGACCGGCATAGATGCCGACGAGATTTTCCGCCTCCGGCCGGCCCTCCAGCCCCTTCACTTCGCTCGGCAATGCGTCGGGATCGGTCTTCGCCTTCTTGATCTTCTTCGAGATCGTGTCGGCGTCGTCCGTCAGATTGATGCGCGAGAGATCCGACGGGTCCGACTTCGACATCTTTTTGGAGCCGTCGCGCAGCGACATGATGCGCGCGGCCGGGCCGCCGATCACCGGTTCGGTGATCGGGAAATAGCCTTGCACCGTCTCTTCGCCCACCTTCATCTCGACGCCCAGACCCCGCGCCACGATGCGGTCGGAGAAGTCGTTGTTGAACTTCTGGGCGATGTCGCGCGTCAGTTCGAGGTGCTGCTTCTGGTCCTCGCCGACCGGTACGTGAGTGGCGCGATAGACCAGAATGTCGGCCGCCATCAGGCTCGGATAGGCGAGCAGGCCGAGCGAGGCGTTCTCGCGGTCCTTGCCGGCCTTGTCCTTGAACTGCGTCATGCGGTTCATCCAGCCGATGCGCGCGACGCAATTGAATATCCATGCCAGTTCCGCATGCTGCATGACACGGCTCTGGTTGAAGACGATGTGCTTCTTCGGATCGATGCCCGACGCCAGGAACGCCGCCGTGATCTGGCGCGTCTGGTCCTGCAGATCGTCGTGGACGAGCTGCGCGGTGAGCGAATGCAGGTCGACGACGCAATAGATGCAGTCGGACGTGTCCTGCAGCGCGACGAACTTCTTGATCGCGCCGAGATAGTTGCCAAGGTGGAGATTGCCGGTGGGCTGAACGCCCGAAAAGACGAGCTGTTTGAAGCTGGACATAGTGTTCCTCAGGGCTTGTGGAGGGCCATCTCGCGCGCGGCGAGAGTCCTTGCGGACGGGCGGGCTTATGGCGCAAGCGCCGCCACGGATCAAGGGGTTCGTTTGCGCCTTTCCGGTTGGGGGAATAAGCTCAAACCTTACCGGGAACCTTTTCGCCCGCCTGGCATCCAATGACCGTAGGGAGAGCCGAAATGCCCCAATCGGTCCAGATTGTTCCGCAAAGCCTGACGGACGACGAGCTTGTGCGCCGGGCGCTTGCGCGCGATCCGCATGCGTTCCGGGCGATCATGACGCGCTACAACCGCCGGCTCTACCGCATCGCGCGCGGCATTCTCGGCAATGACGGCGAGTCCGAGGATGCACTACAGGATGCATACCTTAACGCCTTTGCGCGGCTGGAGAGCTTTCGCGGCGAGGCCTCGCTTGTCACCTGGCTGTCACGCATCGTCATCAACGAAGCGCTCGGCCGGTTACGGAAAAGCAAGCGTGCCGCGCGTCTCACGGCAGCGAACCTGCCGCAGGCCGAAATCATCCCCTTTCCCCTCAACCAAAGTTCGGACGATCCGGAGCGATCCATGGCGCAGCGGCAGATCCTGGTGCTTGTCGAGCGGGCGATGGACGCATTGCCGGAAATCTATCGCGCCGTCTTCGTCGCGCGCGTCGTCGAAGGGTTGAGCGCGGAAGAGACGGCCGAGCTGCTCGGACTCAAGCCGGAGACGGTGAAGACACGGCTGCATCGTGCACGCGCGTTGCTGCGCGAACGCCTGCACGAGCAGATCGGTCCGGTGCTGCTCGACGCATTTCCGTTTGCAGGCCGGCGCTGCGAGCGTCTTACCGAACGCGTGATGGCGAAGCTCGGCTTCGAGAGCTAAACCGCCGAACTTTCTCGGGAACGTTTCCCGCGCACTACCATCCAATGAGGTGCGAGGGGTACTCAAGAGGAGTTCGACATGACCCGGAAAATTCTAGCCGCGCTCGCCGCGCTGTGCCTTGCCGCGGGTGTTGCGTATGCGCAGGACAAACCCACCGATCCGCAGATCGCCCACATCGCCTATTCGGCCGGCGTGATCGACATCGAAGCCGCCAAGCAGGCGATCGCCAAGACGCAGAACGCCGAGGTAAAGGCTTTCGCCGAAGGCATGGTGAAGGACCATGAGGCGGTGAACGTCCAGGCGCTCGACCTGGTCAAGAAGCTGAACGTCACGCCAGAGGACAACGCAACCAGCCAGGCGCTGACCAAGGCGGGCGAAGACAAGCGCGCCGAGCTCGACAAGCTCGATGGCGCCGCTTTCGACAAGGCTTACGTCGATAACGAGGTCGCCTACCACAAGACCGTCAACGGTGCGCTGGAGACGCTGCTCGTCCCGTCGGCGCAGAATGCGGAATTGAAGGCGCTGCTCGAAACCGGACTGAAGCTGTTCCAGGGCCACCAGCACCACGCCGAAATGGTTGCGGCGAAGCTGCAATAGCCATGCGCGCGCTTCTTGCTGCAGTGATCATGTCGATGGTTTCCGCGCCGCTCAGCGCGGAAACCATCACCGTGACCATCGAGAACATGGCCTTTTCACCGGTTAAGATCGACGCGAAGGTCGGCGACACGATCGAATGGGTGAACAAGGACATCTTTGACCACACCGCGACCGTGGACGGCCGCTGGGACGTGGTGGTCCCGGTCGGAAAGACCGGCACGCTTATCGTCGAAACGGCCGAGATCGTCGACTATTTCTGCCGCTTTCACCCGAACATGAAAGGCAAGATCATCGCGACCGCGCCGTAGCGCCTAGTCGGTGGTGTCGGCCGGTGTAATTTCCGCCTGGCGTCCACGCTTGAGGTTGCGCCGCATCATGCCGATGTCGGCGCCGCCGATGGCGAAGGCGATACCGAAATAGACGATCATGGCGCCACCGATGATCAGCGCGAGCGCGGCGATCTGTTCGATGAGCGACGCGGTCGGTGCGAACCAGTCCGCCAGCCAGCCGGTGGCAAAGTGGATGCCGACGGCCATGATCGCGGCGGCGATCACAAGCCGCGGAATGCGCGTCAGCAGAGCGATGTCGCGGCCCCAATGGCCGCGCCAGATGAGCGTGGCAAGCAGAAGTATTGCATTGACCCAGCCGGCCGTGGTCTCCGCCGTCGCGATACCGGCCTCGGCAAGCGTCGGAAAAAGCGTCAGCGCGAGCGTGACGTTCACCACCACCGAAATGCCGGCGAAGATCATCGGCGTGCGCGTGTCTTCGCGCGCGAAAAAGCCGGGCGTGAAAGCCTTGATCATCACAAAGGCGTGCAGGCCCAGGCCGAAAATCGCCAGCGCGCGCGACACGGATTGC
>DATJTE010000099.1:0-5238 GCA_035503715.1 Rhizobiaceae bacterium | reverse complement strand
TACCGCGCCGAGCTTTTTTGATATTGCGAAGCGGCCCGGCACGACGCGAGAAGCGTTACGGGCGTTTCTCGCGCATGCCCACCCCTATGGGCGCATGCCTTATCCGCATCTGACGACGCGTCAGATCACAGATATCAGCGCCTACATCTTGAGCCTGCGCGCACAACCCTGACGCCTTTCTCACGGTGCCATCACCGCAATCTTGCGGAAACGCAGCAGCGACAAGCCCAAAATAGGCCCCCGATCGCCGCCACTATCGCGAATTGCGGCGAGACAACCGCGAAGCCGGCGCCACGGTACAGAATCGCCTGCGCGAACGAGACAAAATGCACGGTCGGCGAGGCCTGCATGATTGTCGCCAGCCAGGGCGGCATGCTTTCGAGTGGTGTGTTGCCAGACAGCAGCGCCAGCGGCAAATAGACCAGCAGATACAGCAGCCCGAGTTGCGGCATCGAACGCGCGACGGTCCCGAGGAAGATGCCGATCGCGGTGGTAAAAAACAGATAAATCGCCACACCGCACAAGAATAGCGGCACAGACCCGGCGATCGGGATGTGCAGCAGCCCGCACACGACGAGATAGAGAGAAGCGCCGCTGGCGATGATGATAACGAGGCTGTTGGCCCAGATTTTCGACATCGCGATCTCGAACGGCGTGATCGGCATGACCAGCAGATGATCCATCGTGCCGTGATCGCGCTCGCGCACGACCGCGGCGCCGGCCAGGATGATCGCCAGCATCGTGATGCTGTTGATGATGCCCATGACGCTGGTGAACCAGGGCGTTTCGACATTCGGGTTGAACGCGCTGCGCACGACGAGGTTTACCGGTGCTACTACACTACTGCCGCCCTCGGCGCGCGACCGATTTCGGTCGTCATGATCTGGTCGGCGTAATCGCCGCCAAGCCCCGCCTGCACCATCGCCGTCGCGTCGACATCGAGCTGGATTTGCGGTTCGCGCCCAGCCAGCACGTCCCGCTCGAAATTCGGCGGGATGTCAATGACGAACGTGAGTCGTCCGGCATTCAGCGGGATGACGTCCTGCTCGGCGATCGGTTGCGGCGTCCGGAAGTAAGGGGGCAGGAACGCTTCGGTGATGCGGCGCGAATCGCGCAGAAAACTGCGCAGCTCCTTGGCGCCGAGCCAGAATATGATGGCAAGCGAGTGCATCAGCCCGTCCGGTTCTAATGTTACTGCTTGCGCAGCAGCACGAGGCTGATTGTCGTCAGCGCCGGGATAAATAGCGACAATGCCGCCAAGTCCGGGGCTAGCTCGGCAAAGCCGAGGCCCTTTGTGAAGGTGCCGACGCTGACCGGCAGGTAATAGCTCATCGGGAATAGCGCGCCCATGATCTTGGCTACGCCGGTCAATGACGAGACCGGAACCGTCATGCCGGAAAACATCGAAGCGGGGAATGCTGTCAGGATCACCGTGCCGAACAGCGCGGCGATCTGGGTCCGGACGAATGCAGAAATCACCATGCCATAGGCTGTCGTCGTCACAACGTAGATCAGCGACGCCAACAAAAGTGTCGCGAAGCTGCCTTTCAGTGGCACCTGGAAGGCTGACAACGCCATCGCCATCATCAGGGCGAAGTTGAACATCCCCAGCGCGAAATAAGGGACCTGCTTCCCTATTAGAAATTCGATACAATTGACGGGTATCACGTAGAGATCAGTGATCCAGCCGAGTTTCGTTTCGCGCACGATCGCTAAAGCCATCAGAATCGCTGGCGACATCGCCAGTTCGAGTGCCAGTTGCGCCGTCAGCATCGCGTAGATGCTTTCAAAGTTCTGGTTGTATTTCAGCCTGATTTCGATGTCGCCCGGCTGCGTCCGCGCCGGCTGCGTCGTCTTGATGATAGGGTCGGCGAGATAGAGAGCGAGCATCACCTGCACGTAGCCGCGGATCGTCTGAGCGATGAACGGCCGCGCGCCATCGATCCAGGCGGGCCGCCCGCGGGCGATATTGCGGCCGAAGCCGGGCGGTATCTCGATTGCGGCATCGATCGTGCCGTCGGCGAGTTCGGTTTCGAGTGCGGCATAGTTGGCGAGTTGCGGTTTTTCGACGAAGTACGAAGAGCCGCGCAACTCCTCCAGGTAGGCGCGGCTTTCGTGGCTCTGGTCGTGGTCGAGCACGGCGAAGGTCAGAGAGTTCACATCGGTCGAGATTCCGAAGCCGAAGATCAGTATCAGGAAGGTCGTGCCGAACACGGCGAAGCCGATACGCGTCGGGTCGCGCAGCAGTTCCAGCGTTTCGCGGATCGTGCATGCCGACAGCCGCCGCAGGCTGATGCCGCCCCAACACTTTCCGCTACTGCGGGACAGGGCAGCGCGCCCGGAAAGGGGCGAACCGGGTGAGGGCGGCCAGCTGGCCTGCCCCCTCACTTCAGTCCCCGAAGGGGGAGAGCAAGTTTCTTGCCTTGCTGCCAACTGAACGCCAGACGCCTGTTCGAGATAGCTGATGGAAGCGTCTTCGAGGCGCGCCGCGCGACAGCGCGAGAGCAGCGGGTGTGTCGGTCGCCAGACATGCCCGGAATCCATCAACACTATCCGGTCACAGCGTTCCGCCTCGTTCATAAAGTGGGTAGAGACGAAAATCGTGACGCCGTCGTTGCGCGAAAGGCCGATCAGGAGATCCCAGAGTGCGTCGCGGGCGACCGGGTCGACGCCGAAGTCGGCTCGTAGAGAATCAGCATTTCCGGCTCGTGCACGACGGCTACGGCGAGCGATAGCCGCTGGCGCATCCCGAGCGGCAGGTCCAGTGCTCGCTGATCGAGATGGTCGCCAAGTCCGAAGCGCTCGATCAGGCTGGCAATGCGCTCTCTCGCACGATGTGGCGGCGGATGAAACAGGCGGGCATGCAGTTCGAGGTCCTGACGAACGGACAGCTCGGTATAGAGCGAGGACGACTGCGACATGTAGCCGACTCGCTTCTTGCAGCGAGATCGCGCACATTGACCGGCTTGCCGAAGAGCAACGCCTTGCCCGCGCTGGCCGGCTGCAGCCCGGTCAGGATCTTCATCGTCGTCGTCTTGCCGCAGCCGTTCGAACCGACAAAGCCGAAAATCTCGCCGCGGTGGATGGTGAAGCTGATTTGGTCGACGGCGGTAAAATTACCGAACCGGCAGGTGAGATTGTGGGCGATGATGAGCTGTTCGCCGGCGCGCCCGCTCTGGGGAGGTATGACGAGTGGCTTGTGGCCGGCGCGTTCACGCTCGGACAGCAGCGCGATGAACGCGTCCTCGATACTGATTGTGCCGGTCGCTGCCTTCAATTCGCCCGGCGACCCGCTTGCCACCACCCGACCGGCATCCATCGCGACGAGCCAATCGAAGCGCTCCGCCTCCTTCATATAGGCAGTTGCGACAATTACGCTGATCCCCGGCCGGCGGGTGCGGATGCGGCCAATGAGCTCCCAGAACTGCCGGCGCGACAGCGGATCGACACCGGTCGTCGGCTCGTCGAGGATCAGCAGGTCGGGATCATGGATTAGCGAGCAGCAGAGGCCGAGCTTCTGCCGCATGCCGCCCGAGAGCTTTTTCGCCGGTCCGTCGGCAAACGGCGCCAAGCCCGTGCTATCGAGTAGTTCTCTGATGCGGGCGGCGCGTTCGGCCGGCGGCTGCCCGAACAGGCGGCCGAAATAATCGATGTTTTCCCGGATGCTGAGATCGGGATAAAGATTTTTGCCGAGGCCTTGCGGCATGTAGGCGATGCGCGGACAAACTCGGGCCCGGTGAGCCGCATCCGCAATATCACCGCCGAGCACCTGCGCGCTACCGGATTGCACGCGTCGGGGCGCCGGCGACGATCGCCAGCAGCGTCGATTTTCCGGCGCCGTCCGGCCCGATCAGGCTGGCCAGCAGCCCGGTCGGGATTCTAAGCGTCGTCTCGGCGAGCGCCGTAACCTCGCCGTAGCGCTGTGTGACCGCCTCCAATTGCGCGACGATCGAGCCCGTCATTGAGCCAACCCGCCTATGACTTCTCACGTGCAGCTTGGCTTCCCCAGGCGACGGGCGGCGGGCTTGGCGCGAGGCTCGCCGGCCAAATTGCGACCCGATCGGTGCGCACATAGGCGACACCAGGCAGGCCGCTGCTCACTAATTATCCGCGGCCCTTCAAACGTTCGGGGTCGATCCGCACCCGGATGCGAAACATCAGCTTGTCACGCTCGTCGCGGGTTTCGACGGTTTTGGGCGTGAACTGGGCCTGGCTGGCGACGAACACGACGCTCGCCGGGATTACATGATCGGGATAGGCGTCGAGCACGATGCGTGCGTCGGAGCCGATCCTGATCCGCCCTGCTTCGGCGGTCGGCAGGTAGATGTCCATGTAGACGTACGAGGCGTCGAGCATCGTGAATACTTTGCCGCCGGCCGGTAGAACCTCACCGATATTGGCGACGCGGTATTCGATCGGACCGTCCTTCGGCGCGACGAGCGAGTTGTCGGCGATGTCGGCCTTGTAATATTGGACTTGGTGGGTCGCAGCGGCGACGGCGTGGTCGGCAGCGGCGATCGCTGCTGCGTCCGCGTTGAGCGTCGCGGTCGCGCTGTCGAGTGCCTGGCGTTGCTGGTCGAGGGTTTCCGCAGTCGCGTAGCCGCGTGGCACCAGATAGGCGCTGCGCGCCACTTCCTCATGGTCGAATTTCACGATTGCCTGCTGGCTCGCGTAGTTGGCCTTGGCCTGATCGAGCGCTTGCTGCGCCTCGCGCACGATCTGCTCGTATTGCCGCTGCTGCGCGTGCAGGTCGCGGGTATCCATGACGGCAACGACCTCACCGGCCTGCACGAAGGCACCTTCGTCGGCGTAAAGCTTCAAGATGTGGCCGGCGAATTTGGTATCGATGTCGATCTCATCCGCCTCAAGACGGCCGTTGCCGTAGGCAACTCCTGGCGGCAGTTGAGGTGCCCGATGAAACCACCAATAGCCAGCGCCGCAGCCACCTGCGACCAGAACTAGCAGGACAACGCGTAAGGACAGGCGACGGCGCGGCGGCCGGTCGGCGCCGGCATCACCGCCGGCAAATTGACCGTCGGTTCCTGCAGGCAGGCCAAATCGCCGATCAGGGAAGGAGGTTTGGTTCCGCTGGTATCGTTGCTGTGATCCACTGAAAGCATGTCTGAGATGACCTGATGTCTTTGTGCTACAGCGCGATGTGGTTCAGAAATGGAGCGAGGCGCACCCTCCACCGTGGCGCGCTTGTTCCAGGTAGCGTTTTGAGTGACGGTCCGTCTG
>DATJTE010000098.1:0-2132 GCA_035503715.1 Rhizobiaceae bacterium | reverse complement strand
TACCGCGCCGAGCTTTTTTGATATTGCGAAGCGGCCCGGCACGACGCGAGAAGCGTTACGGGCGTTTCTCGCGCATGCCCACCCCTATGGGCGCATGCCTTATCCGCATCTGACGACGCGTCAGATCACAGATATCAGCGCTTACATCTTGAGCCTGCGCGCACAACCCTGACCCCTCTCTCACGGTGCCATCACCGCAATCTTGCGGAAACGCAGCAGCGACAAGCCCAAAAACAGGCCCCCGATCGCCGCCACTATTGCGAATTGCGGCCAGACAACCGCGAAGCCGGCGCCGCGGTACAGAATCGCCTGCGCGAACGAGACAAAATGCACGGTCGGCGAGGCCTGCATGATCGTCGCCAGCCATGGCGGCATGCTTTCGTGGCGTGTTGCTGCCAGACAGCAGCGCCAGCGGCAAATAGACCAGCAGATACAGCAGCCCGAGTTGCGGCATCGAGCGCGCGACTGTCCCGAGGAAGATGCCGATCGCGGTGGTGAAAAACAGATAGATCGCCACACCGCACAAGAATAGCGGCACCGACCCGGCGATCGGGATGTGCAGCAGGCCGCGCACGACCAGATAGAGCGAAGCGCCGCTGGCGATGATGATAACGAGGCTGTTGGCCCAGATTTTCGACATCGCGATCTCGAACGGCCTGATCGGCATGACGAGGAGATGGTCCATCGTGCCGTGCTCACGTTCGCGCACAACCGCGGCGCCGGCCAGGATGATCGCCAGCATCGTGATGCTGTTAATAATGTCCATGACGCTGCTGAACCCGATGGGGGAGAATAAGTTTCTTGCCTTACTGCCAACTGAACGCCAGAGGCCTCTTCGAGATAGCGGATAAAAGCGTCTTCGAGGCGCGCCGCGCCGCGCGACAGCGCGAGAGCAGCGGGCGTGTCGGTCGCCAACATATGCCCGGAATCCATCAACGCTATTCGGTCACAGCGTTCCGCCTCGTTCATAAACTGGGTAGAGACGAAAATCGTCACGCCGTCGTTGCGCGACAGGCCGATCAGGAGCTCCCAGAATGCGTCGCGGGCGACCGGGTCGACGCCCGAAGTCGGCTCGTCGAGGATCAGCATTTCCGGCTCGTGCACGACGGCTACGGCGAGCGATAGCCGCTGGCGCATCCCGAGCGGCAGGTCCGGTGCTAGCTGATCGAGATGGTCGCCGAGACCGAAGCGCTCGATCAGGCTGGCGATGCGCTCTCTCGCACGATGTGGCGGCAGATGAAACAGGCGGGCGTGCAGTTCGAGGTCCTGACGAACGGACAGGTCGGTATAGAGCGAGAACGACTGCGACATGTAGCCTACTCGCTTTCGTGCAGCGAGATTGCGCACATTGGCCGGCTTGCCGAACAGCAACGCCTCGCCCGTGCTGGCCGGCAGCAGCCCGGTCAGGATCTTCATCGTCGTCGTCTTGCCGCAGCCGTTCGAACCGACAACGCCGAAAATCTCGCCGCGGTGGATGGTGAAGCTGACTTGGTCGCCGGCGGTAAAATTACCGAACCGGCGGGTGAGATTGTGGGCGACGATGAGCGGTTCGCCGGCGCGCCCGCTCTGGGGAGGAATGACGAGTGCCTCGTGGCCGGCGCGTTCGCGCTCGGACAGCAGCGCGATGAACGCGTCCTTGATACTGATTGTGCCGGTCGCTGCCTTCAATTCGCCCGGCGACCCGCTTGCCACCACCCGACCGGCATCCATCGCGACGAGCCAATCGAAGCGCTCCGCCTCCTCCATATAGGCAGTTGCGACAATTACGCTGATCCCCGGCCGGCGGGTGCGGATGCGCCCAATGAGCTCCCAGAACTGCCGCATGCCGCCCGAGAGCTTTTTCGCCGGTCGGTCGGCAGACGGCGCCAAACCCGTGCTATCGAGCAGTTCTCTGATGCGGGCGGCGCGTTCGACCGGCGGCTGCCCGAACAGGCGGCCGAAATAATCGATGTTTTCCCGGATGCTGAGATCGGGATAAAGATTTTTGCCGAGGCCTTGCGGCATGTAGGCGATGCGCGGACAAACTCGGGCCCGGTGAGCCGCATCCGCCATGTCGCCGCTCAGCACCTGCGCGCTACCGGATTGTACCCGTCGGGGCGCCGGCGACGATCGCCAGCAGCGTCGATTTTCCG
>DATJTE010000097.1:0-5219 GCA_035503715.1 Rhizobiaceae bacterium | reverse complement strand
GCCGAAGACGATCTGGATCAGTCGCCGGAAGCCGCCGGAGGTTTCGCCGAAGGCCAGCGTCAGGCCGGTGACGATGATGATGATCACCGAGATGACCTTGGCGACCGGCCCCTGGATGGAATCCAGGATCTGCGTGAGAGGCTGTTCCCACGGCATGTTGGAGCCGGCGGCGTAAGCCGGCGCGGTAACGAGCGCGACGAAGGCGAAGGTCGAAGCCGTGGCGAGCGCACGGCGAGCATGGTTGAGCGGCATCACGGTTCTCCTGCGGGGGTGAGGACGTAATCGCCGGTGGGCGAAAGGCCCTTCACCGCCGCGAGCTCGGCGAGCCGACGGGCGGAGCCGCGGCCGGCGAGGACCGCAATGAGGTCAATGGTCTCCGCGATCAGCGCGCGCGGGACCGTGATTACGGCTTCCTGAATGAGCTGCTCGAGGCGGCGCAGCGCGCCGATGGCCGAGCCCGCATGCAGGGTCCCGACACCACCGGGATGGCCGGTTCCCCACGCCTTCAACAGATCGAGCGCCTCCGCGCCGCGCACTTCGCCAATGGGAATGCGATCGGGCCGGAGCCGCAGCGATGAACGGACGAGATCGGAGAGCGAAGCGGCGCCGTCCTTTGTGCGAAGCGCGACCAGGTTCGGCGCCGCGCATTGCAGCTCCCGCGTATCCTCGATCAGGACGACGCGGTCGCCGGTCTTGGCGACCTCGGCGAGTAGCGCGTTGACCAGCGTGGTCTTGCCGGTCGATGTGCCGCCGGCCACGAGCACGTTCTTGCGCTCGCGCACCGCGATGCGCAGCAGTTCGGCCTGCGTCGCCGACATGATGCCGGAGCCGACATAGTCGTCGAGCGTGAAGACGGCGACCGCAGGGCGGCGGATGGCGAAGCACGGTGCGGCCACTACCGGCGGCACAAGGCCCTCGAACCGCTCCCCACTTTCCGGCAGCTCGGCCGAAACCCGCGGACTGTTCGCATGGACCTCGACGCCGACATGGTGCGCGACGAGGCGCACGATGCGCTCGGCGTCAGCGGGAGTAACTCGGCCGCCGGTATCTTCCAGCCCGCCCGACAAACGATCGATCCACAGACGACCGTCCGGATTGAGCATCACTTCGACGACGCCGGGATCTTCGAGGTAAGCGGAGATTGCGGGGCCGAGCGCGGTGCGCAGCATGCGCGCACCGCGGGCGAAGACTTCAGACCGGAGGGAGATCGTCGTCACATGAACCCCGCAAGATCGCCTCAACTCAGAGGCGGATGTCAGCGGGGTTGATTAGAAAGAGCCGGAAATAGGACTCCGCAACAACGATGATGAGGCAGGAGGGCTCTGGGACAGAATAACAAGCGAGAGGCATCGTGGGCTATCGTGCTGCCCGGCTTGGCAACCGACGGTTCAGGGCGGGGCCTAGGTCTGGCGCGATATCGCATCGATTGAGTTCATGTTGACCGAGGCGGGTGACTAGCGAGTCAAGCGCGCTGCGTTAGCCGTTCGATTGTTCAGCGATGCGGCGGCGCGGATGGCCCTCATTGCGCTCACCGGTTACAGCTTCCCAAAAGAACTTCGCATAGAATTCGTAGACGCCAGCGGTCTCCTTGGGGTTATACGCGGTTCTTTCCACGACGTGCTCCAACAAGCTGATTAGCTTGGCCGAATCCGCATATAGGTCTTCCGCGTGCTTATCGATCTCTTCTTCCTCCACTACCCCGATTTGTTTTGCGGCGATTTGGTGATGAGCGAGATGTTGGTTACGAAGCCTCCGCAGCCTGCTGAGCGTGGAATGGCTCGATCCGCCCTTCTCGTACCTGCGGATCAGAGCGGCCGCTTCCACGGCCTGACCACGCGCTTCTGCGTAGATAGGTGTGTTTGGCAACAACGAGTCCAGTATCGTCGGGTTTTCTAAATCGTCGGCGATCGAGATGATTTTGATGGCTTCCGTGCGATGATCCCACAGCCGAGACAGCCCGAGGAGCATTTCACGTCGCAATGCTCGCCGTACAATAAGGAAGGTTTGGCCGGCAAAGGAATGGCTGACCCGCGCATGCAAGGCCTTATCGTGAGCGGCAATCCGCCACGACTCGTGAAACTGTACTATGGTGTCGTATTCTCGGACTGCGGCTTTGACCTTGGCACGAAGGTCGCTCGTCGGATCGACACCGACAAGATTGCTCATAGCCGCCGACCTGCTTCGAAATCATCATAAATCTCCAAGAATTCCGCCAGCGTTACGACATGCAGGGAAGGCGGCAACACGTCGTGCAGCTTTCCTGCTTTCCGGAGAATCCGAACGTCATGTGTGATGAAATACCCGCAGTACTTTGCCGCCTCACATAAATGATCAGCATCATCGGTATGCTTGCCTGGCATCGCGTTGCCTTGGAGTTCGGTCTCAACAATCCGGCGGTTGCGCTGTTCATCGGAATTGAGCCCCACGCTCAAAGTAAAGATCTGAGGCAGCCCAGTCTCCCTCACGCTAGCCGGCGTCCTCGGGTTCTGGAATTCACGCCTAACACCCTTCGGCACAATCAGCTGTATTTTTCCGTCCTTGGCTAGTGACAGAAGGCGATCGACTGCTGTGGCGCGATCGGTGTCGGGCCGGTCAAGCGAGTTGGCATCGATTGCGACATTCGACTTCCGAGGATCGAGCGGGCGGCGCGCACTGTTCATTCGTCCCAGCCTTCGTGGTGACGGGCACGACGCGCCTCGCTGACGGCCGCGGCAAACGCCGCGACCGCATCTTCAATGAGCGGCTGATCACGGCGGGCATCTGGCAGCATGTCGCCGCGACGATAGTTGGCCACGCTGAAGCTGTTGCTGGCGAGCCGGTAGAAGCGGACGGTTATCGGTCCCAATGTCGCGCTGTGGTCGCGCAAGTTGACGCGCCATGGGGCAGAAGGCCCCCCGCGTGCTTTCACCCTCTGTAAAAGCGCCGCGAGCGCCTTGTCGTGATCCTGATGCCGCCGAATTTGGTCGTCATCGCCGTACCAGACGGATTCCAGATCGGCGCCCCAGGGCAGATTGCGCGTGTGCAGCTGGCGCCAAGCGCCAAGCACTTCGGCGACCCATGGCGGGGTCGGTTGCTCACTGGTCTGCCAGCGGCGCACCGTCCGCGTCGTGACGCCGAGCCGTGCCGCAAGGTCGGCTTGGGTGAGCTCCAACAATTCGAGATAGCGGTTCAGTTCGTCTCCAGTCATGTCCTCTCTTATACCGGACTTTATGTCCGTATACAAGGCGGCTATTTTGCCCACCTGGACGCATTCTTGCTATTCCGGCGCCGCGCGGTGAGGGCCGATGTCGACTCCCTTCGATCGCAAAACGTCAGCTTTTTCAGATGCCCGAAGTCCGTTGGCGATGTTCATTGTTCGCCTCGTTGTCCGGCCGTGACTCCGAGACAGTGGGCGTCACGTCCTGGCTCACCTCGTCGGCAAGCTTACGCCCTCGCGCCAGCCTTCGACCGAGTGCTTCGACGAACCCGTCGTAGCGCTCGCGCCCCTTGGTCTGGGCAGCGGCAAGCGCCGTATCCGGCAAAGCCGGTGTGCTGGTCAGCCAGAAGCGCACGAAGACGGCCAGCGCTTCATTCGAGATGGTAACGTGCCGCTCGATCAGCTCCATCTGTCGCGTCATGCGATCAAGTCGGCGGGCCAGCGCCGCTTCCAATCGA
Organism: Rhizobiaceae bacterium; assembly: GCA_035503715.1. Lineage (GTDB taxonomy): Bacteria > Pseudomonadota > Alphaproteobacteria > Rhizobiales > Rhizobiaceae > OAS926. The sequence goes on along the minus strand of DATJTE010000097.1, from coordinate 1,565 downwards.
TCGGCGCCGTCAGGCGACAAATGTGATGTGAGCGCGGCCTCGACAATCAAGGCCTGTGGCACGCGCTTCCGGGCCGCATAGTCCGCGAGTTTGGCGGCCAGATCGGCCGGAAGACGAAAGGTGTGTTTGGTGCGCATCGCTACATCTGCATGTCATCGCCCGGGTCGAGCGAGACCTGGCGAGCGACCGTCCCGAACGTGCGTTGCATGACGCGCTGGCGCTGAGCCTCGTCGTCAGGCTCATCTTCCATCGGCTCGAACTCATGCACGGGCTTCTTCGGTTCCGGCACGATTTCTTCGTGCTCGGGCAGTTCAGGTTCGCGTCGAATGCCGGCATTGGCAGGATCCTCGGTGGCGGACTCAGACGATGTCTCGACAACCCGACCGGTCCAATCACCTTCATGCGGGATTGTATGATCCTCTTCGGTTGTCGGCGATTTGGATCTGGCCAGCATCGGCGGTTTAAGGATGCGTGCCTGCATCTCCGGGTCCTCGAAATAGCGCGCCTTCTTCGCCCGGATCGGAGCGCAGCCGGATACCAGAACCAGTTCGTCGTCGGGCGGAAGCTGCATCACCTCGCCCGGGGTCAACAGCGGTCTTGCCGTCTCCTGTCGGGAAATCATCAAGTGACCGAGCCACGGGCTGAGCCGACTGCCGGCGTAGTTCTTCATCGCCCGTAGTTCGGTCGCGGTGCCGAGCGCATCGGATACGCGCTTGGCCGTTCGTTCATCGTTGGTCGCAAAGCTCACCCGCACATGGCAATTGTCGAGGATGGAGTTGTTCTGCCCGTAAGCCTTCTCGATCTGGTTCAGGCTTTGGGCGATGAGAAAGCTCTTCAGCCCGTAGCCGGCCATGAACGCCAACGCCGACTCGAAAAAATCGAGGCGGCCGAGCGCCGGAAACTCGTCGAGCATGAGCAGCAGCCGATGCCGGCGGCGTTTTGAATCCAGCTCCTCGGTGAGGCGTCGGCCGATCTGGTTGAGGATCAGCCGCACCAGCGGTTTGGTCCGGCTGATGTCGGAGGGCGGAACGACGAGATAGAGCGTGGTAGGTCTCTCTGCCTCGACGAGGTCACGGATACGCCAATCGCAGCGTCGCGTGACCGCGGCAACGACCGGATCGCGATAGAGCCCGAGAAATGACATGGCCGTCGACAGGACGCCCGAGCGTTCGTTCTCGCTCTTGTTCAACAGCTCCCGCGCGGCGCTGGCGACGACGGGATGCGCGCCCCTTTGCCCCAGATGCGGCGTCGTCATCATGGCGCGCAGGGTCGTCTCGATCGGGCGCTTCGGGTCGGAGAGAAAGTTGGCGACGCCGGCGAGGGTCTTGTCGGTTTCGGCATAGAGGACGTGGAGGATCGTGCCGACGAGCAGCGCGTGGCTGGTCTTCTCCCAGTGATTCCGCTTTTCCAGGGCGCCTTCGGGGTCTACGAGCACGTCTGCTATGTTCTGCACATCGCGGACTTCCCACTCGCCGCGGCGCACCTCGAGCAGGGGATTGTAGGCGGCGCTCTGAATGTTGGTCGGATCGAACAGGAGCACTCGCCCGAAGCGTGCGCGCCAGCCT
>DATJTE010000096.1:0-19880 GCA_035503715.1 Rhizobiaceae bacterium | reverse complement strand
TGCCTGAGCGCCGGTTGTACACCCGTTCCCACTGGCAAGCTGCCGAGCGTATTATGGGGCCTGGGCGTACCCGTATGGACAGATTGTGTTCCAGCTCGTTGCAGATTTTTTCTGCCGGCTCGCCAAGCGCTTGAAATCGCTCAAAACTATTTTCGGATGGCGGCAGATGCGGTGGAAATCTGTCCACGGATTTTGCGGGACAGATTTGCGTCTGTGTCGTTCACCGTTCAGGCATGGATCCCAGGGTCTCGCTTCGCTCGCCCTAGGATGACGCCTGGTGGAAATCAAAACCGCCGGCCCTTTCGGACCGGCGGCTGATGACGAAACGCTGCTGGCTACGCGTTACATGCCCGCGGCGTCGTCGAAATCTCCGCCACCAGGCCCGGTGTTCTCGAGAAATTTCTCGGCGATCAGACCGGCGTTCTGGCGCAATGCCGCTTCGATCTCGGCCGCCGTGTCCGGGTTCTCGCGCAGGAACGTCTTGGCGTTCTCGCGGCCCTGGCCGAGACGCTGCGAATTGTAGGAGAACCAGGCGCCGGATTTTTCCACGATGCCGGCCTTGACGCCGAGGTCGACCAGTTCGCCGGTCTTCGACACGCCCTCGCCATACATGATGTCGAACTCGACCTGCTTGAAGGGCGGCGCGAGCTTGTTCTTCACGACCTTGACGCGGGTCTGGTTGCCCACCACCTCGTCGCGGTCCTTGACCGCGCCGATGCGGCGGATGTCGAGACGCACCGACGCGTAGAATTTCAGCGCATTGCCGCCCGTCGTCGTCTCGGGCGAACCGTACATGACGCCGATCTTCATGCGGATCTGGTTGATGAAGATGACCATTGTGTTGGAGCGCGAGATGGAGGCGGTCAGCTTCCGCAGCGCCTGGCTCATCAGGCGGGCCTGCAGACCAGGAAGCGACTCACCCATCTCGCCCTCGATTTCAGCACGCGGCGTGAGTGCGGCGACCGAGTCGACGATCAGCACGTCGATGGCGCCGGAACGGACCAGCGTGTCGCAGATTTCGAGTGCCTGCTCGCCGGTATCGGGCTGGGAGATGAGAAGATTTTCGAGGTCGACGCCAAGCTTGCGGGCATAGACCGGATCGAGCGCGTGTTCGGCATCGACGAAGGCGCAGATGCCGCCCTTCTTCTGGGCTTCGGCGACAGTGTGCAGCGCCAGCGTCGTCTTGCCCGAGCTTTCCGGCCCGTAGATTTCGACGATGCGGCCGCGCGGCAGGCCGCCGACGCCGAGCGCAATGTCGAGGCCGAGCGAACCGGTGGAGACAGTCGCGATCTCGACGACCTGCTCGTTCTTGCCGAGCTTCATGATCGAGCCCTTGCCGAACGCCCGCTCGATCTGAGAGAGCGCCGCATCAAGCGCCTTTGTCTTGTCCACTGCCTTGTCCTTGTCCTCAACCAGTCTGAGCGCGTTCTGAGCCATGATCTATTACCCCTTGGTCGTCAATGAAGCCCGGACAGTCCCGGCGTCCCAAAAATTATGTACACGGTTTGTTCTAAAATTGCAAGAATCACTAAATGGCTGAAAAATTTCATATATTGGCTTCTGTTCTATTTTTGTCTCAAGCCTACTGACATAAATTTGTCCCCGTCTAATATCTGATGCTCCACCTGTTCTCGCTAAGATGCCTCACACCGATTCGAACACGTTGCACCATCACGTTGCCGCCCTTAGCGTAGCGGCATGACACGCACCTCACCTGCCCGCCGCAGCGCGGTCAATCCTCCGCCGAGACTGTTCGCGGTCGGTGGCGCCCATATCGACCGGCGCGGGCGGATGACGGCGCCGTTCGTGCCGGGTGCGTCGATCCCCGGCACGATGACCGAGGAGACCGGCGGCGGCACGTTCAACGCGATCCGCGCGGCGGTGCAGCGCGGCGTGCATGCCACGCTGATGTCGGTGCGCGGCGCGGATTCGGCCGGAGAGATGGTAGCGCAGGCGATCACCGAATTCGGCATCGCCGATATGTCCGCGGTGTTCCTCGACCGCGCGACACCGAGCTATACGGCACTCGTCGACCGCGACGGCGAGGTGCTGGCCGGGCTGGCCGATATGGCGCTCTACGAGGTGGCGTTTCCAAAACAGCTCAGACGCTCGAAGGTGCGCGAGGCGGTGGCCGAAGCGGACGCGATCTTCTGCGACGCGAACCTGCCGCGCGCAGCACTCGAGACGCTGACGGCGCTTGGCGCCGGCAAACCGATCTATGCGATCGCCATTTCGCCGGCCAAGGCGACGCGGCTCGCTGGCCTGCTCGACCGGCTGGCGTGCCTTTACATGAACATGCGCGAAGCATCGGCCCTGGCGGCGCTTGGTGCGGAAAGCGGCGCGGAGGCACTGGCGCGTGAATTGCAAAAGCGCGGCCTGAAGGCAGGCGTGATTACCGCCGGCGCAGGACCAATCACCGGTTTCGATCGTCATGGCATTTTTGCACTGACGCCGCCAAAGCCGCGGCGCGTCGCGGACGCCACCGGTGCGGGCGATGCTCTGGCTGGCGCCACCACGGCCGCGATGATGCGCGGCCAGCCGCTCAGGGCAGCGCTGCGCGAAGGCATGGCAGCAGCGATGCTGACCATCGAGAGCCCGGCGGCGGTTGCGCGAATTCCGGAGGTTCTGCTGGCTGAGGCGCTGGTGCTGATCGCGGAGCCTGAACCAGCATAGGTTTCGGTATGCAAATGTCGTGAGATGTCAGGAGAATATTGGTCCAGCCCCTGTCGATTTGAGTGAAGCGTTGCTATATGCGTCGCTCGCTCGCGGGGAGCGTTGAGATCAATCTTTTTCGAACGGCCGGATCGACCGCAATGAACGACGCCTCCCCCCTCAGGACACCCTCCCGTTTCATCGACACTGCCGATCTGGCGATTTCCGCGCGCGGCATGGTGAAGACATTTGGCGAGGTGCGCGCGGTCGACAGCATCGACCTCGACGTGCCGCGCGGCATCATCTTCGCTATTCTTGGCCCGAACGGCGCCGGCAAGACGACGCTGATGCGCATGCTGGCGACGCTGTCACGACCGGACGCCGGAACGGCGACGGTGATGGGGCACGACATCGGCACGGCGCCGCATGATGTGCGCGCCTCTATCGCCATGACCGGGCAGTTCGCTTCGCTGGACGAGGACCTGACCGGCCGCGAGAATCTGATGCTGCTGGCGCGGTTGTGGGGCTTTCGCGGCCGCGCCGCGAAAGATCGCGCCGATGAGCTGCTGGCGGCCTTCGGACTGTCGGACGCGGCGAACAAGCAGGTGAAGGACTATTCCGGCGGCATGCGTCGCAGGCTGGACATCGCCGCCTCGCTGGTGGTGACGCCGGGCGTGCTGTTCCTCGACGAGCCGACGACCGGCCTCGATCCGAACGCGCGCAAGGATGTGTGGGCGATGATCCGCGAGCTGGCGCGTTCGGGCGTCACCATCCTGCTCACCACGCAATATCTGGAAGAGGCCGATCAGCTCGCCGCGCGCATCGCCGTCATCGACCACGGCAAGAAGATCGCGGAAGGCACCAGCCGCGAGCTGAAGGCCGCGACGGGTTCCGGCTTCCTGCACGTGTCGGTGGCCGATCCGGCCCGGCTGGAGGACGCCGCGCGCTTGCTCGAGGAGAAACTGAAGCAGCCGGTGCAGCGCAGCGCCGAAGGTGCGGAGCTGTCGGTGATGGCGGGCACGGCAAGTGCGGCCAATGACGGGCTGGCGGCGCTGGCGAAAGGCGGCATCGAGCTGTCGGACTTCTCCATGGGCCAGCCGAGCCTCGAGGAAGTGTTCTTCGCGCTGACCGGACAGCGCGATGGTGAGACGAAGGGCGGGACGCAGAAGGACGCAGCACGATGACCGAAGCGACTTCACTCGGACGTTTGCAGCACGTCGCCGCACCCGCCGCACCCTCGGCGCTCTCCAATGCGCTGGTGTTCGGCTGGCGCGCCGTGCTGAAATTCAAGCACGTGCCGGAGCAGCTCTTCGACCTGGTGATGACGCCGATCATGTTCACGCTGCTCTTCACCTTCGTGTTCGGCGGCGCACTGGCCGGCTCGCCGGGTGAATATCTGCAGTTCTTCCTGCCGGGCATCCTGGTGCAGACGGTGGTGTTCAACGCGGTCTATTCGGGCATGGGCCTGTCGACAGATCTGAGCAAAGGCCTGTTCGACCGCTTCCGCTCGCTGCCGATCTGGTCGCTGTCGCCGTTCGCCGGACTGATGGTCGGCGACATCCTGCGCCACCTGATCGCCGGCGCGATCATCCTCCTGATCGGGCTTATCCTCGGCTACCGGCCGGAGGCCGGCCTGTTCGGTGTGATCGGCGCGTTCGCGCTGCTAATCGCGATCGGCTTCGGCATGGGCTGGGTGTTCATCGTGCTGGGGCTGATCCTGCGCACGCCGACGACCGTGATGACCTTCGGCTTCACCTTCCTCTTCCCGCTGGTGTTCGCGTCGAACATCATGGTCGACCCCGCGACGATGCCTTGGTGGCTGCAAGGTTTTGTCGACGTCAATCCGGTGTCGCTGATGACCACGGCCATGCGCGGGCTGATGGCGGGCACCGCGACCTTCACCGACGTGCTGCTGGCGCTGATCGCGCCGGCCGTGCTGACGGCGATCCTCGCACCTGTAACGCTCTGGCTCTATCTCCGCCGCGAGTAGCCGGGAGGCGCGCCCTCTGGCGGAAAGGCGCGCGGAGTGGCATTGAGCGGACAGGATTGCCCGCCTTGAGACAGCTATGACGCCCGAAAGCGCCCGCCCCTTTCTCGACATCAACGCACCGGTGGCCGAAGCGCTCGCCGCCGGCAGACCGGTGGTGGCGCTGGAGAGCACCATCATCACCCACGGCATGCCGTTTCCCGACAATGCGGCGATGGCGGCGGACGTGGAAAAAATCATCCGCGACGAAGGTGCGGTGCCTGCAACAATCGCGGTGGTCGACGGGCGGTTGAAGGTCGGCCTTTCCGACGCCGAGCGCGAACAGCTCGCCAAGGTAACCGACGCTATGAAATTGTCGCGCGCCGACCTCGCCTTTGCGGTCGCCGAGAAGCGCACGGGCGGCACGACGGTCGCAGCGACGATGATCGCGGCCTCCCTTGCCGGCATCAAGGTGTTTGCCACCGGCGGCATCGGCGGCGTGCACAAGGGCGCAGAGACCAGCTTCGACATCTCGGCCGACCTCGACGAACTGGCGCGCACGCCGGTGATCGTCGTCTCGGCCGGAGCCAAGGCGATCCTCGACATCGAGAAGACGCTGGAGGTGCTAGAGACGCGTGGCGTGCCGGTGGTGGCCTATCGCTCCGACGTGATGCCTGCCTTCTGGTCGCGCAGCTCGCGCTTCGCCGCGCCTCTGAGATTGGATGAACCGACGCGCATCGCCGCGTTCTTCGCGACGCGCCAGGCGCTGGCCCTCGGCGGCGGCATGCTGGTGGCGAATCCGGTGCCGCAGGGCGACGAGATCCCGGTCGGGACGATGGCGGGCTTTATCGAGTCGGCGCAAAATGCCGCCGCGAAGGATCGCGTGGCGGGCAAGAAAGTGACGCCGTTCCTGCTGGCGAAAATCCTCGAGCTGACCGGCGGCGCGAGCCTCAAGACCAACATTGCGCTTGTCAAAAACAACGCGAAGCTCGCAGCTCAGATAGCCAAGGCGCTGTAAACAGCGCCCCCTCTCCGCGTCGCTTCGGCGGCGTTGCCGCCGGCTCGGCACCTCTCCCCCGCTGATGCGGGGGCGAGGAACCTGAACTGGAATTAAGCCGAACGCAGAGGCGTCAACTGAATCTCGACACGGCGGTTCTGCGCGCGCCCTGCTTCGTCGCCGTTCGACGCGACCGGCCGCGACTCGCCGAAGCCGGTGGCGATGAAGCGGCGGCCGTCGATGCCCTGCGAGGACAGGTAGTTGGCGACCGACAGAGCGCGGCGCTGCGACAGATCCTGGTTGTGCTGGTCGGAACCGGTGGAATCGGTATGGCCGTAGACGTCGACCAGCGTCTTGTTGAATTCCTTGATCACCAGCGCGACGGAATTGAGCGTCGGATAGAAGCCGGCCTGGATCGAGTCCTGGTCGGTCGCGAAGGTGATGTTGGACGGCATGTTCAGGATGATCTGGTCACCGACGCGGGTCACCGACACGCCGGTGCCCTGCAGTTGCGCCCGCAGCTTGGCTTCCTGCTGGTCCATGTAAAGACCGACCGCGCCACCGGCGAGCGCACCGACACCGGCGCCGATCAGGGCGTTGCGGCGGTCGTCACCGCCGGCAAGCAGGCCGAGGCCAGCACCTGCGAGCGCGCCGATCGCAGCACCGCCTGCCGTGTTCGAAACCTTCTGCTCGCCCGTGTATGGGTCGGTGGTGCAGGCGGCAAGGAATGCGGAGGCTGAAAGCCCCAGAATGATTTTGCGGTACATGCGGATCGTCCCTCTCGAAATAGTCCCGTCAGCCGGCGTGGTGTGCGCGCGACTTCGCCCTTCCGCGCCTTTCTAGCACGAAATGCGGCGAAATACCGAACGGACTGTGACGAAAGGTTCCTAGCCGGCGTGTCACGCCGGCTGCTGAATTAGTCGCGCTGCGCGTCTTCGACGTCGAACTCGCTGTAGGCGCGAACGACGCTTTCGAAGTCGCTCTTGCCGCTGGTGGGCGCCGCTTCGAGCGGCTGGGCGGTGTCGACCCATTCGAGCAGGCGGGTATGGGCAATCACGGCCTGCGCGGCCTTGCGCGCCCAGTCGAGCCCGGTGCCCCCCTGCAGCGGCACGTCCATTTCCATGCGCGGCGCGGGCGGTTCCGGCGTTGGCCGCACATAGCGCGCTGGAGCGGTCGCGGACTCCGCTGCAGTCTCGGCGGCCGCCGGTTTTGCGGCGGACGTGGACGCGTTGTTTTTAACATGAGCGGGGCTGAGAAGCCCCAAAAGATCACCGAGCGGCGCCATGCCCCCTAACCCCTCAAACAGCAGGTCGCTTGGGGGTGTCGTACCGGGAAAACTTGGAAGAACCGTTCGCCGGAAAGATCGAATTTTAACGATCTGCCGCCCTATCGATGCGGCACGTCCTCCATCCGCTGCGTCAGCGCGTTGAAAACCTGCGCCGGCACGGTCAGTCGCGCGTCGGACCGATAGGCGTACAGAAGCTCGTACATCGCAGCATCAGGGTCCGCCGTCAGATCGGCAAGGCGGTCGAAGAACCGAAGCTCGTCGGGACTGAGTTCCGCATCGGGTTTTGGCGTCGCGCCCCAGGCGTCCCACGGCAGCATTTCCATTCCGGCGAGCGACGCGACATCCTTGATAAGGTCGGCAGCGATGAACCAGAGGCCGCGAAGGTCGTTGAAGCTGATGCCGTAGAGCATCGGATCGCCCTTGCCGGAGCGGCATGCCTTCCACGCGTCGGCGGCGACGACGAACTGGTCGCGCGGCAAGTCGAGCGTGTCGGCCTTGAGCTGGAGCTTCTCCAGCCACACCGCGTCGAGCTGTGCGTCAGCCAGCACCCAGCGCTTCTTCCCGGCGTCGAAATACTCGGCGACCCAATGATCCTCGAACCAGGGTGGATTGAAGTAGGCGCCGAATCCGCAACGGGCGCGTGCCGGAATGTCCTTGGCGCGCAGCATCGAGACAAAGAGGCGCGTATAGATGTGGCAGCGCGCGAGGTGGCGACGCTCAAAAAGGCGTGGCACCGTCAGTGGACTGGGGTCCAGGGACTTAATCGTGTCGAGCAGGACTTTGGTCGTGCGAGCGTGGATCTCACCGGCGCGGTCTTTGGCCGGCTGATAGCCGTAGAACGGTTCGGCGACCACATCATAGATCAGCAGACCTTGCACAATTGCCGCGAGCGCGGCCGGGTCGGCTGGCAACTCGTCATAAGCAGCCGCATGACGGCCGGGATCGGTGAGTGGCGATTGCTTTGTGAAGGATGAGACGAGCGGCGATCCTAATGCGGCGGTCATGGCAGTCTCCTGTGCCGGGCATTGGAGAAGTCTCCCACTCTCAAACGCGCGCGGCTTGATCGGAATTGCGGCGCCTCCGTGGCGTTTCCACGCCGCCTTTACGGCAGTCTTCGGGAACAGGCTGCCCGGCCCGGATGCCAGGAACCAAACGAGTGCATTAACGTTCCGGGCTCTCGTTAACCGCGCCGTTCAGCAGCTGTTCATGAGGGGTGGTGCATCGTCCGAATCAAAGGCGGGTCAATAGGCAGCCGAATTACAGGAGTACCCACTATGGCCATCATCCGTGGCGACAACACTTCCGAGATCATCAACGGCACCAACTCGGCCGATACGATCTATGGTTATGGCGGCAACGATCTCATCCGCGGCCTCAACGGCAATGACCGCATCTACGGCGGCGCCGGCAATGACGACATCTATGGCGGCCTCGGCGCCAACGATCTTTATGGCGGCACGGGCCTGGACTGGTTCATCATGACAGCGCGTGGCGTGGGCTTGAGCGACGACCTGATCGTTGACTTCGACCTCGACTCCGACAGGATCGATGTCAAAGCCTGGAACGTCTCCGACTTCAGCCAGATTCAGGCGATCATGACCAATGACTCGTTTGGCGACGCGACACTGAACGCGATCTGGAACGGTTACGCACATCGCATCACGGTGGACGGTATCGCCGCTTCTGAGCTCATTTCCGCGGACTTCGTCTACAACACATCGACGATCGCCAAGGAGATCAACGGCACGAACGCGATCGACGTCCTCTTCGGTGGCCGGGGCGCTGATGAGTTGAATGGCTTTGGCGGCAACGACATCCTGCTCGGCGGCGCCGGCAATGACGACCTTTTCGGCGGTGCCGGAAACGATCGCATGGTCGGTGGACTGGGCTCGGACTGGCACACGGGTGGTTCGGGTTTCGACCGATTCGATTTCAATGCCCTGAACGAATCGCTGCCAAGTGCAAACCGCGACCGCATCACCGATTTCCAGCTCGACATCGATCTGATCGACCTTTCGACAATCGACGCCAACGCGCTGTTGGCCGGCAACCAGGCTTTCACGTTCCGCGGCACTGCGGCTTTCACCGCCGCTGGCCAGATCCGGTACAACTACCTCGGCTCGGACACGCTGATTTCGATGAACACCGACACGGATGCCGCTGCGGAGATGCAGATCATCCTGTCGGGCAACAAGGCGCTGATCAGGGGCGATTTCGTCCTGTAGAACCCTCATCGGTACAAACGAAAGGCGGCGCCTGTGCGCCGCCTTTTTTGTTTGGGAACAGATCGAATGCTACTCGACCCGCCTGCCGGCCGCGTCGAAGAAATGCAACTTCGCCGCAGAGACCGTGAGCTGGTCGCCGGGCTCAGCAGTCGCGCGGCCAGCTACGCGCGCCACGATCTTCTGCCCGCCACCGGAGCAATAGAGGAAACTTTCCGCGCCGACAGGCTCGACGGCCTCGACGGTTGCGGCAAGGCTCAGCCCCTGCCCCGCGCCGACGACAGCATCTTCCGGACGGAAGCCGACCGTCACGGCTGACGCCGGTGCGTTCGGCACGGCGGTGCCATCCGCCAGCGTTCCGTTAGCGAGTGGCAGGAGATTCATCGGCGGTGCGCCGATGAAAGCGGCCACGAAGGTCGAAGCGGGCTTTTCATAGATGTCGAGCGGATTGCCAACCTGTTCGACGATGCCGGCGTTCATGACGACGAGAATATCGGCGAGCGTCATCGCCTCAAGCTGGTCGTGTGTGACGTAAACCGAGGTGACGCCAAGCGAACGCTGCAAATTCTTGATCTCGACGCGCATCTGGCCACGCAGCTTCGCATCGAGGTTCGACAGCGGCTCGTCGAACAGAAACACCTTCGGATTGCGCACGATGGCGCGGCCCATGGCGACACGCTGGCGCTGGCCTCCGGAGAGCTCACGCGGCCTGCGTTCGAGCAGGGCGCCAAGCTCAAGGATTTTCGCCGTCTCGCGCACTCTGCTGTCGATTTCGTCCTTCGCCATGCCGCGATTGCGCAGGCCATACGCCATGTTGTCGTAGACCTTCATGTGCGGATAGAGCGCATAGTTCTGGAAGACCATCGCGATGTCGCGTTCGGCCGGGCCGATCGTGTTCACGACCTGACCGTCGATCTTGACGGTTCCGGCGGTGATCGATTCCAGTCCGGCGATCATCCTGAGCAGCGTGGACTTGCCGCAGCCGGACGGACCGACAAGCACGCAAAGCTTGCCGTCGGGAATGGCGATGGAGACGCCCTTCACCGCCTCGACATTGCCGGCATAGATCTTCCTGACCTCGCTGAGATCGACCGTCGCCACGCTTCATTTCTCCGTTTCAACAAGGCCACGCACGAACCAGCGCTGCATCAGCACGACCACCAGGATCGGCGGGATGATCGCCAGCATCGAGGTCACCATGACCAGATGCCATTCCGTGTCGGCGTCCGCGAAGGACACCATCTTCCTCAACGCGATGACGATCGTGCCCATGTCGTTGCGGTTGGTCATCAGCAGCGGCCACAGATATTGCGTCCAGCCATAGATGAAGAGGATGACGAAGAGCGCCGCGATGTTGGTGCGCGACAGCGGCAGCAGGATATCCTTGAAGAAGCGCCACGGCCCCGCGCCGTCGATGCGCGCCGCCTCGACCAGTTCGCCGGGGATCGTCAGGAAGAACTGACGGAAGAGCAGCGTCGCTGTCGCAGACGCCATCAAGGGCAAGGTCAGGCCGGTATAGGTGTCGATCAGGCCGAGATTCACCATCACCGCATAGGTCGGCATGATGCGCACTTCGACTGGCAGCATCAGGGTGATGAAGATCGTCCAGAAGAAGAACATCCGGAACGGGAAGCGGAAGAAGACGATCGCATAGGCCGACAGGATCGAGATGACGATCTTGCCGATGGCAATGGCCAGAGCGATCACCGTCGTGTTGAAGAGCAGCGTGCTGACCTTGACGCCGCCGATACGTCCGACGCCGCCGAACAGCGCCTCATAATAGTTGGTGAAGAACTGGCCGCCCGGCAGCAGCGGTAGCGGCGGGCGCAGAATGGTCTGCAGCGTGTGGGTCGAGGCGACGAAGGTGTAGTAGATCGGGAACGCGACGATCAAGACACCGATGATGAGGATGGCGTGGGCGACGTAGCGCGACGCACGGCTGACGCCCAGCATCTCGCCTTCCTCGCGCCTGCCGAGATGCGCGACCGCCTGTGCGGTCGTGGCGACGGTCTCAGCCATAGTGCACCTTCCTTTCCACATAGCGGAACTGGAAGGCGGTCAGCGCGATGACGATGATCATCAGCACGACCGACTGCGCGGCGGAGTCGCCGAGCAACTGGTTGAGCGCGCCGTCGGAATAGACCTTGTAGACGAGCGTCTCAGTCGCCTTGCCGGGACCGCCGCCGGTGACCGCGTGGATGATGCCGAACGTATCGAAAAAGGCGTAGGTCGTGTTGATGACCAGCAGGAAGAAGGTCGTCGGCGCGAGCAGCGGAAAGACAATGGTCCAGAACCGCTTGGCCGACCGCGCACCGTCGATGGCGGCTGCCTCGATCAGCGATTTCGGGATCGCCTGCAGGCCAGCGACGAAGAACAGGAAGTTGTAGCTGATCTGCTTCCAGGCGGCGGCCGAGACGATCAAAACCATCGCCTGATTACCGTTGAGCAGCGGATCCCAGGAGATGCCCGTGGAGCGCAGCAGGACGGCCAGCGTGCCGATCGAAGGATTGAAGAGGAACAGCCAGAGCATGCCGGCGATTGCCGGCGCGACGGCGTAAGGCCAGATCAGCAGCGTGCGATAGATGTTCCTGCCGCGGATCACCTTGTCGGCCGCGACCGCCAGCAGCAGCGCGATCGCCATGGAGATGAAGGCCGTCGACACGGAAAAGATCGCGGTCACTTCCACCGAATTCAGATAGTTCGGGTCGGAGAGCACGCGCTTGAAATTATCGAACCAGACGAAGCGTGACCTGAGCCCGAACGGGTCTTCCTTCAGCACCGACTGGTAGAGCGCCTGACTTGCCGGCCAGTAGAAAAAGATGAGCGTGATCGCGAGCTGTGGTGCGACCAGCAGATACGGCAGGACCTTGTTTGGGAAAATGACGCGTGGGGACACCGACCGCTCCTCGCCAGGCAGTCACCGCCCGCGATTAACGCGGGCGGTGGTTGTCAGTTCATGGGGTCAGTTGCCGATGGCTTCCTTGATCGCCGCGTTGCCGCGCTCAACGATCTTATCCATCGCCTGCTGAGCGGTCTGCTCCCCGGCCAGCATCTTCTCATATTCCTCGTTCATGATGTCGCGAACCTGCGGCAGATTGGCGAGACGCACACCCTTCGAGTTCTCGGTCGGCGCCTTGGCCATCATCTGCTTGATCGGGATTTCGCGTGCCGGATTCTTCTCGTAGAAGCCGTCCGCCTTGGTCTTCTCATAGGCGGCGAGCGTCACCGGCAGGTAGCCGGAGACCTGGTGCAGGCGGGCCTGGATGTCGGTCTGCGACAGGAAGTTGAAGAAGGCGGCGATCGCCTTGTATTCATCATCCGACTTGCCGCCGAACACCCAGAGCGAAGCGCCGCCCGGGATCGTGTTCTGCGATTCCGTGTCGTAGGGCAGCATGCCGGTGCCGTAGTTCATGCCCGACTTGACGATGTCGCCGAGGCCGCCGGAGGACTCGGTGAACAGGCCGCATTCGCCGGCGAGGAAGATCTGCTTGGCTTCCGACGTGCGGCCGCCATATTTGAACGTGCCGTCCTTGGCGAGATCGGCGAGCGCCTGGAAGTGGTCGACGAACGGCTTGGCGTTGACCTTGAGCTCAACGTTGAGCGCGGCGATGCCGTTTTCCTGCGTGCCCCACTGATAGTTGTTCCACGCGGCGAAATTCTCCGTGTGAATCCAGGTCAGCCAGGTCGAGGTGAAGCCGCAGGGCGCGGCGCCGCTGGACTTGATCTTCTTGGCTGCGTCCCAAACCTCGTTCCAGGTCTTCGGCGGGTTTTCGGGATCGAGCCCAGCCTTCGTGAGAATGTCCTTATTGTAATAGAGGATCGGCGAGGACGAGTTGTACGGGAAGGACAGCATCGTGCCGTCCGGCTTCGAATAATAGGCGACGATGCCCGAGAGATACTGGCTCTTGTCGAAGGGCGTGCCACCCATCGAGAGCACGTCGGCGACCGGCTTCATAGCGTCTTCCGCCGCCATCATCGTGCCCGTGCCGGCGTCGAAGATCTGGATGATGTGAGGCGCCTGGCCAGCGCGGAACGCGGCGATGCCGGCGTTCAGCGTCTCGGGATAGGTTCCCTTGAAGACCGGAACGACCTTGTAGTCGGCTTGGCTCTCGTTGAATTCCTTGGACAGCGTCTCGACGACCTCATTGTTCGCGCCGGTCATGGCGTGCCACCACGAAATTTCGGTGACGGCAAAGGCGGTGGACGAGGACAGCAGCGTAAAGGTCGCGGCGAGACCAGCCGCAAAGCCTTGAATTTTCATGTTTCTCTCCCGTTCTGATTGGCGAGATGGTTGATCACGCGGCGGGGAGTATCGGCCGATTGTGACAAACGGACAATAGGAATATTGCACTTCCGTGAAACCGAACCGCGCCGGCAAAGAAAGCTGTGCGAAAGTCCGCGCCGAAGCGCGCCGGGAGCCGCGGGCACGCAGCGTCAATATTAGCCGGCTCTGAATTTTCGAAACTGTGAGGAACTTCGCGGGCGGGCCGACGCGGAGGAGTCAGCCTGCGGTCATGCGCCCGGTGCAGCGGCCATCTCGAGCGCCAGTTTTGTCATATCGGCGAACAGCGCCTGGCGTTCGGACTCGTGCGTCTCCTCGCCGGTGACGATGTTGTCGACGACGGTGCAGATCGAGACGGCGCGGGCGGCGAAACGGGCAGCGATCGTGTAAAGCGCGGCAGTCTCCATATCGACGGCGATAACGCCATATTGGCGCAGCGTCTGGTACCGTCCGGCAACGTCGGGGTGATAGAAAATGTCGCTCGACGCGGTCTGTCCGATCGCGAAAGACAGGCCGAGCACGGCGGCCTTCTGTTCGGCGAGCTTGAGCAGGCCGAAATCGGCCGCCGGCGCATACTCCCACGGCGCGAAGAGCTGACGGTTGATCGAGCTGTCGGCGCTGGCGGACTGCGAGATAACGAGCGAGCGAAGCTTCAGCGTTTCGGTGAGGCCGCCGCAGGAGCCGATGCGGATCAGTGTCTTGACGCGATAGGTGTCGAGCAGTTCGTGGACATAGATCGCGGTGGAAGGTGCGCCCATGCCCGTCGCCTGGATCGAGACAGGAACGCCGCGAAACGTTCCGGTGATACCAGGTTCGCTGCGGATACGGTTCACCACGCGGGCGTTGTCGAGAAAGGTCTCGGCGATCCATTCGGCGCGCAGCGGGTCGCCCGGCAAGAGAACGACATCCGCATAGTCGCCTCGCGTCGCTTCATTGTGCGGCGTCGCCATTCGCGTTGCCCTCAACCTCGCGATCCCAGAAGATCACCCCATGCGACCGGTGTAAACGCCGCAACAAGGCGAAGCTAAGGCGAAAGCGCTAGCCGTCCTCCAGCACGTCCTTCACCACGGTCGCGAGCTGCTTCAGCGAGAACGGTTTCGGCAGGAAGCCGAATTTCGCGTCCGCCGGAAGGTTTTTCGCGAAGGCGTCTTCGGCATAACCGGAAACGAAGATGAACTTGATGTCGGGCCTGAGCTTTCGCAGCTCGCCGAGCAGCGTCGGCCCGTCCATTTCCGGCATCACAACGTCCGACACGACGATGTCCACCGCGCCATCGAGTTCGTGATATTTCTCCAGCGCCTCGACGCCCGTAGAGGCTTCGTGGACGGTGTAGCCGCGCGATTTTAGCGCGCGTACGCCGCCCATGCGCACTGCATCCTCATCCTCGACGAGCAATACGGTGGCTGAGCCTGACAGGTCCTTGAGCGCCTCGGGCTTCGGCGCGGCGTCTTCGGCGGCCGGGGTTTCGGCGGGCGCGCTCGCCGGCTTCGCTTCGGGAACATGCCGCGGCAGGAAAATACGGAAGACGGTGCCTTTGCCGACATCGGAATCAGCGTAGATGAAGCCGCCGGTCTGCTTGATGATGCCGTAGACCATCGAGAGCCCGAGGCCGGTCCCCTTGCCCACCTCCTTGGTGGTGAAGAACGGCTCGAAGATTTTCTTGATGACGTCGGGCGGGATGCCGGTGCCGGTATCCTCGACCTCGATCAGCACATAGTCCGCCGCTTCCAGTTCGCGATACGGAAACTCACGCGCTTCCGCGGTGGTGAGGTTGCGCGTGCGGACCGTCAGCTCGCCACCATCCGGCATCGCGTCGCGCGCGTTGACCGCGAGGTTGACGACCACCTGCTCGAACTGGCCGATATCGGCGCGGATCGGCCACAGGTCCCGGCCGTGGTCGATCTTCAGATCGATGTTGGTGCCCACCAGACGGGCGAGCAGCATCCTGAGATCGGCGAGCACGTCGGTGAGGTTGAGAACTTCCGGACGCAGCGTCTGGCGGCGCGAGAAAGCGAGCAGCTGGCGCACCAGCGAGGCGGCGCGGTTCGCGTTCTGCTTGATGTTCATGATGTCCGGGAAGGACTGGTCGGACGGGCGGTGGTTGGTCAGCAACAGATCCGACGCCATGATGATGGCGGTCAGCACGTTGTTGAAGTCGTGCGCGATGCCGCCGGCGAGCTGGCCGACGGCCTGCATCTTCTGGCTCTGCGCCATCTGGCCTTCGAGCGCCTTCTGCTCGGTGGTCTCGACCGCGTAGACGATCGCCGCCTCTTCTGCGCCCTCCCCGCCGGCGCCGTCGGCGATGGCGTTGACATAGAAGCGCATGTGGCGCTCTTCGTTGTTGGGAAGAACGGTGTCGATCGGCTTGATGTCGGCCTGCCGCTGCTTGGCGCGGTCGAGCGCGGCGGCGAACGCGCTACGGTCACGCTCATGGATGACGGTGTCGAGGCGCGCGCGCCGGTCGACCGCGTCGCGATCGACGACGCTCGAAAAGAGCGACAGGAACGGCGCATTGGTGCGCACGATACGGCCGGACTGGTCGACGCCGGCGATCGCCATCGGCGTCGAGTTGAAGAAGCGCGTGAAGCGCACTTCCGAAGCGCGCAGATCGGCCGAGGCGTCTTCGCCCTGTTGGCGATTGAGCACGATGGTGCGGGTCGGACCGGGGAAGCCGTCGCGCGTCGCGCTGACGCGATGCATGAAGCGCACCGGCAGCGCCTGACCCGTGACGGTTTCGAGGTCGAGGTCGATGACCGCGTTGCGGGTCGTGCCGGGATCGGCCTTCACCGAGCGGATCAGCGCCATGCCGTCGCCGGCGACGATTTCGGGCAGCGTGGTGTCTCCCGGCGTGAAGCTCGCAAGGTCGATGCCCAGCCACTCGGCGAGCGTCGCGTTGATATAGGTGACGCGGCCGTCCTGCTCGGCGGCGAAGAAGCCGGCTGGCGCATGATCGAGATGATCGATCGCCTTCTGCAGATCGAGGAAGAAGCGCTCCTGCTCGGCGCGCTCGACGGAAATGTCGGCAAGCTGCCAAGCCTGCAGCGGGCGGCGCTGGCCGGGGACGCTGAAGGTGCGCGCCTGAATGCGATACCAGTGGGCGCCTGGATCAGCGCCCGGTCGGATCGCCTGCGCAAGACGGAACTCGCCGTCACCCGGCTGACCGTCGCGGATGCCGGACGCAAGCCGCAAGATCACCGGCGCAGCCTCCGGCACGTCGGCGAGGATCGCTTCGACCGTTCTCACATCCGCCGCTGACGCAGCGCCAGTCATCTCGGCATAGGAGCGATTGGCGTAGACGATGCCACCCTTCGGATCGGTGACGATCAGGCCCTGGTTCATGGAATCGACGAAGGACTTGGACAGTTCGTCCGTCGTCGAACGCGGCGCGATCTGGACGAAGCCGATCGCGGTGGCGAAGAGGAAGCCAACGCCGATCATCGCCAGCACGCCGAGCATACCGAGCAGGAACGGTTCGCCGAGACTTTCCTGGAACAGCGAAAAGACGAAGGCCGCGCCAGTCAGAACGACGATGAATACGACGAGCCGGGTGATGATCCCCGGACGCATGTTCTGGTCAATGATCGGCGCCGGATAAAAGTCGCTGCGCGTCTCTTTCGCCATTCTGTCGCCCGATGATTCCGATGGGGCGCCCCAGCCCCAAGCGTTTGAATCATATTCGCACCGCCGGGAAAAGAGCTTCCCCGAAAAAGCCGTAGGGAAATCGGAAAACCCGACAGTCAGCACGCCGAAATGAGCTTCAGCGGTCGCTAACTTGCGGTTTTCGGGTAACTCGGTACTGTCCCCGCGATCGGTACAGATTTGGGGTGGAATCGCATGGTCGGATGGCTGGAGGACGTTGCCGGTCCTGGCTTCGCAGCGGCGGTGCTGTGGACACTGCTCGCGCTCGTCCTGCTTGTCATCGTTCTGGTCATCGTTCGGCTGGTGCGGAGCATGACCTTCGGCACGTTTGTCGTCGGCGGCAAGAACCGCAAGACGCGGCTGGCTGTGATGGATGCGACGCCAGTGGATAGCCATCGCCGGCTGGTGCTCGTGCGCCGCGACGATGTCGAACATCTCATCCTGATCGGCGGCCCGACCGACGTCGTCGTCGAACAGCACATCCGCGCCGGCGTTCCCCAGCAGGTGCGCAGGCCCGGCCCGCCGGAAGGCTCGCCCGAGCCGGCGGCGCGACCGCGCCCATCCGGCGCTCCCGCGCCGGTGCAGCAGCCGCCACGTCAACCCGAGCCGCAGATGCGCTCGTCGACACCTCCGCCACCGGCTCAACCGGCGCAGCCGCTCCGGGGAACGACGCCGCCACCGCCGGCCAGGCCGGTCGAGCCGCGAGCCGCAGCGCCCAAAGTACCCCCGGCGCCGCCATCGTCGAACAACAATTCGTCACCGGCAGCAAAAAAGGGCGGCAACGACGATCTGGATGACGCGCTCGCCAGCGAACTCGCCGTCAGCCTCGAGCCGCCGAAGAAAAAGAAGCCGGAACTCTCGCTCGAAGACGAGATGAACAAGCTGCTCGGCGAACTGACCGCCAAGAAGAAGTAACCAACCCACCATGCTCGGCTGGATCCTCGCGGTGCTGGCGTTGTTCGTCGTCCAGACGCTGATCGCGCCGACGATGCGCTATTATGGCGGCCGCGGCAGTGCGGGCGAAAAGATCAACCTAGCGCTCGGGTCACGCGACAACCCGCCGCCTCTGCCTGTCGAAGGCGAACGTGCGCAGCGGGCGCTGAAAAACATGTTTGAGGCGCTGCCGGTCTTCCTGACGCTGGCGCTGCTGATCCTGATTCAGGACCGCGACACGACGCTGGCCAAATCAGGCGCGGGGATCTTCTTCGCCGCGCGGCTCGCCTACGTGCCGTCCTATATGTTCGGAATCTACGGTGTCAGAACAGCGTTCTGGCTCGCCGGTTGGGCCGGATTGCTGCTGATGCTGGCGGCGCTGCTCTTCTGAGCGCTCAATCGTCGCGATAGACTTTTTCGCGGCGCTCGTGGCGTTCCTGCGCTTCGATCGACAGCGTCGCGATCGGACGTGCGTCCAAGCGCTTCAGCGCGATCGGCTCACCCGTCTCCTCGCAGTAGCCATACGTGCCCTCTTCGATCCGCTGCAGCGCGGCATCGATCTTGGAGATCAGCTTGCGCTGACGGTCACGCGCGCGCAATTCGATGGCTCGATCCGTCTCCGACGACGCGCGATCGGCAAGGTCGGGATGGTTGGCGTTTTCCTGCTGGAGAATTTCGAGAGTTTCGCGCGCTTCGCGAAGGATGTCGCTTTTCCACTGGGTGAGCTTGGACCTGAAGTAGGCCTTCTGGCGTTCGTTCATGAACGGCTCGTCGTCGGAAGGAATGTAATTCGAATCAACGACCATCACGTTCATCGACTCACCCTGCAACCCTTTTGATTGGGCGCGTATATATTCAGTGACCCTACGCGACACAAGCACATTTGCGCGGCGTGTCACGCGATTGTTAAAGCGCTTGAAAACTCCCATGCGATTCCCCCGTTTCCTCCCGGCGGCGCGCCCTATGACTGAACGTCAAGGCAGAATTTTGGCAATGGAAAAAGCGGCTTAGCACTGCCGTTGCGCCAAACACCAGCTCCCTCTAAACGAAAGACGAGCCGGCGCCTGCCAAAGCCGGAGGAGGATTTGCGACCCAGATGAGCCGGCTTTTCCTGCTTCGACACGCCAAGGCCGGCTGGGCCGAGCCCGGAATGCGCGATTTCGACCGGCCGCTCGATGCGACGGGACGGGCCGACGCCGACGCGATCGGCGCAGTGCTGAGCGCATCCGCGCTGAAACCCGATCTGATCGTGTGCTCGTCGGCCAAACGGGCCCGCGAAACGCTGGAAGGCGTCGCACCCCATCTAGCGCCGGGATCGCGGACGGTGTTCACCGACGGGCTCTATTCGACCGACGCGGCGGGTTATGTCGACGTGATCCACGAATACGGCAAGGCCGATGCAATGCTGCTCATCGGCCACAACCCGATGATGGAGGATGTCGCCTTCGCGCTCTATGACGGCGGCGAGCAGAACGCCAAGGACGCGCTGATCACAGGCTTCCCGACATCGGGGCTCGCCGTGATCCGCTTTCCCAACGGACTGGCGAATGCCGCGCCGGGCAAAGGCTACCTCGAAGCCTTCTACACGCCGGCCGACCGCTAGCCACCATTTCAAACGGGCATCGGAGCGCCTATATCGGTCGCGTCTGATCTTGAGGGCCGCGATTGGCGTCGTCTCTGACAACTTTCACCGACGAGGCGCGGATCGCGCTCGACACGATTGCCGGCCGGGCGTCGGGGCTGGTGTCGCCGTCGATCCGGCTCGGCGTGACCGGCCTGTCGCGCGCCGGCAAGACCGTCTTCATCTCGGCCTTCGTCCACAATCTCGTGCATGGCGGACGCCTGCCGCTGTTCGAGGCGCAGAAATCGGGACGCATCGGCCGCGCCTTCCTCGAGGAGCA
>DATJTE010000095.1:0-8096 GCA_035503715.1 Rhizobiaceae bacterium | reverse complement strand
GTGCTGCAAATTCGTGAGACTCTGACCAAAACCTTGCAGGCTTTACCCGAGACATCACGCGCAGCGGGTTCCATTCGCGCGATGCGTGCAGCGTGTCGCCGCTTCCTGGAGGAGCCAGCGCCCGATTTCCGCAACCTGATGCAATGGCATGGGTCGAGGCACCGAGGCGACGAGGAGGGCAGTCCTTCATTCTTCGTCGCGCTGGGTGAGTTGCGCGCGACATTTGGTACGCACATCGCGGCCCTTGCATATCAATACGGCCTCGATGTCGAGCCAGATCTCTCATCGATCCTTCCGTCAGCGGATGGCTCGTGATGGGCAACCGGGTCGATGCGATGAGGAGTCTCTCTTGAGCGCCGTCCTGTCCGCACCCGCGGTCTGGCGCGCTCAAAAGACGATCGTCGTAAACGGGCATACGCGGCATCGACATAAGTCCGGTCCCATTTCAGTCGGCTTCGAGCCTCCGCAGGCGGACACGACACTCGTTTTTGGGCCGAGCGCGCTTGCAGCTTCGATCGCGAGGACGGCGACGCTGCGAAATGCACCGCCGGAAATGTTGGCGAGCTGGGGCGACAGTACCCTGACGCAAGTGGAATGGCTGATCGAGGACGGAACGACCTTCGCATTGTCTCAGCATCTTCAAGCGCTGGCTGACGCCGAGCGAACATCCTTCGCGGGGCGCGTCGGCGCCGGGATCACGGACTTGCTGATGAACGCGCTGGGCTTCACCTGGAGAGACAACGCCTCTTGCCTTTCTGGCTCGCTCACGCCGCACGCGGACTTTCTCTACGCCGACGGCGCGGTGTCAGGACACGGCGTGGTGCTGGCCGAAGCGCACGGATCGTTCGCGGCAAGCGTGACGCTGGCTGGCATAGGTCGCGAGGCGAAACGCAAGTATCTGCGGCAGGTTCGGCCTCATCTCGCCACAGTCTCTCCGCATGGCAAGGTCGTTCATGGATATTCGATCGCGTTTGGCTCCAAGCCCGGGACGGCAGGGGCTCTTCTCCATGTCGCAGAAACGCTGATTTCGAGGCCGCGCGGTCGGCGACAACCGCCGCCACAAACAGTACCGATGCCAAGCCCAGAGACAGTGCCGACGTCGCTCGCACTCTCGACGCATCGCTCCAACTTTTCGGTGATGGATGCGTCCAGCATTGTGCGATGGATCGATTGGGCTCGCGACGGTGGAGAGCGTCCAGACGATGCGTCGCCGTCAGAGTTTATCCGCATCCCATATGCCGGTCAGACATTCCTATGCAGCGTGCAGGTGGGTTGGCCTTTCAGTGGCTATCCGGACTGGCTGGACGATTTCTGGTATCCGCGATGGTGGCCTCATCTTCGACGATCACGAATGCTGCGTGCGCGCAGAGACGAGTTCACCGGATGGTTTGTCATGGAGGAGAAGGCCGCCGAGCGATTCCTCAACGCGCTGAGTGCGATCGTGCGGAATGGCCGAGACGATATTCCGGAGTCGCTCGAGCTCCCGCGGCTCGATCCTGCCGGCTTCGGGTTTGGCGGTGACGGAGCCGGTCTCGCATTGCCAGAACCCGAATACAGGTACGCTCTTTATCGAGACGGCCTTGCGCTGCTCGGTAGCCCCCCACCGCGCCGAATGGTTGGACATAAGGTCTGGCTTCCTCGAGAAGGCATGCGAACCGACTGAGGTCGCCGTGATACATTGGCAACTCAGACGATCGGTGTGAGCGGCTTAGATATCGACGGTGAGCGCTTCGAGATACGGTCGGAGCGCGCTCCATACACCGCTTCGCATCGCGCAATCCGAGATGTCGGAAGGTGTCGTCTTTCGCTGACGGAGCGCGTCTTTTAAGGCGTGGATCGCGACGTCGGTGCCGACGGAGCGGCGGTGACGGAAGACGTCCGCAATTGTCTTCGCCACCCCAAATATCGGGACGGCGACGCCCTCGATGTCATGGGTCTCGACCTTGTCGTGGAGAAACTTATCGGCGAAACGAACAATGCGTAGCGGCGGATAGTCGATCTGGGGTTTCCAGTCCTTTGGACCGATCGCGATCCAGACTCGGTGCGGCATCTGATCGGTAATGCCATGGAAGGCGAGCGCCGAGAGAAGGCAGATCACGCCTTTTGGCACCCGCTTGGTGGCTTCCGCCAAGCTCTGATTCCCGGTCGGCGTCGCATCCGCCAACTGGTAGAGCCCGCGGCCCAGTTTGGTCACCGTGCCTTCCCGCTCGAGGCGCGAGACGGTGGCGGCGGTAATGCCAGCCCGCCGGATTTCGGCTAGACGAGCGATTCTGTGCTCACGCAGGAAGGCCACGAGCTGGTTCCGCTGGCTGAGCGACTGCTCCGATACGATTCCTCGGACCGCTTGAGCTTTCATTCGAGGAAACGTATCATGCGCCGGTCGCCTCTGCCAATGGGAGCTATGCGCCGGGTTGTCACGGGTTCGAGGCGGGTGGGCCCCGACAAAACTGTTCCTCGCGCGCGGCTGACTACGCCCACCGGTCGCACAAGCGAACATGTATGGTGAAGCTTTGGTGGGTCTGCTCTTGGGCGTGGCGATCCGGCCGAGCAGCCGGGAGGACGGGGATAGGATAAGTGGGAGGGAATTCGACATTTGATGCTCTCAAGCCGGGTGCCCGCATACGCGGCCTGGCCGGCAACGGCATCGCCGAGATCGTCCAGGTCAGCCGATTCGGTGCGGACGCGCTGAATATCGTTTTTCGGGCGGATGGGAAGGTCGGAGAACGGCTCGTCTACCGCGGCGAAGAGGCTGCTTTCGAATTGGTCGAGACGGGACGGAGCTTTGCTTTCGATGCTGACGGGAGTCTACTCCGCCTGGCGTCCGAGGCGTACCGTGTCCGGCTCGCGCACCTCTTCGATCCCTACCTCGCTATCAGCGCGTCGCAAATCGAGGCGCTGCCTCACCAGATCACAGCAGTCTACGGCGAAATGTTGCCGCGCCAGCCGTTGCGCTTTCTGTTGGCCGACGACCCGGGCGCCGGCAAGACCATCATGGCCGGCCTGCTCATCAAGGAATTGCTCATCCGGGGTGATTTGGAGCGCTGCCTGATTGTCGCTCCCGGCAGCCTCGTCGAGCAATGGCAGGAGGAGATGGCGGAGAAGTTCGCCCTCGGCTTCGACATCCTCACGCGCGACCAGATCGAGGCGTCGATCACCGGCAATCCATTCGTGGAGCGCAGCCGGATCATCTTGCGCCTCGATATGGCGGCGCGATCGGACGAGCTGCGGGCGAAGCTGGAAGCGGCACCGGAATGGGATCTGGTCATCTGCGACGAAGCACACCGCATGGCGGCCTCATACTTTGGCGGCGAGGTCAAAGAAACGCAGCGTCACAAGCTCGGCAAGCTGCTCGGCAGCAGGACTCGTAATCTCCTTCTGATGTCGGCCACGCCGCACAACGGTAAGGAGGCCGACTTCCAGCTCTTCATGGGACTCCTCGACGCCGACCGTTTCGAAGGGCGTTTCCGTGAAGGCGTCCATAAGGCTGACGTGTCGGACATGATGCGTCGCCTGACGAAGGAAGAACTTTACCGGTTCGACGGCACACCGCTGTTCCCCGAACGCCGTGCCTATACGGCGAGCTACGCGCTTTCGCCGGAAGAGGTCGAACTCTACCAAGAGGTCACGACCTACGTCCGCGAGGAGATGAATCGCGCTGATCGCAGCGGCGATGGTGGACGGCGAAATAGTGTCGGGTTCGCGTTGCAGATACTTCAGCGTCGGCTCGCGTCATCGCCTGCAGCCATTCACCGTTCCCTTGAACGCCGCCGCAAGCGGCTCGAGGAGCGGCTGCGAGAGGAACGCCTATTCCGCGATGGCGGCGGTCCGCTGTCACGAGCACCGGTGCTGCCGAGCTACGATCCGGATGATTTCGAGGAAGCGCCGGGCGAAGAAGTGGAGGCTGCAGAAGAGCAAATTGTCGATTCGGCGACGGCCGCTCAAACGCTGGCCGAACTCGAAGCCGAGATCGCGATCCTAAAGGATCTGGAGGCGCGAGCGCTCCGGCTGAAGCTGTCCGGCCGCGATACGAAGTGGCGCGAATTGGAATCGATCCTCGACGATCCGATTATGCTCGATCCGGTCAGCGGCCTCCGGCGGAAGATTCTCATCTTCACCGAGCCGAAGGACACGCTGGAGTATCTCGCCCAGAAGATCGTCGCCCGCATCGGGGATCCCGCGGCTGTCGTCATTATCCACGGCGGCGTAGCCCGCGAGGCGAGGCGCGCCGCGATCGCTGCCTTTAATAGCGATCCGGTTGTACGGGTGATGATTGCCAACGATGCGGCAGGCGAAGGCGTCAATCTTCAGCGCGGCGCCCATCTGATGGTCAACTATGACCTTCCGTGGAACCCGAATCGGCTGGAGCAGCGCTTCGGCCGGATCCATCGCATCGGCCAGACAGAAGTGTGTCACCTTTGGAATCTTTGCGCCGCCAACACGCGCGAGGGCGAAGTCTATCGACGTCTGTTGGAGAAGCTGGAAGAAGCCCGCGTTGCGCTTGGGGGCAAAGTCTATGACGTGCTTGGGGAGTTGTTCGAGGGCCAAGCGCTGCGAACGCTGCTGGTCGATGCCATACGTTACGGTGACCGACCGGATGTGAAAGCGGAGTTGTTCCGCAAGGTCGACGGCGCTGTCGACGTGGCGACGATCGAAACCCTGGTCGCGGAACGGAAGCTAACGTCGGAGGGGCTCGACCCGAACACCGTCACGGCAATCCGCGAGGAGATGGAACGCGCCCAGGCGCGCCGCCTCCAGCCGCATTTCATCGGTGCCTTCTTCCGTGAGGCGTTCACGACATTGGGCGGCCGCATCTCAGAACGTGAGAAGGGGCGTTTCGAGATCACCCGCGTACCAGGCGTCCTCAAGGAGCGGGATCGGCTCATCGGGCGCGGCGATCCCGTGCTCGATCGCTACGCCCGTGTCACTTTCGAGAAGACGCTCATCGCCGGTCAGCCGCAAGCCGAGCTGCTCGCGCCAGGCCATCCACTGCTCGACGCGGTAGTGGATGTCGTGCTCGAACGCTTCCAACCGCTGCTCAGCCAAGGTGGCATGCTGGTGGACGAATCCGATGAGGGGCTGGAGCCGAGGCTGCTTGTATATCTGGAGCACGCTATCCACGACGGGCGCGCGGGGCGCTCGGGCGAACCGCGCGTGGTCTCGCAGCGGCTGCAGTTCATCCATCTCAAGAAGGATGGCGGTGCGATCGACGGCGGCTCTGCTCCTTATCTCGACTATCGGCCAATTACGGCAGAAGAGCGCGTGTTGGTCTCCGACGTAACTGTCGCGCCGTGGCTCTGCGAGTCCGTGGAAGACCGCGCGCTCGCCTATGCCATCTCGACGCTTGTGCCGGATCACCTAGCGGAGGTGAAACGACGCAAGCTTGCGGAAATCGACAAGGTCGAGCGCGAGGTTCGTGCGCGGTTGACGCGCGAGATCAATTATTGGGATGCCCGCGCGTCCCGACTCCGGGAAGAGGAACGCGCAGGTAAGGATCAGCGGATCAACGCGCAGAACGCCGAGGCGACGGCGCAGCGCATGGTCGAGCGCCTGCACAAGCGCCAGGCAGAGCTCGAACGTGAACGACAAATCAGTGCGCTCGCGCCGGTGCTGAAAGGTGCCGCGCTCGTCATCCCACGCGGTCTGCTGCAATCGCGCGCATCTTCCGCCGAACCCGCCAAAATTCAGGGTTTCGCCGAAGACCCGGCCGCGAGAGCCGAAGTCGAGAAACTGGCGATGGACGCAGTGATGGCGCACGAGCGCAGTCTCGGAAACGAGCCGCACGACGTATCGGCCGAGAAGAAAGGGTGGGATATCGAGAGCCGTGACGCGGAAACCGGCCACCTCCGCTTCATCGAGGTCAAAGGGCGACACGCCGACGCACGCGACGTCATCATCACGAAAAACGAAATCCTGGCATCACTGAATGCGCCGGAGGCGTTCCATTTGGCGCTCGTGCGCGTCGATCAAGGCTTTGCGCATCAGCCGATCTATGTGCAGCGCTTCTTCCTTCGCGAGCTGGGTTTCGCTGAGACGGCCGTGATTTTTGATATTCACGATTTGCTTGCTGCGGTTGGCCCAGAAGCGAAGGCTACTGCAAAGATGGAGCGTGGCGTCCTCGAGAGGAGCCGCCGATGACACTGCTCTTAGGTGGAGGATCGAGGCCGGGGCTGCGACTTGGGGAAGCTACAAACGCACTTCTGTCCTCCTGCGATGGTCCTTTGCGGCTCAACATCGGCTGCCCGTTCGTCAGTCGAGCGGGCATAGAACTACTTGCGCTGCCGATCGCGCCATCGACCTGGGAGAAAGCAGAAAAGCGCTGGATCGTTGGCCTTCATCAAGGGATCACTGAACCTGCTGCGCTCCGAGACATCCTCAACCTTGGAAATTCATCTGCTCGGATATTCGCGGGAGGACCAAAACTGGACACCCGAGCTCTGCTCGGGACGCCGATTTTCCATGCTAAGATGTTGGCGCTGGAATCAGGGAGTGGAAACGCTCGACGTCTTACCGGAGCGCTTGTGTCATCTGCGAACCTGACCCGCGCTGCCTTGGGCGACCATGCGCCAACGTGCAATTTCGAGGCAGGCGCACAAATTCAAAATATCTCGGCGACGGAAGCCACGGCCTGGCGAGAGTGGTGGCTAGATGCTTGGAAAATAGGTCTTCCGCTCACTGCAGAGCTAATCGATCATTATGATCGATTGAGGGATGGATTCCTCCGCCGCAACCCCGATGTCGAGGCGCTTCTTGATCCACCGAGCTTAGCACAACTCGAGACAGCGGAAGGTTTCTGGATCGAGGCGGGTGCGATGTCTGGTGGCTCACGAAATCAAGTAGAGTTCTCTGAAGATCTTGCAAGCTTCTTCGGTCCGCCGGCTACAAAATCTCGCAAACTCAAAATTCTTTATGGAAAGCTATCGAGAAACGATAGGCCCCTGAGTCCAAAGGTGACGACGTTCAATGTGCCGATCTGGCGACTAAGCCTTCCCACCGCAACTCAGGGGGGTCCCATTTATCCGGGGAACATCATTTGCTTTGAGCGAGTGCCTGCAGAGAGCGGGTACCGGATCATGGTAGCTCCACCCGATTCCTCGCTAGCACGTCGTTGGCACCGAAAGGCCAAACAGACAGGCTATTTGGGGCGGACTAATGGAAATCGAGCTTTCGGCCTTTTCTAGACTCGCGCAAGCAGGTGGAAAAACAGGAGTGGTTGTGTCGGTAAGTGAAAAAAAAACGAAGTTGATTGAAGTCTCAATACCACTTGAGGCGATTAACTTTGCTGCCAGCCGCGAGAAATCGGTCCGCCAGGGCCATCCGTCGACGTTGCACCTTTACTGGGCGCGACGTCCCTTAGCGGCGTGCCGAGCGGTACTCTTTGCCCAGATCGTTGACGATCCATCAGCCTGGCCCGACAAGTTTCCAACTCTCAAGGACCAGGATGCTGAACGGCGACGGTTGCATCGGATTATCGAGGAACTCGTTGATTGGAGCGCGTCGGGGAACCAAGCGGTTTTGAACAAGGCTAGGTGGGAGATCGCTCGGTCTATCGCCTGGAACAATAATGAAGAGCCGCCCAGTCCGTCCAATCCAGAAGCGGTTCGGATTTATCTGCTTGAGAAGGGACCGGCCGTATACGATCCGTTTTCAGGGGGGGCTTCGATTCCGCTAGAAGCTCAACGGCTCGGTCTCCGTGCGTACGGATCTGACTTGAATCCGGTCGCCGTGCTGATCGGCAAAGCGCTCGTGGAAATTCCTCCGAAATTCTTTGGCAGACCGCCGGCTTATCCCGTCGCCTCTGAGGATGTGCCGCGGCTCTCGCTTTGCCACTGGGAGGGAACACAGGGACTGGCGTCGGATATCCGCTCGTACGGGGCATGGATGCGTGACCAAGCAGAACGGCGCATCGGGCACCACTATCCACAACACAAGCATCCTGGCCGGCCGTCGGGCAGCATCATTGCTTGGCTTTGGGCGAGGACCGTACGTTCTCCTGATCCCGCGGCGAACGGCGCGCACGTGCCGCTCGTTTCCTCCTTCCTGCTATCAAAGAAGACGGGCAACAAAGCGTGGGTTGAAGTCGTGCTAGACCCTAGTTG
>DATJTE010000094.1:0-7511 GCA_035503715.1 Rhizobiaceae bacterium | reverse complement strand
TCGCGCAATGGCATCCCGGATGATCGCCGGGGGGCGGCTGGCCGCCACGGAAGCGACCTCGTGACCACTTCTGCAACCACCTGGCGGTGGGCACTGTCCCCCGATATCGAGCCATTTTGTCGCGAGATGTTA
The DNA here is from genome assembly GCA_035503715.1 of Rhizobiaceae bacterium. Taxonomy (GTDB): domain Bacteria; phylum Pseudomonadota; class Alphaproteobacteria; order Rhizobiales; family Rhizobiaceae; genus OAS926. The sequence goes on along the minus strand of DATJTE010000094.1, from coordinate 7,379 downwards.
CTTCAAGTTGTTTTCTTCACCATGCTCGCACCATAGTCTGCGGTAAGGTTGAGGCCACGGCACGAGGAGTATAAGCTCGGGACGCTGAAGGGGTTGGCAGCGGACCAAGAAGCGTCAAAAAAGAGGTAGCTGGTGCCCGACCATGCACATCCAGACGTAGCGGCCGACCCGCCGCCTTCCTCTGGCCTGCCGTTTGCGCAGCAACCGGCGCTGCAGCTGATCTACGACACCGCGCCGATCGGGCTCGCCTTCCTGTCACCCGACTGCCGCTATGTGCACATCAACCAGCGCCTGACCGAGATTTGCGGCCTGTCCATCGAGGCGCATCTTGGACGAACCGTGCGGGAATGCGTGCCGGGGCTTGCCGACTCCGTCGAAGGAATCGTCCGCTCGATCGTGGCGACCGGCAAGCCGGTGATCGGCGTCGAGGTCGTCGGCCAGCGTCCCGATCAGGACGGACGCCGGTCATGGATCACCTACTGGCATCCGTTGCGCGGAGCTGACGGCGCCGTCGTCGGCGTCAATGTCGCCGCCGAGGAGATCACCGAGCGCAAGCGCGCCGAAGCGGCGCTGCGAACCCGGGAGGGACAATTCCACACGCTCGCCGATGCCATCCCGCAACTGGTCTGGATGGCGGATGCGGAGGGCCGCATCTACTGGATCAACCGGCAGTGGTTCGAATACACCGGCGTGCCGGTCTCGACTGGCGGCGTGCACGACTGGCAGGTGCTGCTTGCGCCGGACTCGCGGGACGAGGTCAGTCGCGCCTGGACCTATTCGCTGCGCAACGGAACACCGCTGGAGATGGAGCTGTCGCTGCTCGGCAAGGATGGGCGATACCGTCCGTTCCTGACCCGCGCCGTGCCGCTGCGCGACGCCAACTCCAGCGTCTGTGGCTGGATCGGCACGCATGTCGACATCAGCGAGCAGAAACGGCGCGAGGAACACGTCCGCCTCATCATCGAGGAGCTGTCGCACCGCACCAAGAATCTGCTCGCCGTCGTCATGGCGGTCGCGCGGCAAACGGCCCAATATGCCGACAACGTGAAGCTGTACGAGACGCGCTTTCTCGAGCGGCTGCAGGCGCTGTCCTATTGCCACGACCTCCTGGTCAGGGACCGCTGGCACGGCGCCTCGCTTCACGACCTGATATCGGCGCAGATGAGTCCTTTTGGCGGACCCGGCTCGGGCCGGATCAACGCCGTCGGGCCCCAGATCGTCCTTCGCGCGGACGCCGTGCAGAATCTGGGGCTTGCCTTGCATGAGCTTGCGACCAATGCCTCCAAGCACGGCGCGCTGTCGACGCCCCGTGGCGAGGTCACGATCCGCTGGCACGTGGACGAGACCGACGACCGGATCAGATTTTCCTGGCGCGAGAACGGCGGACCGCCCGTGGTGCCGCCACAACGCCGGGGTTTTGGCCGCGTGGTGATCGAGCAGATCGTGCCGCGGGCGCTGAATGGCAGCGGCACCCTGGAATTCCTGCCGGCAGGCGTGAGCTGGACGTTCGAGTTCTCGCCGACCGACTGATCGCTGCGTCAGGCCTTCACGCCTTCTTCTTGGCCGTGTTCTCGGCCCTCTTGCCGGGCTAGGCGCTCTTCTTCGCGTTCTTCTTCGCGTTTTTCTTGGCGATTTTCTTCACGATTTTCTTGGCGACCTTCTGTTCGCCTTCGCCGCCTGCTCGGCCGCAGCCTGCTCCTCGACCAGCCGCCGCATCGAGCGCGCATAGGAATCAGCGGCGTTTTCCGCCGTGATCTCCAGCCGCCGCGCCGCAGCTGCCGCAAGCAGCAGCGTATTCCTGGCGAGATGCTTGTAGCGGTCCTTGCCGGCCTTGTCCTTTGCCTTGGCCGCCTGGCCCATCAACCGGCCATGCCGCTTCTTCGCGGCATCCGCCAGCGTCTTGATCTGCTTCCTCGCCATCGACCGGATGACACCATCCAGATCCGCCTCAGCCATTCTTCTTTTCCCATGAAATCAGTTCGGCGGACTTGATACACTGGCGCAAGCGTACAAGCAATTTGTACAAGCAATTTGCCAGGTCATTGCGCGAGCTTCGGAATGAGCGGTCTTGCGTTGAGCGGCGACGATCGCAATTGACCCGCGTCACGATCCTTCGCGCGCCGGCGACATCCAATGTGCAGGGCAGCAACGTGCCTGCTGCCCGCTGACTCTGGGCGACCGGCACCCAAGGGAGATCATCGACCGATACGGTATACGACGGCAGCCGCGGACAGCTGCATTTGGATGTCAAAGCTCGACGGACTGAACGCCCGATGGTGCTCGGCAGCATCACTGCGCATACGATCAAGCGGCTCCCTGCCCTACGAAGTCGTTCCGACCTCGACACCCTGTTCGAGATATGGGAACCTTTTGCCGGTTTTTCCTATTGTTTATTTGCCACTTTTTCCCGTTGTTCAGTGGCCCGAGCGGACGGCCTGGCATGTTGGACCGACAGCCCTCTCAGTATCGACCGCCTGCTCCCATTCCACCGAGCCAACGGCTGAACCTTCTTCGGCTGCTTCCGACACTCGCGAAGAATCCGCTCGAATGCTGGAGCGCCGAATTCTTTCGCGAGCCTGTCGTCAAGATGAGGCTTCCGTTTGCCGAAGCGGTCATCGTTCATGAGCCCAACGCCATCCGGCGCGTGCTGCTCGACAACGCCGCGAACTACCGCAAGGACCCTCTCCAGCGCCGCGTCCTCGCAACAGGGCTCGCCGACGGGCTGCTCAGCGTCGAGGGTCACCGCTGGGAGATTCAACGACGGACGCTGGCGCCGTTGTTCGCCAAGCGAACCGTGAATTCGTTCGCCAGGCCAATGCTCGATGCGGCAAACGCGGTTGCAGCGAAATGGACCGGCCTCGGCGACGGCGCCGTCATCGACGTGGCTGCGGAAATGACACTGGTCACGCTCAACGTGCTTGCCCTGACCATCTTTTCAGACGGGATCGGCGATGACCCCGACGAATTCCGGCAGGCCATGAATGCGTATTTCGGTGTGATCGGCAGGATCGGCCTGCTCGACCTCTTCGGTGCGCCTCCATGGTTTCCGCGACTCGGACAGGCGAGGTTGCGCAAAACGATGGAGTACTTCGAGGGCACTATCGACCGGATCATCGAAGCAAAGCACCGCAGATTCCTGGCGAGCAAGCCGGACAGTGAAAGCAGTGATCTCCTGTCTCTCCTGTTGCGCGCTCTGGACCCATCCACCGGCCGTTCGATGAGTACGGACGAAGTGAAATCGAACATCCTGACGTTCCTGTCAGCCGGACACGAGACCACCGCCAATGCGTTGGCGTGGTCGCTGTTCCTGCTTTCCCGGTCGCCGTGCTGGGCCGCACTCGTGCAAGAGGAAGCCGCACGCGAACTTCAGGGTCCCGTCGAAGGATTGGCGGACCGGCTCGTCGTGACGCGGATGGTCGTGGACGAGAGCCTGCGGCTCTATCCGCCCATCGCCGCTCTCAGCCGCATGGCGGGCCAGCCCGACGAGCTTGCGGGCGTGAAGGTGAAATCCGGATCTCTGATCGTGATCGCCCCCTACGTTCTGCACCGCCATCAAAACTTGTGGCATCAGCCCGAGTTGTTCGACCCGTCGAGGTTTTCGGAGAGGGAAAAGGGCAAGATCGATCGCTTCGCCTATTTGCCGTTCGGCATGGGCCCGCGCACATGCATCGGGGCTTCGTTCGCGCTGCAGGAGGCGACGATTGTCCTTGCGGTCTTGATGAACAGATTCGACCTGGAGCTGCGGCCCGATGCGCATGTATGGCCCGTGCAGCGCGTCACCTTGCGTCCCGGCGAACTGCCAATGAGCATCGGCCTGCGGACAATATCGTCCTGATCGCGACGGTTGTTACGGTCTCCAGCTCCGGCGCAGGCCTCCGACATAGGCGTCGCGCACCGCGTCGAGATCGATCGCGTCGGGCTCGACCAGCCATTGCGACATGATGCCACGCATCGCACCCGAAATCGCCACCGCTTCCGCGACCGGATCGATGTCGGCGCGGATATCGCCCTTGTGCTGCGCAGCGCGGATTTGTGCCGCGACGCGCCCGATCCATTCCTGATTGAGCCGCGCCACGACCTCCGCGATCGACGGCCAGCGCAGCGCCGCGTTCATGATCTCGTAGAAGGCGCGCAGCTTCTTCGGCCAGCCGCGGCTGTCATCGAGGTAGAAGGCAATCGTCGCCAGCAGCGCATCGGCGCCCTCGCCGTCCGCCAGATTGCGTTCGCTCAGGCGCCGGCGATAGTTCGTTACCGCCTGCTCGGCGACCGCCGCGAGCAGCGCCTCGCGATTGTCGAAATAATGCGCCGGCAGCGCGCGGCTGTAGCCGGCTTCCTCGCCGGCCTCGGCGAGCGTCAACTGGTCGACGCCACGCCGCGCCACGATGTCGAACGCGGCCTGCACGATCTTGCTCTCGGCCTCGCGCCGCCGCTCGGCATGCGTGCGTCCGGTCTCCGCGGTCTTGCGCAGGGCATTCGGCACGTCTTACTCCGCGGCTTGCTGCAGCGCGGGCTCCGTGCGCTGCAATGGCGGCAGCACGATCGGCTTCGGCCCGGAAAACGCCAGCGTGCCGTCTTCGATCGCGCCGCGGAGCAAAGTCTTGCGGTCCCAGAAATAGTTCGACTCGGTGATCCACGGAAATTCCGCGCCTTGCCGCGGCACGCGGCCGGCAGCTCTGCGGATATAGCCTGATATGAACGGCATCTTGCGCGGCGGCCTGGCGAACACGTCGTTGTCCGCGAGCGGCACCACCTGTTTGACGCCGGTGTCATCCATGTGCCTGAGCACGCGGCAGGCGTAGTCGGCGACGAGATCGACCTTCAGGGTCCAGGACGCGTTGAAATAGCCGGTGAAGTAGATCAGGTTCGGCACGTTGGAATACATCAGGCCCTTGTAGACGATGAGCTTGCCCGGCTCGATCGCCTGCCCGTCGACCTCATACTTGATGCCGCCCAGCGCCTGCAGGACGAGGCCGGTCGCGGTGATGATGATGTCGGCGTCGAGACGGCCGCCGCCCTTGAGCTGAATGCCGGTCGCATCGAAGCGCTCGATGTGGTCGGTGACCATCTTGACCTTGCCGTCGCGAATCGCCTTGAACATGTCGCCGTCGGGCACGCGGCAGATGCGCTGCTGTCCCGGCCAGTAGTCCGGCGTGAAATGCCTGATGTCGCAGTCCGGTCCGATCTGCGCCTTGGCGAGATCGACCAGCATCTCCTTGGCGCGCTTCGGATCCTTTGCAAAGCGCTTGGCGCGCAGCCGTCCGGTGACGATGGTGCGCCAGCGCGTCGCCTGATAGGCGAGCTTGGCCGGCAGGAACGTCTTGAGGACGGTGTTGAAGGCGTCTTCCGACGGCCGGCTCACCACATAGGTCGGCGAGCGCTGCAACTGGACGACCTCCGCGGCCTTCTCCGCCAGCGCCGGCGCCAGCGTGACCGAGGTGGCGCCGGAGCCGATGATGACGACGCGCTTGCCGGCATAGTCCAGATGTTCCGGCCAGAACTGCGGATGGACCAGCGTGCCCTTGTAATCCTGATAGCCCGGCCATTCCGGCAGATAGCCTTCATGATGGTTGTAGTAGCCGGCGCAGGAGAAGATGAACGGCGTCTGCAGCTGGACGCGGCCGCCGTCGGCCTGCTCGACTTCCAGCGTCCACAACGATTGCGCCGACGACCAGGAGGCCGAGACGATCCTGTGCTGGAAGCGGATATGACGGTCGAGATCGTTCTCTGCCGCCGTCTCCTGGATGTACTGGATGATGGCGCCGGCTTCGCTGATCGCCTTCGGATGCTTCCATGGCTTGAAGGCATAGCCCATGGTGTGCATGTCGCTGTCGGAGCGGATGCCCGGATAGCGAAACAGATCCCAGGTGCCGCCCATCCGGGGCTTGGTCTCGAGGATGACGAAGGATTTGCCGGGCAGCCGCGTCTTCAAATAGCGTGCAGCGCCGATGCCCGAGAGCCCCGCGCCCACGATAATCACATCAAACCGTTCGACCGCCATCACGTCACCGCCGTTCGAAGGATGAAAAATATATTTGTTTGTCGACAAGCAAATATATTGAACGCGGCTGGAACTGTCAATGACCATGCACGCCGGACGTGAATCCGGTTCGAGCCGCGCGAAGCCGCCTCGCACCGCAACCCATGGTTGGAGCGCCGGCCGCTGCATCATTCCATCGCGGATCTGTCCGTGATCCAAATCACTCGCGCGGCATGGGTGGTTGTGGCAAACAGGCGCGCCAGCTCGACATGAAATGCGAGACCGCAATGCCGCGATTGCCCGATCTCCCCTCGATGACGGTCCGGCTGTTGCTGGCCTTTCTGATTTACCTCGGTGTGTTCGGAAGCGCGCTCGCCGTCGCCGGCGAAAGCCGGGTCGCGCTCGTGATCGGCAACGGCGCCTATCAGAAGGTGCCGACGCTGCCGAATCCGCCGCGCGATGCCGGCGACATCGCCGATGCGCTGCAAAAGATGGACTTCAAGGTCATTCGCGTGATCGACGGCGATCTCGCGCAGATGAACAAGGCATTGGCCGATTTCTCCGCCGTCGCCGCCAATGCCGACATCGCGATCGTTTTCTACGCCGGCCACGGCATCGAGGCCGGCGGCGAGAACTGGCTGATTCCGGTCGACGCGCAGATCGCCAGCGACGACGACGCAAGCAAGCGGGCGATCAGCCTGCACCAGGTCGAAAAGCTGGTCGAGAAGACCAACCGTCTCGGCCTCGTCATCCTCGACGCCTGTCGCGACAATCCATTTGCGATGCGGGTGGCGACCGAGGCCCCGGCGGCGACCTCCACAGGAACGCCTCGGCCCACGTCACGCTCCGTCAGCCATGTTGGTCTGGCGCCGACCTATCCCACCGGCAACGTGCTGATTGCCTACTCGGCCAAGGACGGCACCACGGCGCAGGACGGCGAAGGCCGCAACAGTCCCTTCACGTCTGCCCTGCTCCGCCACATCGGGCAGTCAGGCCTGGAAGTCACCTTCCTGTTTCGCATCGTGCGCGACGAGGTGATGAAGGAGACCAACGGAACGCAGCAGCCGTTCGTCTACGGCTCGCTGTCGAAGGAATCGATCTACCTGAGGTCGCCGACCGGCGACCAGATGATGTCGACCATGCCGACCATCGCCCCGGAAACGCGGCCCGCCAATTCGCTGTTCACCGCCGCCGACGCCAAACGCGTGGAAGGCTTCGCGCATGACAAGCATTTCAACATGCCGGTCTACCAGATCGACGCCATCGACGCCGACGTGCCCGATCGTTTCAGGCCGTTCGTCGGCGTATGGGTCAGCAGGGTCGGCAATCTCGGCAGGGGGCGCGAGTCGATGCTGATCGTCAGCCACGTCGACAAGGACGGCATCGCCTCAGGTTACATCGT
>DATJTE010000093.1:0-35677 GCA_035503715.1 Rhizobiaceae bacterium | reverse complement strand
AAGGTCGCCATGTCGGTCAAGGATCCGAAGGATCCGCGCACCGCCGACTGGTCGGAGATCGCCAATTCGCAGCGCCAGACGCTGGAGCCGCTGGTCAAGTACACCCGGGAATACACGTTCGAGCCCTATCTGCTCGAGAGCTGGGAGGTCAATGACGACGCGACCGAATACACGCTGCACGTGCGGCCGGGCGTCGAATGGAACAATGGCGACAAGTTCACCGCCGACGATGTGATCCATAATTTCACCCGCTGGGCCGACAAGACCGCCGAAGGCAATTCCATGCCGGGCCGCCTGGGCAGCCTCGCTGACGAAGAAACCAAGAAGCTGCGCGAAGGCTCTGTCGTCAAGGTCGACGACATGACCGTCAAGCTGAAGCTTACCAAGCCCGACATCGCGCTCATTGCCAACCTGACCGACTATCCGGCGCTCGTCGTGCATAGCTCCTTCGACGAGAAGGGCGGAAGCTTCAAGGACTGCCCGATCGGCACCGGCCCGTTCGAACTCGTCTCGTACGACGTCGGCCAGAAGGTCGTCTACAAGCGCCGCACGACTGGCAAGTGGTGGCAGGGCGACGTCTATCTCGATGGCGTCGAGTTCATCGACTACGGCACCGATCCGGCAGCGACGGTCGCAGCCTTCGAGTCCGGCGAGGTGCATTGCAACCACGAGACGACCGCCGACTATGTCAGGATCCTCGAAGGCGTCGGCGCCCCGGTTTCGGAAGTGGTGACCTCGGCCACCGTCGTGTCGCGCTTCAACGTCAATAACAAGCCGTATGACGACCAGAAGGTCCGTCAGGCACTCTGCCTCGCCGTCGACAACGAGACGGTGCTGCAGCTCGGATACGGCAATGCCGGTACGGTGGGTGAAAACCACCACGTCTGCCCGATCCATCCGGAATATGTGGAGCTGCCCAAGATCAAGCGCGATCCGGCCAAGGCCATGGAAATGCTGAAGGAAGCCGGCGTGGCCGATTTCGAGCACGAGCTGATCAGCAACGACGAGGACTACCACAAGAACCCCACCGACGCGATCGCCGCGCAGCTGCGCGAGGCCGGCATCAAGGTGAAGCGCACGGTGCTGCCGAGCTCGACCTTCTGGAACGACTGGACCAAGTACCCGTTCTCGGAAACCAACTGGAACATGCGTCCGCTGGGCATCCAGGTCATCGCCATCGCCTACCGCTCGGGCGAAGCCTGGAATGAGAGCGGCTACGCCAATCCGGAGTTCGACCAGAAGGTCAACGAGGCGCTTGGCGTCGCCGATGCCGAGAAGCGCAAGGTGGTGATGAAGGACATCGAGGAGATCATCCAGAGCTCCGGCATCATCATCCAGCCGTACTGGCGCAAGCTCTACAATCACTCGATGCCGCAGGTGAAAAACCACGCCATGCATCCCACCTTCGAGCACGATTTCGGCAAGGTCTGGCTCGGCGAAGCTTGACCGCCTCCACTCCTGGGGAGGGGCAAACCCCTCCCCAACTCGAATTGAAGACTGAGCGCTTCTGACCCCAACCCGTCCGGCAGGGGGGCGACCATGCTTGCATTCATTCTGCGGCGTCTCGGCACCATGGTGCTGACGATGCTGTGCCTGACCATCGTAGTTTTCTACATGGTCAATCTTGAGCCGAACCTCAGGAAACTGTCGATCAGCCAGCTCGACATGCGCTCGTCCGACGAGCACATCGAACAGTGGCTGGTGAAGAACGGCTACCGCGACAATTTCTTCATCCGTTACGGCCGCTGGCTCGGCGTCGTTCAGAAGCAGCCCTATACCGACCCCGCGACCGGCAAGGTCACGCCGCGCTTCGCCTATTGCAACGAGCCGGCGGAACCGCATTACGGCGGCATCCTGCAAGGCAATTTCGGCTGCTCGACCAAGTTCAAGACGACGGTCTCGGCGAAACTGTTCCCGGCGCTCGGCGCCACCGGCCTGCTGATGTTCTGGGTGATGGTGACGATGGTGCCCATCTCGCTGCTGATCGGCATCCTTGCCGGCATGCGCGAGGGATCGCGAACGGACCGAAGTCTTTCGGTGGCGTCGATCACCACAACGGCGACGCCGGAATACGTGTCGGGCGTCATCTTCACCGTTATCTTCGCATCATGGCTCGGCTGGCTGAACGGCTCGGCCGCGTCGGCCACGGGGCAGGGCATCACCTTCTACAATTTCACCCTGCCGGTGATGACGATGGCGATCTACGGCATCGGCTACATCGCCCGCATGACGCGCGCCTCGATGGTCGAGGTGATGACGCAGCAATATATCCGCACCGCGCGGCTCAAGGGCCTCAGCTTCCGTGCTGTCGTCATCAAGCATGCGCTGCGCAACGCGCTGATCGCGCCGTTCACGGTCATCATGCTGCAATTCCCCTGGCTGCTGACCGGCGTCGTCATCGTCGAGACGATGTTCCGTTACCAGGGCTTTGGCTACACGCTGGTCGAGGCTGCGGGCAACAACGACATCGACCTTCTGCTCGGCTGCTCGCTGGTGTCGGTCTTCGTTGTTCTGATCACGCAGCTCATCTCCGACATAGGCTACGCCTATCTCAATCCACGCATTCGGGTGCAGTAAGGGGAATCGGGGATGCAACTCGAATACATTTCCGGTTTCCAGGTTTTCCTGGGCATCCTGGCGCGCTTCTGGCCGGTGTGGCTGGCGCTGGCGATCGTGCTTGGCGCCAGCGTCTTCTACAAGAAGCGGCTCGGCCTCTACGGTGAGCTGTTCAACTCCGGCGTCGGCATCGCCGGCGTCACGATCTGCTTCTTCTGGCTGTTCACCGCGATCTTCTCGTCGACGATCTCGCCTTTCGATCCGCTCGGCCAGGTGCCGATCATGAAGGACGCGCTGCCCGGTGCAATCGAGCCTGCGTCGGGCAAGATTTATCTGCTCGGCGGCGACAAGCTGGCGCGCGACATCTTCAGCCGCATGGTGTTCGGCAGTCAGATCGTGCTGATCATCGCACCGGCCGCGACCGCCTTCGCGATCATGGTCGGCATCACGCTCGGCCTGCCCGCCGGCTATTATGGCGGGCGCATCGACAGCGTGTTGTCCTTCCTCGCCAATCTCGTGCTGGCGTTCCCGGTGATCCTGCTCTTCTACCTGCTGGTGACGCCGGGCATCATGGACACGCCGATCCCCTACGGACTCGCCGGCGTATTCTTCCTGTTCCCGATCATCTTCTTCGTCGCGCTGTTCTACACGCGGTTCAAGACGCGGCCGGAGCGGCTCTACATCTATCTCGCGCTGACCATCCTGATCGGCGGCTGGATCTATGTCGGCCTCGTGTTCGATGCCGATCCGCTCGGCATCGTGTCGATCGATCCCAACCAGTTGAACATCTTCGTGGCAGTGGTGTTTGCCTCGTCGCCCGGCGTGTTCCGCATCGTTCGCGGCCTGGCGATGGACATCAAGACGCGCGATTATGTGGCGGCGGCGCAGACCCGCGGCGAGACGCCGTGGTACATCATGCTCTGGGAAATCCTTCCCAACGCGCGCGGCCCGCTGATCGTCGATGCGTGCCTGCGCATTGGCTACACGACGATCCTGCTCGGCACGCTGGGCTATTTCGGCCTCGGCCTCGCACCGGAAAGCCCTGACTGGGGCACCGCGATCAAGGACGCCAGCCGCCTGCTCAGGTCGTTCATCCACCCGGCGCTGCCGCCGACGATCGCCCTCATGTCCTTCGTGCTCGGCCTCAATCTCCTGGCCGACGCGCTCCGCGAACAATCGATGAAAGATTGAGGGTTCCTGCGATGAACGAAGCCGTCAAAGCCACGAACACCGCATCCGCCCAGCCGATCATCGATATCGAGAACCTCTACATCTCGTTCTTCACAAAGCGGGGCGAGATTCCCGCCGTGATGGACTTCTCCGTCCAAGTCATGCCCGGCGAAGCGATGGGCATCGTTGGCGAGTCCGGCTGCGGCAAGTCCACCGTGTCGCTCGGCATCATGCGGGACCTCTCCAACGTCGGCAAAATCGTCGGCGGCAAGATCAGGTTCAAGGGCAGGGACATGGGGGAGATGTCCGACGAGGAGCTGCGCTCCATCCGTGGCAACGAGATCGCCATGATCTATCAGGAGCCGATGGCCAGCCTGAACCCTGCGATGAAGATCGGCCAGCAGTTGATGGAAGTGCCGATCCTGCACGACAAGGTGTCGAAGGAAGAGGCCTACAATCGCGCGCTCGAGATGGTGCGCGCGGTCAAGCTGCCCGATCCCGAGCGTATGCTGCGCTCCTACCCGCACCAGCTTTCCGGCGGCCAGCAGCAGCGCATCGTCATCGCCATGGCGCTGCTGTCAAAGCCAGCGCTGCTCTTGCTCGACGAGCCGACCACTGCGCTCGACGTCACCGTGGAAGCAGGCATCGTCGAGCTCGTACGAGGGCTCGGCGAGAAGTTCGGCACCTCGATGATCTTCGTATCGCACAATCTCGGGCTGATCCTCGAGACCTGCGACAAGATCACGGTGATGTATTCGGGCGAGGCGGTCGAAACCGGCAAGATCGAAGACGTCTTCGACCATATGCGCCACCCCTATACGCAGGGGCTGTTCCGCTCAATCCCGCTGCCAGGCGCCGACAAGAATTCGCGCCCGCTGGTCGCCATCCCCGGACAGTTGCCGCTGCCGCAGGAGCGGCCAAAGGGCTGCAATTTCGGGCCGCGCTGCCACCATTTCGTCGAGGGGCTCTGTAACGCCGACGAGATCCCGATGATCGAGGTGAAAGGGCATGAAGGGCATTTCAGCCGCTGCGTGCGCTTCAACGAGATCGACTGGAACGCGATGCCGCCCGGCGCCAAGACCGCCAAGGAAGCGGTGACGCCCGGCGCGCCGGTGCTGAAGATCGACAATCTCAAGAAGTACTACAAGGTCGCCGCCAACGCGATCTTTGGCGGCGCGGAAAGCCGCACCGTCAAGGCCAACGAAGCGATCAGCTTCGAGGCGCGCGAGAGCGAGACGGTGGCCATCGTCGGCGAATCCGGCTGCGGAAAATCGACGCTTGCAAAGGTGCTGCTCGGCCTCGAAACGGCAAGTTCGGGCACGGTCACGCTCGGCAACAAGCCGATCCAGTCGACGAGCATCGACGCGCGCGAGACCGAAACCATCTCATCGATCCAGATGGTGTTCCAGAACCCGTTCGACACGCTGAACCCCAGCCATTCGGTCGGCTCGCAGATCATCCGCACGTTGGAAAAGTTCGGCATCGGCAAGAACGTCGCCGAGCGCAAGCAGCGCATGTATGAGCTTCTCGACCTGGTGAAGCTGCCGCGCGCCTTCGAGAACCGCATGCCGCGTCAGCTTTCCGGCGGCCAGAAACAGCGCATCGGCGTGGCGCGCGCCTTTGCCGGCACGGCCAAGGTCGTGGTGGCGGACGAGCCGGTGTCGGCGCTCGACGTGTCGGTGCAGGCCGCCGTCACCGAGCTGCTGATGGATATCCAGCGCAAGAACAAGACGACGATGCTGTTCATCAGCCACGATCTGTCGGTGGTGCGCTACATCGCCGACCGCGTCGTGGTCATGTATCTCGGCCATATCGTCGAGCAGGGCACGACCGACCAGATTTTCTCGCCGCCCTATCACCCCTACACGGAGGCGCTGCTGTCGGCGATCCCGATCGCCGATACGAGCGTGGTCAAGAAGCATATCGTGCTCGAGGGCGATATTCCCTCGGCGATGAACCCGCCGCCGGGCTGCCCGTTCCAGACGCGCTGCCGTTGGAAGAAGTTCGTGCCGGGCAACAAGTGCGAGACCGAATTGCCGCCGCTGAAGAACCTCGGGAATGGCCACCAGAGTCTCTGCTGGCTGACCGACGATGTGCTGGCGACGATGGAGCCGGTGATCAGCTTCGACGCCAAAAAACGCGACGACGACATCGAGGCGGATGGCACGCCGCCCGGCGCGGGTCCGGGCTTTGCCGCGCCGTCACCGCGTCGGCTGCGTGACAAGCGGGGGACCGCCGACCAGTTCGACGACGCCGATGCCCAGGAAGAAGCCGATGGCGCGGCCAAGCTCGGCCGCAGCGAGGGCGCGGCGCGCAAGCCGAAGGCGAAATCCACGCCCGTCGGCTGGGGGAGCCAGTCCGACGACGCCGGCGCGCCGTCTCCCTTCGCCAAACGCCCGCCAATGGGGCCTGACGGCAAGCCGGAAGACTGAGCCGCAGCAAAGACAAGCCAGGCGCGTGGTCGCCACGGACCTAAAAGAAAACCGACCTTGAAGGTCGGCTTTCTTTTAGGCGGATGTCAGAAATGCCGCCCCTTCTAAAATCACGCCCGGCATTGGCGGTTTTCTGATAGCCGCTGCGCGCCCATCAGCGAAGGATTGACGAACCGGTTTTATTGCCGGGCAAACGGAAATCCGGCGCGATGACCGACACGATCACGGACTTCATCAGCACGCTTCAGCTTGGCGATGTGCCGCCAGAGGTCGTGACGAGCGCCAAGCAATCACTGCGCGACCTGATCGGTGTGGCGGCGGCCGGCACGAAGCTCCCGGCGAGCCGCATCACGCGCTCCGTTGCGGCCGCGCAGTTCGGCGGACAGGACGCGCTGTTCCTGTTCGACGGACGCAAGGCCAGCCCCGCTGGTTCGGCGCTCGCCAACTCGACCACCATCGACGGTTTCGACGCGCACGACGGTCATCCGCTGACCAAGGGCCATGCCGGCTGCGGCACGTTCGCGGCGCTGGTGGCGTTCGCAGGTAACGGCGCGGCGGTTTCGGGCGAGGAGGCGCTTGTCTCGCTGATCGTGGGCTACGAGATCGCCATCCGCGCCGGCATCGCACTGCACGCGAGCGCTGCCGAATACCACACGTCCGGTGCGTGGGTGGCGATTGCCGCCGCGGCGATGGGCGCGCGGACGCTAGGATTCGACGCGGCGACCACGCATGAGGCGCTCGGCATCGCCGAGTACAATGGACCGCGCAGCCCGATGATGCGCTGCATCGAATTTCCGACCATGATCAAGGACGGGTCCGGCTGGGGCGCGATGGTCGGCGTCACGGCCGCTTATCTGGCGCGCGAAGGATTTACCGGCGCGCCGGCCGCGACGCTGACCGAAACCCGCCACAGCGCGTTGTGGAGCGATCTCGGCACGCGCTGGCGCATGCTGGAGCAGTACATGAAGCCGTATCCGGTGTGCCGCTGGGCGCAGCCGGCTGTGGAAGCTGCCGCGTCGCTGAAACGCGGTCACGCGTTCGAGGCTCAGGACATCACCGGCGTCAAAGTGCGCACGTTCAATGCGGCGTACAAACTGCATGTCGCCGAACCGCGTGACACGGATGCGGCGCAATACAGCACGCCGTTCCCGCTGGCGGCGTTCCTCGCCAAGGGGAAACTCGGGCCGGACGAGATCGACGGCCCGATCCTGCGGGACGAGACCGTGCTTCGCCTGTCGCGCTCGGTCGAACTGATTGACGACCCGCGCTACTCGAAGTTGTTCCCGGCGGAGCGCTGGGCCGAGGTTGAGATTGCGCTGCACGATGGGCGGGTACTGAAGTCAGAGCCATCCGTGGCGCGTGGCAGTGCCGAAAATCCGTTATCCGAGGACGAGCTTTCGGCGAAATTCCGCTCGCTGATGGAGGCGGGCGGCGTCGGCGAACGTGCCGGCGAGATCGACCGTTTCATTGCAGGTATCGAGCAGAAAGGGTCGGTCGAGCCGCTGCTGACGCTGATCGGCCGGCCTCCGGCGGCGCAATTCCGGGAGGCCGCACAATGAGCGACCGCCGCCGCCGGTCCGCAGACCGGTCGCAGAAGGGCCATTCGGCCATCCCGCAGCTAAGTGCGCGCTCGGTTCGCAATCCCTATCCGCCGATGCAGCTTCTGTCGGCGGATCAGGTCGAGGCGATCCACGAAGCGTCGCTGCACATCCTGGAGAATTTCGGCATCGAGCTGATGAGCCCGCGCGGGCTCGACCTGTTCGCCAAGGCCGGCGCGGATGTCGACTTTGCGACGCAGACGGTGAAGCTCGACCGCGGCCTTGTCGCCAAGGCGCTCGCGACCACACAACCATCCTACACGCTGACGCCGCGCAATGCGGAGCGAGGCGTGCCGCTCGGCGGGAACAACATCAATTTCACGCTGGTCGCCGGGCCGCCCAACGTCCACGACATGGAGCGTGGCCGCCGTGCCGGCAACTACGCCGACTATCAGGACCTCGTGCGGCTGGCGCAGCATTTCAACTGCATCACCATGATCGGCAACCAGGTCTGCGCGCCGATAGAGCTGCCGGCCAATTCGCGGCATCTCGACACCTATTTCGCCAATCTGACCCTGACCGACAAATCCTTCCATGTCTCGGCGATCGGCCGGGGCAGGGCGCTCGACGGCATTTCGATGATGGCAATCGCGCGCGGGATGGCGCTCGACGAGATGCGCGACGATCCGGCGGTGACCACGATCATTTCGGTCAACAGTCCCCGCCGTTTCGACGACATGATGGCCGATGGCCTGATGACGATGGCCGAATATGGCCAGTCGAGCTGCATCACGCCGTTCACGTTGATGGGCGCGATGAGCCCGGTGACGCTTGCCGGCGCGCTGGCGCAGCAGAACGCCGAGGCGCTGTTTGGCATCACACTCACCCAGCTCGTGCGGCCGGGCGCGCCGGTGATGTACGGCGCGTTCACCTCCAACGTCGACATGCGCTCAGGCGCGCCGGCCTTCGGCACGCCGGAGAACACGAAGGCGAACGTCGCGTCCGGCCAGCTCGCACGGCGCTACAATCTGCCCTACCGCACGACGCCGGGCTCGGCATCGAACGCGGCGGATGCGCAAGGCGCCTATGAGACGATGATGGCGCTTTGGGGCGCGGTGCTCGGCCATGGCAACCTCGTCTATCACGCGGCCGGCTGGCAGGAAGGCGGGCTGACGGCGTCCTATGAGAAATTCATCATCGACGTCGAACTGATCCAGCACATGATCGAGTTCCTGAAGCCGATCGAGGTGAATGAGGGCGAGCTGGCGCTCGATGCGCTGGGTCGCGTGCCGACCGGCGGTCATTTCTTCGGCGAGCCGCATACGCTGGAGCGATACTCCACCGCCTTCTACCAGCCGCTGCTGTCCAACTGGCAGAACTACGAGGCTTGGCAGGAAGCGGGCGGGCTGGACGCCACGCAGCGCGCGACGCGTATGTGGAAAAAGGCGCTGGAAGAATATGTCGAGCCGCCGATGGATCCGGCGATCCGCGAGGCTCTGGAGGCTTACCGTATCAAGCGCCGCGAAGAGATCGGAGCGGGCGAGCCGTGAGTGATGTCGCGCCTTTACCCTCCCCCTTGTGGGGAGGGTCGATCAGCGAAGCTGAGCGGGGTGGGGGTCGCGAGATAGACACCCCCACCCGCAGCTGCGCGGCGACCTCCCCACAAGGGGAGGTGCGCAACTCGCACAGCTTCACATCCAGACTCCGAAAAACCGTCCAACCCATTGAACGAGATTCGAAATATGAAATCGCATGCTGAGATCGTGGTTATTGGCGGTGGCGTGGTCGGATGTTCCGTCCTCTATCATCTGGCGAAGTTCGGCAAGACCGACTCAATACTGCTCGAGCGTGACGAACTGACCTCCGGTTCGACGTGGCACGCCGCCGGCGGCATGCACACGATCAATGGCGACCCAAACGTCGCCAAGCTGCAGAAATATACGATCGAGCTCTACAAGGAGATCGAGGAGCTGTCGGGCCAGGCGACAGGCGTGCACATCACCGGCGGCGTGTTGCTGGCGGCCACCGAGGCGCGCATGGACTGGTTGCGCGGCGTGGTCTCCAAGGGCCGGTATCTCGGCCTCGACCTTGAGGAAATCTCGGCGCAAGAAGCGCATCGGCTGATGCCGCTGATCGATCCGAAACAGTTCGTCGGCGCGGTGCGCAACTCCGAGGATGGCCACCTCGACCCGTCGGGTGTCACGCACGCCTACGCCAAGGCGGCGCGTAAGCTTGGCGCTGAAGTCCATCGTTTCACCAAGGTCGAGGACATCAAGCGCCTGCCGGACGGCGCGTGGCAGGTGGTCACCAACAAGGGCAACGTGATCGCGCAGCATGTAGTGAATGCCGGCGGCCTGTGGGCGCGCGAGGTCGGCCGCATGGTCGGGCTGGAGCTGCCCGTGCTCGCCATGGAGCACATGTACCTGATCACCGAGGATATGCCCGAGGTTGCGGAGGCGAACCGCATCACCGGCAAGGAGGTCATCCATGCCGTCGATTTCGACGGCGAGCTGTATCTGCGCCAGGAGCGCGGCGGCATGCTGATGGGCACCTATGAGAAGGCCAACAAGCCGTGGTCGGAGTTTTCGACGCCGTGGAACTTCGGCCATGAGCTGCTGGAGCCGGACATCGAGCGCATCGCGCCGTCACTGGAAGTCGGCTTCCGGCATTTCCCAGCATTCCAGAAGACCGGCATCAAGCAGATCATCAACGGCCCCTTCACCTTCGCGCCGGACGGCAATCCGCTCGTCGGTCCGGTGCGCGGCCTGCCGGGCTTCTGGACGGCCTGCGGCGTGATGGCCGGCTTCAGCCAGGGCGGTGGCGTCGGGCTGGCGCTCGCCAATTGGATCATCAATGGCGATCCCGGCTTCGATATCTGGGCGATGGACGTGTCGCGTTATGGCGACTGGGCGTCGATGGCCTACACCAACGCTAAGGTGCGCGAGAACTATTCGCGCCGCTTCTCGATCCGCTTCCCGAATGAGGAACTGCCGGCCGGCCGGCCGCTGAAGACCACGCCGATCTACGATCTGCTCGCCGCGAAAGGCGCGCAGTTCGGCGTGTCCTACGGGCTGGAGGTGCCGCTCTGGTTCGCGCCGAAGGGCGAGAAGGACGAGTTCTCCTGGCGGCGCTCGACCGACTTCGTGCATGTCGCCAACGAGGTGAAGACGGTGCGCGAGACGGTCGGTCTCATCGAGACGTCGAATTTCGCCAAATACCACGTGACGGGCGAGGGGGCTGCTGCCTGGCTCGACCGCGTGCTCGCCTGCAAGCTGCCCAAGGAAGGGCGCATGACGCTGGCCCCGATGCTGAAGGAAGATGGCCGGCTGATCGGCGACTTTACGCTCGCCAATATGGGCATGCCACGCAATCCAGTCACTGGCGAGCTGTCCGGTTCCGGCGCGGAGTGGTTCATCGTCGGCTCCGGCATTGCCGAGCAGTATCACACGCGCTGGTTCGAGCAGCAGCTCCCGGCGGACGGTTCGGTCAAGGTCGAGGCGCTAGGCACCGGTATGACCGGTCTGGCCATCGCCGGGCCGAACGCGCGCAAGCTGCTTGAAGCGGTGACGCGCACGGATGTCTCGAACGCGGCGTTCCCGTTCATGGCGGTGAAGCGCATCGACATCGGCATGGCGCCCTGCATCGTCGGCCGCGTCAGCTACACCGGCGACCTCGGCTACGAACTGTGGATGGCGCCGGAATATCAGCGCGCCGTCTATCTGGCGCTGACCAAGGCCGGTGAGTTGCTCGGGCTTGGCCAGTTCGGCAGCCGTGCGCTGAATGCGCTCAGACTCGAAAAGAGCTACGGGTCGTGGGCGCGCGAATACCGGCCGATCTACGGGCCGCTCGAAGCCGGCCTCGACCGTTTCGTCGCCTACAGCAAGGACGCCGACTTCATCGGCAAGAAGGGCGCGGCGGCAGAGCGCAAGGAGGGGGGCAAGCTGCGCCTGCGCACGTTCATCGTCGACACGCTCGATGCGGACGTCATCGGCGACGAGGCGATCTGGCACGAGGGCAAGGTGTGCGGCTGGGTGACCTCGGGCGGTTATGCGCACAACTCCAAGGCGTCGATGGCGCTGGGCTATGTGCCGAAGGACATCGCCGACGCGCCGGACGGGTTCGAGATCGAGCTGCTCGGCAAACGCTACGCGGCGCGACCGCAGCCGACCGCGCTGTTCGACGCGAATTTCGAGCGGATGCGCGGGTAAACCTCGTTCTCCTTGTGTTCTGTATTTCTACATGCTACAATTGTGAGATGTACACGGTTGCATGGACACATGCGATTGTATTTTACAACTTGTGGTGATATACAGAAATGGCAATACATGTACAGGATGAAGAAACCGACTGGCTTGTGCGAGATTTCGCCAAACGACGCGGGCTTGGGATTACCGCGGCGATCAGGACGGCAATTCAGGAGGCGAGCGCCCAAGAGCAGTCTGCAGGTGAGGCACTGGGCCGGAAGATCGAGCCGATCCTCGCCAAAATCCGCAGCATGCGGACTGAAGGATTCGAGGAAGGCGATAAGGCCTTCATGGATGAAATGTGGGGTGAGGAAAATTGATGCTGGTCGAACCGTCCGCGATCCTCGCAGTTCTCAAGGAGGAGCCAGACGCGCAGATTTTCCGCGACCGTATCGCCTCCGTGAAGAGCAAAGTCGTCCTAGTCGTAGGCAAGGTTGAAGCTGCGATATCGCTTAGCCGGAAACTGACCAACCGCGATGCTGCTCCGGGTCTCGTCACGCGTTTCTGCGAGAATGCCGAAATAGAGGTCGTATCGGTGCATGCCGATATTTATGAAGAAGCGACGACGGCCTACCGGCGCTATGGCAAGGGGACTGGTCATCCTGCGCAGCTGAACTTTGGCGACTGTTTTTCCTATGCCTACGCCAAGAAGCATGGCGTTCCGCTGCTCTTCAAAGGCGAGGACTTTTCCAAGACCGACATCGTATCCGCGCTCTAGTGCGGACCAGAAATGGAGGCGGGAAGGCGCCGCTCTGGTCGCTATTCCGATAGCCGCGTCTTCCGCGCAATCCTACTGATCGCGCATGAGACAGATCGTAGAGTTCCAACCCTCGCTCGCCGCGCTCGTCTGCATCGACATGCAGGAAGAACACCGGCGCGATCAGCGCGTTCTGGCCGTGGATTTCGATGCGACGCTTGCGAACGTTGCTCGCCTGCAGACTGCCGCCCGAGCGGCCGGCTTCCCGATCTATCATTTTGCCTACATCGTTGACGTGGGCGCCGGCACGACGCGCAAGCACCATCCTCGGACAGCCGATGGCAAGTCCGCGTTCTCGGACAAGGACGATCCGAACTCGACGATCTGTCCCGAGGTCGCACCGCTTGAAAACGAGCCGCTGATCATCAAGACCGAAGCGAGCGCGTTCGGCGCCGGTTTTGGCGAAGATTTGAAACAGCGCGGCATCGAATGGCTGGTCGTATGTGGCGTGTGGACCGAGGCGTGCATCGATGCGTCGGTGAAGGATGCGCTGAAGCGCGATTTCCGCGTCGTTCTCGTCAAGGACGCGTGCGGCAGCGGCTCGGTCGCGATGCACCAGATCGGCATCCTGAACCTCGCCAACCGGCTCTACGGCGGCGCGGTGGTCG
This sequence comes from Rhizobiaceae bacterium, assembly GCA_035503715.1. GTDB lineage: Bacteria > Pseudomonadota > Alphaproteobacteria > Rhizobiales > Rhizobiaceae > OAS926. The sequence continues at coordinate 22,372 of DATJTE010000093.1, read as the reverse complement.
ACACAGCGGCCGCGTGCAGCCTGATGTCAGGCGAAATCGTCGAGGGCTGGACGCCCGAAACGCCAGTGCCCATTCGCTACGACTACGAAACCGCCGCCGCGATCTACGAGAGCCTGTAGCAGCGATGGCCTACGACCGCGCGTAGCGCGGCAAAGAGCGTCCGGATTGCGCGTCGCGCGCCGGCGACGACGGGCGCAGCGAAGTTTCCGGGGCAAGGCGCTTCTCGACATCGCCGAGCAGCATCGGCCGCGAGAAATAATGGCCCTGCGCATAATGGATACGGGTGGCCGCCTGCAGATAGGCGACTTCCTCGAATGTCTCGACGCCTTCAACGACGATGTTCATGCCGAGTGAAAAGCCAAGCGCCTCGATCGCCTTCAGGATGCTCTGGCTGCGCGGCCGGCGGTGAACCTCGGTGATGAAGGCGCGATCGACCTTCACCTCGTCGGCGGTGATATCGGCAAGCGCTGACAGCGACGAATAGCCGATGCCGAAATCGTCGATGGAGACGCGCGCGCCCGCCTCGCGGATCATCGGAACGATCGTATCCTGGAATTCGCTTTTTGCGATGAAGGCTTCTTCGGTGAGCTCCAGCATGAAGCGTTTGGCAAAGCCGGTTGCGTCGACGGCATCGACCAGCGAGCGCATGAATCTGCGGTCGCCGGCCTGCTTGGCCGCCACGTTGATGCTGATCGAACAGTCGCGGCCGAAGGCATCGTTGATCAGATCGACGGACGACACGGTTTCGTTGAGAATGAAGTGGGTCAGATCGTCCATCAGGCCGAGCTCGGTGGCGAGGCTCAGGAATTCACCGGGCGGCTGGATGGCGCCGTCCTCGTCGATCCAGCGCATCAGCACTTCGATGCCGGAGATCGCGCCGGTGCGCAGATCGACCTTGGGCTGGTAGGCGCAGCAGACGCGGCGATCGCGGATGGCAAGCCGCAGCCGCTGTTCAAGCTTGTTCCTCGCCGTCACCGCGCGTTCGATCGAATCCTCGTAGAAGCAGATCGCGCCCTTGGTGTTGTTCTTGCCGCGATACATGGCCTGGTCGGCATTGGCGCGAAGCACTTCATAACTCGAGCCGTGCGCCGGATAGAGGCTGATGCCGATCGAGGCCGAGGTGAAGACCTCATGGCCGTCGATGAAAAACGGCTCCTTGATCCGCTCGGAGATTGTCCTGATGTCTTCGGCAAGGGCTTCCATGCTTTCGACCGGCGAGAGCAGTAGCGCGAACTCGTCGCCGCTGAGACGCGCCAGCATGTCGGACTTGCGCAGCATGGCGCCGAGACGCTCGGCGAGCTTGGCGAGCAACTGGTCGCCGGCGTCGTGGCCGTAATAGTCGTTGACGTGCTTGAAGCCGTCGAGGTCGATGAAGGCCATGGCGAATTGCGGCGCGCGGCTGGCGATCAGTGCGTTGGCGCTGCGCTCGATGACCGTGCGGTTCGGCAGGCCGGTGAGCTCGTCGAAATAGGCGCGCCGGATCAGATCCTGTTCGCGCTCCTGCTGTTCGGTCTCGTCTAGCGAAAGCGCGAGCGTGTATGTCGCGCCGCCCTCGGAGACGACGAACCGTCGCGTGAGGACGTGTTCTCCCGTCAGGGACCTGCTGCCGGCGCCGCTGTCGAAAAGCGTCGCGCCGGCCTCCGACGATACTTCGACCCGAAACGGCGCCGCGGCGAGCACACGCTCCAGCAGCGTGGCTTCGTCGGGATCGCTCCCGGGCTGTACTGGTTTCTGGATGTAGGGGCCGGTCATCCGTCAGGGTCTCAGGAGCCGCGCTGGATGTTCGTTCGCTCAACGCCGAACAGCGGCTTGCTGGCGGGGCTGCGCTCGCTGGCGAGCGTCTGCAAGGCGCGCCGCAAGGCATCCTGTCCGCCTTCCTCGATCGCGGCTGGCGCGACCTCCGTGTCTTGCTCGGACTGCCGCGTTTGGCTCATCGTGGCGCGCCGCCAGCGGTCGATCGTGCGTTTGATCAGCGCCGCGCGATCGTCGGCGGACGGCTCGACGCTGTCGCCGGTGTCGCTGACGGGCAGCATGTCCTGCGGCAGCGTGCGGAACGAAAAGCGTGCCGCCATCGGCATGCCTTCGCCGATACCGACCACTTCGCCGGTGCCGAGCGACGGCACGAACGACAGCAGGTTGGCGGCGGCGTCCGAAACGGCGGAGCGCAGCAGCAACTGGTCCTCATCATTCGCCATGCGCATGATGAAGAGCGTGCTGCACTGGGAAATGATCGTCGGATCGAGTTCGGCGGGGCGCTGCGTCACCAGGCCGAGATGGACGCCGTATTTGCGGCCCTCCTTGGCGATGCGCGAGAGAGCGCGGCGTGCGGGCGCGAAACCAACGGAGTGATCCTTGGCGGCGTAACGATGCGCCTCCTCGCAGGCGATCAGCAGCGGCATGGCGCCGTCGCTCCAGAGGCCGAACTCGAAGGCGAGACGGGCGACGACGCAGACCACTGCGTCGACCACTTCGCCGGGAAGGCTGGCGAGTTTCAGCACGGTGATGCCGCGGCTTTCCGATTCCAGCCGGAAAAGCTGGGTGAGCACCGCGGCCATTGTGTCGCCGCCGACATTGGCGTTCTCGAACATGAAGGCGTAACGTGGGTCGGTGGTGATCCCCTCGATGCGCATCATCAGACGGTTGTGGACCATGCGGCTGGAGCGGTTCTCCAGCTTGCCCATGCGCTCGTCGATGAGGTTGACGAGGTCCTGGATCAGGTAAGGGGAGGGCGTGTCGACCGAGAAACCGTGCCCTTTCGGTGTCTTGCGCACGATGCCAGGCCGCTCCGCCGCGACCTTGTAACCGGAATACATGCCGCGGGCGATCGGGATCAGTTCGGCGAGGATTTCGACCTCTTCCGGGATGGACGGCTTGCCGCCAAAAATGACGTCTGTGATTTCCTCGAAGTTCAAGAGCCAGAACGGCAGCTTGAGTTCCTTCGAGCCAACGACGGCGGCGTCCTTGCCAAAACTGCGGCCATATTCGTTGTGGACGTCGAGCAGCAGCACGCGCACGTTCGGCCGGGCGCGCAGAATCTCGCCGAGGATGACCGCGACACCGCTCGATTTGCCGACGCCGGTCGAGCCAAGGACGGCGAAATGCTTGTTGAGCAGATCGTCGACATCGATATAGGCGGGGACGGTCTGGTCCTGATGCAGATTGCCGATGTTGATCGATTTGTTGCCGAGCGAGGCATAGATCAGCTTCAACTCCTGGCGGCCGATGACGTTGACGGTGTCGCCGATCGCCGGATAATCGCGAACGCCGCGCTGGAAGCGCGAAACGCCGAGCGAATCGCGGAAGATTTCACCCATCAGGTCGACACGGGCAATCGCGCTGTGATCGCGATGGTCGGTCGGCATTGCCGTTACTTCGGTGATGATGCCGACCAGCAGGCCCGAGCCGCTTTGAATGGAAACGAACTTGCCGACCGTGGCGCGCTGTTCGGCGAGCGGGCCAGGCGCCGGCAGCCCGATACGCGCTTCCGAGCCGCGACATGACAAAACATGCCCAAGCGCTCTTACGGCGTAGGCCGGCGCGGTTGCACCGACGGTTCCATTGTCCAGCACGGCTGATCGTCCCCTCATGACCCAGGCGGCCGTCGACAACGGTCTCAGCCAACCTCGCCCTTAGGTTGATCGCGCGCGATTTCCGCACGGTTAATATCCACTGATGTCGCGGTCGGGTGGTTAACGAGGCGCTTCTACGATCCGCGCAATTCGAAGGTTTGGCGCGGGCGGAATCTGTCGAAGGCTCTCGTGGCGTAAACTTGACTATTATGGTCCAGTTTTAAGTGAGCCAGATCAATGGCTTAGGCGAAAATTTGACCGATTGATAAAAAATCAAACTGTGTTAGCTTTTTTCGCAAAACATAATAGGGAACTCCGGTATGGCTGAAGGCCAGTTGAAGGAGGGGATCGCCGCAGGCCGGCTGTCGCCCGCCGAATACGCTGAGAACTTTACGGATCTCCACCCGCCGCTCGACCATCACGAGGCGCTTGTCGAGGCCGACCGCTGCTACTTCTGTTACGACGCGCCGTGCATGCAGGCATGCCCGACGTCGATCGACATCCCGCTGTTCATTCGCCAGATCGCGACCAACAATCCGATCGGCTCCGCGAAAACGATCTTCGACCAGAACATTCTGGGCGGCATGTGCGCGCGCGTCTGCCCAACCGAAACGCTCTGCGAAGAGGTGTGCGTGCGCGAAGTTGCCGAAGGCAAGCCGGTGCAGATCGGCCGGCTGCAACGCTACGCCACTGACACGGCAATGCAGCAGGAGAAGCAGTTTTACACGCGCGCCGCTGCGACCGGCAGAAAGATCGCCGTCGTCGGCGCAGGTCCCGCCGGCCTTGCCGCCGCGCATCGGCTGGCCCGCTACGGCCATGACGTGACGATCTTCGAGGCGAAGGAAAAGTCCGGCGGCCTCAACGAATATGGCATCGCCGCCTATAAGAGCGTTGACGATTTCGCCCAGGCCGAAGTGGACTACGTGACCGCGATCGGCGGCATCACAATCGAGAACGGCCGCGCGCTTGGCCGCGACGTCCATCTTGCCGACCTGACAGCCAGCTACGACGCGGTCTTCCTCGGCATGGGGCTTGCCGGCGTCAATGCGTTGCGCGCCGAAGGTGAGGAAGCGCAAGGCGTGGACAATGCCGTCGACTTCATTTCGGTGCTGCGCCAGTCGTCCGATCTTGGCGCACTGCCAGTCGGCCGGCGCGTCGTCGTCATCGGTGGCGGCATGACCGCGATCGACGCGGCGATCCAGTCGAAGCTGCTTGGCGCGGAAGAGGTGACCATCGCCTATCGCCGCGGCAAGGAGCACATGAACGCGTCGGAGTTCGAGCAGGATCTGGCGACCCAGCATGGCGTCATCATCCGCCACTGGATGCAGCCGAAAAAGGTCGTCGCGCAGTCCGGCAAGACGGCGGCGATCGAACTCGAATACACGCAGATGCGCGACGGCAGACTGGTCGGGCTCGGCCAGACGGTTACGCTGCAGGCCGACCAGGTGTTCAAGGCGATCGGCCAGTCGTTCGAGCCGTCATCGCTGAACGGTTCAGGCCCGGCGCTTGCGCTGGAAAACGGCCGCATCAAGGTCGATGCCGACGGCCGCACGTCGCTGCCAAAAGTCTGGGCAGGCGGCGACTGTGTCGTCGACGCGCGCGAAGACCTGACGGTGGCTGCCGTGGCCGCGGGCCGCGACGCAGCGGAAAGCATTCACCGGTCTCTCACCTCGAACGGGAGGGCATGAGCATGGCAGACATCCGCAATAATTTCGTCGGCATCAAATCGCCCAATCCGTTCTGGCTGGCGTCGGCGCCGCCGACCGACAAGGAGTACAACGTCGTGCGCGCCTTCAAGGCGGGCTGGGGCGGCGTAGTCTGGAAGACGCTGGGCGAGGAAGGTCCGCCCGTCGTCAACGTCAACGGCCCGCGCTACGGCGCGATCTGGGGCGCCGACCGGCGGCTGCTCGGCCTGAACAACATCGAACTCATTACCGACCGCGATCTCCAGACCAACCTTCGCGAGATGAAGACGGTCAAGATGAATTGGCCTGACCGCGCGCTGATCGCCTCGATCATGGTGCCCTGCGAGGAGAAAAGCTGGAAGGCGATCCTGCCGCTGGTCGAGGAGACTGGAGCCGACGGCATCGAGCTCAATTTCGGCTGTCCGCACGGCATGTCGGAACGCGGCATGGGTGCGGCGGTCGGCCAGGTGCCGGAATATATCGAGATGGTCGTGCGCTGGTGCAAGCAATACACGCGCATGCCCGTCATCACCAAGCTGACGCCGAATATCACCGACATCCGCAAGCCGGCGCGTGCGGCGAAGGCCGGGGGCACGGATGCCGTGTCGCTGATCAACACGATCAATTCGATCACCGGCGTCAATCTGGACTCCTTCTCGCCGGAGCCGATGATCGACGGCAAGGGCACGCATGGCGGCTATTGCGGTCCGGCCGTGAAGCCGATCGCCATGAACATGGTGGCCGAGATCGCCCGCGATCCGGAAACACGCGGCCTGCCGATCTCCGGCATCGGCGGCATCACCACTTGGCGCGATGCGGCCGAATTCCTGGCGCTTGGTTCAGGCAATGTGCAGGTCTGTACAGCGGCGATGACCTACGGCTTCAAGATCGTGCAGGAGATGATCTCCGGCCTGTCCGACTGGATGGACGAGAAGGGCCACCGCTCGCTCGACGACATCATCGGCCGCGCGACGCCGAACGTCACCGACTGGCAGTTCCTCAACCTGAACTACGTCGCCAAGGCGCGCATCGATCAGGATGCCTGCATCAAGTGCGGCCGCTGCCACATCGCCTGCGAGGACACGTCGCACCAGGCGATCACGCAGATGGTCGACGGCAAGCGACACTTCGAGGTGATGGAAGACGAGTGCGTCGGCTGCAATCTCTGCGTCAATGTCTGCCCGGTGGAGAACTGCATCACCATGGTGCCGCTCGCCGCCGGCGTGATGGACCAGCGCACGAAGACGCCCGTGTCGCCGGTCTACGCGAACTGGACCACGCATCCGAACAATCCGATGGCGCCGAAGGTTGCCGCCGAGTAGTTCCTCCTGATCGGGCGGAGCCGCTGCGTTGTGTACTAGCGGTTCCGCCACGGTGGGGGTTTCAAAGCCTGCTGTGATGAACTAGTCAGCCTCCGGCTCAACCCGGAGGCTTTTCGTGTCGGCAGCAAGTTTGATGATTATCGGGCGCGTTATTTTCGGCGCCTTCTTCCTCATCGCCGGCGTCCGCAATTTCTGGGCGTTCGCGGAGCGCAAGACGACAGCGACCACCACGAACTACGGATGGCGGCTGCCCGTGCCTGTGATGGCCGCCGGCTTCGCCGTCCAGCTTTTCGGCGGCCTCGCGCTTATCCTTGGCATCTGGACCGTCTGGTCGTCGCTGGCGCTGATCCTTTTTCTGGTTCTCGCGACAGTGCTTTATCACAACCTTTTCATGTTCCAGGGCAAGGAGCGTGACCCGCACCTCTACCTGACGCTGGTCAACATCACGCTGGCCGGCGGGTTGCTGCTGATCATCGCCGATGCGCTTTAGCGCCGCCGTCTAGCCGAGCTTTTTCGGCTTGCCTCCGTCCTGGTAGAACGACATGACCTGACCGTTGGGGTCGCGAAAGTCGGCGCTCCAGCCGCCGGGCGCTTCGGACACCGGCGTGACGATCTCGACGCCGGACGCGGCCAGCGATTCCACCACGGTGTCGATACCGCCGTCGGCAAGCCCGAAGGTGATAATCGGTGTGTTGCCCGGCTTTGGATCGCCGGGGAAGACCAGCATCTCCACCTCTTTGCCGATCTTGGCCAGCAGCCAGATCGAGCCATCCTCCTCGACGTTCCGCTCGAATTTGATTCCGACGTGCTTCTCGTAGAATTGTCCCGTTTGCTCGACGTCGCGCGCGTTCAGAATGATGGCGATTCCATCGATGTTCGGTCGCATTTTTTCTCCTTTGGTTGTGGGTTCGACAACGCTAGTTGCCGCGACCGGGCGAAACGTGACCGCCTGTTGAAAACAAAATCGGCAGTCCGTCGGGATCGCGCGCCGCGAAACGCTTTTCTCCATGCTTCGGCAGCGATGCTTTGAGCGCGCGCCGCGCCAGACCATCCGGTGGAAACGGCGTATGGGTACCGGCTTCCGCGGCGCCGGCAAAGTCGGCAAAGGCCTTGCGCACGCCCGCGATGCGCTGGCGCATCGCGATGTCCGAGAGGCCGAGCAGGTAGGCGATCTCGCGCCTGCCCATGCCGAGGTTGATCAGCAGTGCAACGACGCGGCGGGAACGGGGCAAGGCGGCGGTGAAGGGTTCAGGAAAGCGAGGCAGGGATTGCGCCGACGGCTCGTGCTCCAGCGCATGGACGCTTTCGCGGCGCTTCCGCCGCGCCGCGGTGCGCGCGGCAAATCGCGCATGGTTGCGGAGGGCGCCCGACGCCCAGGGCAGAAAGGCCGGATCGGCGCAGTCGCGGCCTTTCTCGATCGCCGAGAGCAGAATGTCCTGCACCAGGTCTTCCGCCTCATGTGGAACGGCCGAGCAGCGCGAGGCAATGCGCCGGAGCGCGACCAACGTGCCGACAGACAGCCCGCGCGTCTCCATGTCAGGCTTCGCCAATGGGCGAGCGCGTGCTCGGCAAAGGCTGGAGAAGCCTCAGCGCTGCGATGATCGCCCCGGAGCTGATCGTAACGGCGGCGGCCGATCGGTCAGGCACCTGCCGGCTCCGCCCGCAGTGCCGTCAGCTGGCGCACCAGCACTGGCACGATCATGGCGAGCCCGATAAGCGTCGAGTAGATCTCCGGGGCTATCAACAGGAACGCGGCGACGGTCAGCAGGAGGTTCTCCCATGCCTTCGTTCGCACAAGCATGAACCGTGACAGCGCCGCGCCCAGGCAGGTGATCCCGATGACGCAGCCTGCGAAGGCAAGCACGAAATTGCTCCAGGAGAAGTCCTGCGTCACCAGAAGCAGCGAGGGCGAGAAGACAAAGACGAAAGGCACCAGGACTTTGCCGAGCCCAAGACGGAAGGCCAGGTTGCCGGTCTTGAACGGGTCGGCTCCCGCCATACCCGCGGCAGCGTAGGCCGCGAGCGCAACCGGTGGCGTGATGTCAGCCAGGACGCCGTAGTAAAAAACGAAGAAGTGGGCGACGATGGGCTCCACGCCGAGCATCACAAGTGCGGGCGCTGCAATCGTCACCATGATTATGTAGTTCGCGGTCGTCGGGATGCCGCAACCCATGAGGATGCAGACGACGCCGGTCATGATGAGCGTGAACAAGAGCGTCAGGGTGGTCGGCGCGAACCAGTCGACCGGCAGGACCGCGGCGGCGTACTGAGCCATCTCGGCGGCGGTCGACGTGACGATGTACGACACCTTGAAGCCTACGCCCGTCAGCGTCACCACGCCGACCACGATGCCGACTGTGGCGGCTGCGGCGCCGACCGCCAATGCGTACTTCGCGCCGTCCCGCAGGCTTTCGACGATCTCGGTGAACGTCATCCGGCGGCGCGGGTTGAGCAGGCCGACAGCGATGCAGAGCGTGATTCCCCAGAACGCGGCGAGGTAAGGCGTGTAGCCGGCGAGCAGCACGCCGATCAGCGCAATAAGGGGGATGATCGTCGGCCAGTCGCGCTTCAGCGCGGCGCTGACGTCCGGCATCTCTTCGGGGCGTAGTCCACGCAGGCCGCTGCGCTTGGCTTCGAAATGGACCTGCATCAGCACGCCGAAGAAATGCATGAAGGCCGGGACGATCGCCGCGAGGATGATCGTCGTGTAGGGCAGTTCGAGAAACTCGATCATCAGGAACGCGGCCGCACCCATGATCGGAGGCGTAATCTGGCCGCCGGTGGACGATGCGGCCTCGACCGCGCCGGCGAATTCGCGGCGATAGCCGAGGCGGATCATGGCGGGGATCGTCAGCGACCCGACGGTGACGGTGTTGGCGACGGACGAGCCGGAAATCATGCCGAACAGCGCGGAGCCGAAGATCGACACTTTGGCGGGGCCGCCGGCAAAACGGCCCGCGACCCACGCCGCGCAATCGAGGAAGAGCTGGCCAAGGCCGATGCGGGTCGCAAAGACACCGAACAGGACGAAATGGAAGACGTATGTCGCGACCACGCCGAGCGCGATGCCGTAAATCCCCTGGGTCGTCAGGTAGAGGTGGTCCACGAGCTGCGCGATGCTTGCGCCGGGGTGGACGAGGATGCTCGGCATCCACGGACCGTAGAGCGCGTAAGCCATGAAGATCAGCGCGATGATCGGCAGTGGCCAGCCGACAGAACGGCGCGTCGCCTCCAGCAGCAGGACGATCAGCGTGCCGCCGAGCAAGACGTCGGTGCGCGACGGGTTGCCGACGCGGAAGGCCAACTCATCGAGCGGAATGAGCGGGACATGTGCGACCGCGACGACGCCGGCGACCGCGAGCAGCCAGTCGATGAGCGGGATGCCGAGCGGCCTCAACACTGAGGATTGGGATGGCTGGTCATAGCCGCTCTTCCAGAACGGGAAGACCAGGAAGACAAGGCTCAGCACGAGCGCAAGATGGATGCCGCGGTGGACCATCTCGTGCAGCAGGCCGAACCCCGCAGTGTAGTAGTGGAACAGCGACAGCGCGACGAGCATGCCGCCAACCAGCCATCCAGCCGGTCGGCTCAACGGCCGAAACCGGATCTCGGAATCGAATTTCTCTTCGAGTTCGCGCGCCTTCTCCTCGTCGAGTTCCATCGGCGCGAGGGTGGCGTCGTTCTTCTCGTTTTGACTCATGTCAGGATCCGCCGGCGTCCATTGCCCGAGAATGCAAGGAGGCGGAAAGCAAGCTTCCCGCCTCCGACTTTTACCCCTGATGGCCGGAAAGCTATTTCAGTATACCGGCTTCCTTGTAGAATTTCTCCGCGCCGGGATGGAACGGAATGCCGGCGCTGGCCACGGCACCTTCCTTGGTGATCTGCTTGCCTTTGGCGTGGCCGGCGTCGAGCGCCTTGCGCGTCCCGTCGCTCCAGAGCGCCTTGGTGATGTTATAGACCAATTCGTCGGACTGCTTGGTGCTCGTCACCCACTGGGCGGCGACCGAAATCGTCTGCATTTCAGGCACGCCCGTATAAGTCTCGGCCGGCACCGTGTTGGTCGCGAAGAACTGGTTGTCAGCGATGAGCTTCTCGGCGTCCGGCCCGGAGACGGGCACCAGCGTGATCGCCGTCGAGGCGGCGAGTTCGGTGATCGCGCCGGCAGGGAAACCGCCGACGAAGAAGAAGGCGTCGAGAGAGCCGTCGCGCATCTTCTCGCCCGAGGGGCCGGGCTTCAGGTATTCCGGCGTGATGTCTTTTTCGCTCAGACCATAGGCGGCGAGCACCAGCCGGGCGTCGACGATCGTACCGGATCCCGGTTCGTCTATCGAGACGCGCTTGCCCTTGAGATCGGCAACCGACTTGATGCCGGCGTCGGCGCGAGCAACGATATGCAGCGTCTCGGGATAAAGCGTCGCGATCAGGCGCAGCTCGTCGACCTTGCCCTTGCCTTCATAGAGGCCGGTTCCCGAATGCGCCCAGAATGCGACGTCGGATTGGGTAAAGCCGGATTCGCTCGCGCCGCTCTGGATCGCGTTTATATTGGCGACCGAGCCGTTTGACGATACGGCCGTGGCAACGAGGCCGGGCACGCCATTCTCGCCGGTCTCGGAAATCGCATTCGCGATCAGACCGCCGATCGGGTAGTAGGTGCCGGATGTGCCGCCGGTGCCGATGCGGAAAAACGATTGCTGCGCAAAGGCTGTGCCGCCGGCGATGAGGAGCGCCGCGCCGATCGCCACGCTGCGTCGTGTCATCTTGAAGGTCATGTCTGTATTCTCCCTGTGGGTCCGGGAGCATCGGAAATCGGCAATGGTCTTGTCAACCTGACCAGTCGCAGGCTTGCGCAGGTCCAGAGTGGCGCGCCGATCCAGGCAGCGCTCAGCGCGGCTTGAGCCCGTCGACGAACAACTGTTCCAGCATGCGTGCGGCATCCTCGAAACGGCCGTCGCCGCCGCGGTCAGGGCCAAGCACGGCGCGCACCTGCACGTCGAAATCGGCATAGTGCTGCGTCGTCGCCCAGATGGCGAAGATCAGGTGCCAGGGGTCGGTGCGGGCCACCTTGCCCGCGCGCATCCAGCCTTTGATTACCTCCGCCTTCTCGTCGACCAGCGTTTTCAGCTCGCCTTCCAGCATCGGCGTGATGCGCGGCGCGCCTTGCAGCATCTCATTGGCGAAGAGGCGGCTTTCGCGCGGATAGTCGCGCGCCATTTCGAGCTTGCGGCGGATATAGCTGCGCAATTCCGTCAGCGGATCGCCGATGTCGTCGAGTTCCTTGAGCGGCGCCAGCCAGGTCTCCAGGAGCCGTGAGATCAGCGTGGTGTGGATGTCTTCCTTGCCCTTGAAATAATAGAGCAGGTTGGGCTTCGACATGCCGGCAGCTTCGGCGATCTGGTCGACGGTCGCGCCGCGATAGCCATGGGTGGAAAACACCTCGAGGGCTGCCTCCAAGATCAGCTCGCGCTTCTCGATCTGGATGCGGGTGCGGCGGCGCGGGGCGGCGGTCTGGACGGTCATGCGCGTGCCTGCGACTCAAGCTTTCCAGCGAGCTGTGGACCAATCGGCTGGACCAGAGCTTCTTGCCGGCCTGGAACGCGCTTTCGGTCCGTCATTTCGCCTATCAAGTCCCTTGACCGCCCTTCAGGCGATGCTAACGTTTGTCCATTCGGTCAAATTTTTGCGTAGCACAAATACGCAGCGAAGACCAAGCGTTGGCCGTACCGAAACCGGGGACTCGAAAGGAAAGCTTGGTCCATGTCGAACCGTCTCAAAGTCATGCCGAACGACCTCAGCGCGTTCTGGATGGGGTTCACGCCGAACCGCCAGTTCAAGAAAGAGCCGCGCATGGTCGTGTCCGCCAAGGACATGCACTACACCTCCATCGACGGCAGGCAGATCCTCGACGGGTCGGCTGGCCTCTGGTGCGTGAACGCCGGCCACTGCCGTCCCAAGATCGTCGAGGCGATCCAGACGCAGGCGGCCAATCTCGATTTCGCGCCGACCTTCCAGTTCGGCCATCCGCTGGCATTCGAGCTGGCCAATCGGCTCGTCGACATCGCGCCGAAGGGCCTCGATCATGTGATGTACACCAACTCCGGATCGGAGTCGGTGGATACGGCGCTGAAGACGGCGATCGCCTATCACCGCGCCAAGGGCAATGGCTCGCGCTTCCGCCTGATCGGCCGCGAGCGCGGCTATCACGGCGTCAATTTCGGCGGCATTTCCGTCGGCGGCATTGTTCCCAACCGCAAGATGTTCGGCACGCTTTTGACTGGCGTCGACCACCTGCCACACACGCACAACCTCGCCAAGAACGCCTTCACCAAGGGCGAACCCGAGCATGGCGTCGAGCTTGCCGACGAGTTGGAGCGCATTGTCGGCCTGCATGATGCCTCGACGATTGCGGCCGTCATCGTGGAGCCCGTCGCCGGATCGACCGGCGTGCTGGTGCCGCCAAAGGGCTATCTGAAGCGGCTGCGCGAAATCTGCACCAAGCACGGCATCCTGCTGATCTTCGACGAGGTCATCACCGGTTACGGCCGCCTGGGCACGCCGTTCGCGGCGGATTATTTCGGCGTCACGCCGGATATCATGGTCACCGCCAAGGGCCTGACCAACGGCGTGGTTCCGATGGGCGCGGTGTTCGTGTCGAAGGAAATCCACGACGCGTTCATGAACGGACCCGAACACATCATCGAGTTCTTCCACGGCTACACCTATTCGGGCAATCCGATCGCGAGTGCGGCGGCGCTCGGCACGCTTGACACGTATAAGGACGAGGGCCTGCTGACGCGCGCCTCGGAACTGGCGCCGTACTGGGAAGAGGCGGTGCATTCGCTGAAGGGCGAGCCGAACGTCATCGATATCCGCAACATCGGCCTGATCGGCGCGGTCGAGTTGGCGCCGATCGCCGGCGAGCCGGGCAAGCGCGGCTTCAACTGCATCGTCAAGGGTTTTGAGCACGGCGCGATGTTGCGCATCACCGGCGACATCATCGCGCTGTCGCCGCCGCTGATCATCACCAAGGGCCAGATCAACGAGCTGATCGATCACGTGCGCGAAACGATCCGCCTGGTGGCGTAACAAGAGGAAGTGAATGGCGGCTCCCGGCGAAAATCTCAGAATCAATCCAGACCGTTTGTGGGATTCGCTGATGGAGATGGCGAAGATTGGCCCCGGCATCGCCGGGGGCAATAATCGCCAGACGCTAACCGATGAGGACGGCGAGGGCCGCCAGCTCTTCAAGACATGGTGCGAGGCGGCGGGGCTCGACATGGGCCTCGACCAGATGGGCACCATGTTCGCCCGCCGCGAAGGCACCGACTCGAATGCGCTGCCGGTCTATGTCGGCAGCCATCTCGATACCCAGCCCACCGGCGGCAAGTATGATGGCGTGCTCGGCGTGCTGGGCGGGCTGGAGGTGATCCGCTCGCTGAACGACCTCGGTATCAGGACCAAACATCCGATCGTCGTCGTCAACTGGACGAACGAGGAGGGGACGCGCTTCGCACCGGCCATGCTGGCGTCGGGCGTGTTTGCCGGCGTGCACAAGCAGGACTGGGCCTACGACCGCAAGGATCGTGAGGGCAAGCGTTTCGGCGACGAGCTGGAGCGCATCGGCTGGAAGGGCGACGAGCAGGTCGGCGCCCGCAAGATGAAGGCGTTCTTCGAGCTGCATATCGAGCAAGGCCCGATCCTCGAGGACGAGGACATCGACATCGGTGTCGTCACGCATGGCCAGGGCCTGAAATGGCTGCAGGTGACGCTGACCGGCAAGGAGAGCCACACCGGCTCGACGCCGATGCCGAAGCGCCGCAACGCCGGCCTCGGCATGGCGCGCGTGACCGAGTTGGTGCACGAGACGGCGATGGATTTTCAGCCTGACGCGGTCGGCGCGGTCGGCCATATGGAGGTCTATCCGAACTCGCGCAACATCATCGCCGGCAAGACGGTTTTCACCATCGACATCCGCTCGCCCGACAAGACGACGCTGGACGAAATGGACACGCGCATTCGCGCCGGCATCGAGACGATCTGCGAGGCGCTCGACATTAAGTTCGAGATCGAGCAGGTCGGCCATTTCGATCCCGTTACCTTCGACAAGAATTGCGTCAAGGCGATCCGCGATGCCGCCGAACGGCTGGGCTATTCGCACCGGAACATCGTGTCGGGCGCGGGTCATGATGCGTGCTGGATCAACCGGGTCGCGCCGACCGCGATGGTGATGTGCCCCTGCGTCGACGGTCTGTCGCACAACGAGGCCGAGGAAATCTCGAAGGAATGGGCGGCGGCCGGCGCCGACGTGCTCTTCCATGCGGTGGTGGAGACGGCGGAGATCGTGCCATAAACTCGAATCAACTGAATCGCTTACCGAACGCAGCTCGCTAGAAGCGCGAACGAACAGGGGAACAACATGTCCAAAGTCATCAAGAACGGCATCGTCGTCACTGCCGACCGCACATGGAAAGCGGATGTGCTGGTGAAGCACGACAAGATCGTGGCGATCGGTCCCGATCTGCATGGCGATCATGAGTTCGACGCGACCGGCTGCTACATCATGCCGGGCGGCATCGATCCGCACACCCACCTCGAAATGCCCTTCATGGGCACCTATTCGGCCGACGATTTCGAAAGCGGTACCAAGGCGGCGCTGTCCGGCGGCACGACCATGGTGGTGGACTTCTGCCTGCCGTCACCCAACCAGTCGCTGCTCGAAGCGCTGCAGATGTGGGACAACAAGACGTCGAAGGCGTGTTCCGACTATTCCTTCCACATGGCGATCACCTGGTGGAGCGAGCAGGTCTTCAACGAGATGAAGACCGTTGTCGACAAGGGCATCACCTCGTTCAAGCACTTCATGGCCTACAAGGGCGCGCTGATGGTGAACGACGACGAGATGTATGCGTCGTTCCAGCGCTGCGCCGAGCTTGGCGCGCTGCCGCTCGTCCATGCGGAAAACGGCGATGTCGTCGCGGCGCTCAGCCAGAAGCTGCTTGCCGAAGGCAATAGCGGGCCGGAAGGCCATGCCTATTCGCGCCCGCCTGAGGTGGAAGGCGAGGCGACCAACCGCGCGATCATGATCGCCGACATGGCCGGCGTGCCGCTCTACGTCGTGCACACCTCCTGCGAGCAGGCGCACGAAGCAATCCGCCGGGCGCGCCAGAAGGGCATGCGCGTCTTTGGCGAGCCGCTGATCCAGCATTTGGTGCTCGACGAGACCGAGTACTTCAACAAGGATTGGGACCACGCGGCGCGGCGCGTCATGAGCCCGCCATTCCGCAACAAGCAGCATCAGGATTCGCTCTGGGCCGGCCTGCAGGCGGGTTCACTGCAGGTCGTGGCGACCGACCATTGCGCCTTCACGACGAAGCAGAAGCGCAATGGCGTCGGCGATTTCACGAAAATCCCGAACGGCACGGGCGGTCTCGAGGACCGTATGCCGGTGCTGTGGACCGCCGGCGTCAACACCGGCCGTCTGACGATGAACGAATTCGTCGCGGTCACGTCGACCAACATCGCCAAGATCCTCAACATGTATCCGAAGAAAGGCGCGATCGTCGAAGGCGCTGATGCCGACATTGTCGTGTGGGACCCGAAGCGCAAGAAGACGATCTCGGCCGGCAAGCAGCAGTCGGTGATCGATTACAACGTCTTCGAGGGCGTCGAGGTGACCGGCCTGCCGCGCTTCGTCCTGTCGCGCGGCGATCTCGTCATCCTGGAGGCGGACGTCAAGGCCAAGCCTGGCCATGGCCAGTTCGTCGGCCGCGAGCCGAACGGAGCGGTCAATCGCGCCCTCTCGACCTGGAAGGAAGTGGTCGCGCCGCGCAAGGTCGAGCGCACCGGCATTCCAGCGACCGGGGTGTGAGCTTGAACCGCGTTTTTCGTTTCGCGTTCGGTCTGGCGTTGATTTTTCCTGTTCCGGCACTGGCTGCGACGCTCGATCTGCCGGGCGTCTATGGCAATGCAACCGGCTGCCGGGTGCTGGCCGGCGGCGCGTATACGTCCGACGACAAGCTGATCCTGCGGCCGGATTCCGTCGAAGCGCATGAATCCGTCTGCGAGTTCGTCGAGGTGCTGCCGGCGAAACGCGGCGCGTCAGTGGTCAAGAGCCTGTGCGAAGGCGAGGGGTCAATGTGGACGCGTGACCTCATCATTTCCGGGCCTGACGAAGAGAACAATACGCGGCTGATCTTCAACGATGACGGCTCGCTCTGGGCAGAGGTGGCGCCATGCGGCTAGTTTCCATCGCAACCGCGCTCGTGATGCTGCCGACGGTTGCCGCCGCGGCCATGCTCGACATCACTGGCAAATACGGAAACGAGGCGGGCTGCCGTTACGCGGCGACGAACGACTACACCGACGACACGCTGCTTCTCATCTCGCCCGATGAGTACATGACCTATGTGACGCTCTGTGAGTTCCTGCAGGCCCTGCCTGTCAAGGATGGCAGCAAGGTGATGACGATGCTCTGCGCCCATGAGGGCGAGACGATGCAGACGATCGATTTCATGCGCATCCAGAAATCGCCCGATGTCGGCGATTCCTACGATCTCTTCAATGCAGAGGGCGATCACCTCGGCATTGTCGGGCGTTGCAAATGAGGCGGGTCTCCTGCGGTGTGATCCTGTCCGAAAAGTCTGGACCATTTCGGGGTCATGTTTCAAGTCGGCGCCTTGCCCTCCAGATGCGGCAAGAGCATCACGCTCTCCTGCTCGTTGGGGTCGGTGCGGGCAATCACCGCGGTCGCCGGTTCGGAGCTTCGGTTCGCGGCGATATGCGGCACGCCGGCCGGAATGTAGAGCATGTCGCCGGCCCGCGTGACCGCGCAATGTTCGAGATTGTCGCCGTACCAGGTCTCGACCTCGCCCGAGAGCACATAGATCGCCGTCTCGTGGTTCTCGTGCAGATGCGCCTTGGCGCGCGCACCGGGCGGCACGGTCGTGACATGCATGCAAAGCCCGGTCGAGCCGACCGTCTCGAACGAAATGCCCTCGAAATAGTTGAGCCCCTGCTTGCCGGCATAGGTGGATTCGGGACGGATCAGGCGGCAGGTCGGTTTCGGCGCAGCGGTCATCGGGGGCGTCCAGGAAGATGTTGAAGGCAAACGGGTCCGAGTGAAAATCTGTATGGCGAGAAAAGCAACGTGCTATCGTTCAGGCAAGGGGATTTGGGCAGCCTGATATGACAGCCACCACCACGCCAGCGGTCGTTTCGGCCAGCAAGCTCGGTCTGACGTTCCAGACCAATGATGGTCCGGTGCGCGCGCTCTCCGATGTCAGTCTCGACATTGCCAAAGGCGAGTTCGTTTCCTTCATCGGTCCGTCGGGCTGCGGCAAGACCACCTTCCTGCGCGTCATCGCCGACCTTGAAAAGCCCACCGAGGGTGCGATCCTGGTCAACGGCATGACACCCGAGCAGGCACGGAAGCAACGTGCCTACGGCTATGTGTTCCAGGCGGCGGCGCTCTATCCGTGGCGTACCATCGAGCGCAATGTCGCGCTGCCTCTGGAAATCATGGGATTGTCGTCGGCCGACAAGCGCCAGCGCATCGAGCGCACGCTCGCTCTCGTCAATCTGACCGGCTTCGAGAAGAAATACCCCTGGCAACTGTCTGGCGGCATGCAGCAGCGCGCCTCGATCGCGCGGGCGCTCGCCTTCGACGCCGACCTGCTTTTGATGGACGAGCCGTTCGGCGCGCTGGACGAGATCGTGCGCGACCATCTGAACGAGCAATTGCTGGAGCTCTGGGCGCGCACCAACAAGACGATCTGCTTCGTCACGCATTCGATCCCCGAGGCGGTTTATCTCTCGACCCGCATCGTCGTGATGTCGCCGCGGCCCGGCCGCGTCACCGACGTGATCGAATCGACGCTGCCGAAGGAACGCCCGCTCGACATCCGCGAAACGCCGGAGTTCCTGGCTATCGCCGCAAGGGTACGCGACGGGCTGAGGGCAGGACACAGCTATGATGATTGAGGCTTGATGCGCGGCATCTCCCAAAAAATCTGGCCGGTCGCCTCGATCCTGCTGGTGCTGGTGGCGGTGTGGTACGTCGGCGCAATCTTCATGAACGCGCCGGTGCAGCGCGACATGAATGCGCGCGCCGGTATCGTCACGCCGAGCGTTATCGATTTCATCGAGCAGACCCTGTCGCAGCCGAAGCCGGTGGTGCCGGCGCCGCATCAGGTGGCGGCGAATTTCTTCGAGAACACGTTCCTGCGGAAAGTCACCAGCAACCGTAGCCTCGTCTACCATGCGTGGGTAACGCTCTCGTCCACATTGCTCGGTTTCGCCTTCGGCACCGCGCTCGGCATCCTGATCGCCGTCGGCATTGTGCATCTGACAGCCCTCGAGCGCAGCCTGATGCCGTGGATCATCGCCTCGCAGACGATCCCGATCCTGGCGGTCGCGCCGATGATCATCGTGGTGCTCGCCGCCATCGGCATTACCGGGCTCATCCCCAAGGCGCTGATCTCGACCTATCTGTCGTTCTTCCCGGTCGCGGTCGGCATGGTCAAAGGCTTGCGTTCCCCCGAAGTCATGCATCTCGACCTGATGCACACCTATAACGCCAGCAAATCGCAGATTTTCTGGAAGCTGCGCGTGCCGGCGTCGGTGCCGTTTCTCTTCGCGTCGATGCAGGTGGCAGTGGCCGCGAGCCTGGTTGGCGCCATCGTCGGCGAACTGCCCACGGGCGCTGTCGCGGGCATCGGCTCGAAGCTGCTGGGCGCCGCCTACTACAGCCAGTCGATCGACATGTGGTCGGCGTTGGTCGCCGGCTCCATCGTCGCGGCCTTGCTCGTGACCCTGGTTGGCGTTGCAGGCCGCGTTGTCGACCGGTCCATGGGCGGGCGGCCGGCATGAGGACGTTCAATCTCTCATGGCAGGCAATCGCCGCGCTCGTGCTCGTAGCGATCGCCATGATGCTGCCGGCCATGACAGAGCCGGAGGCGATACAGATCGCCGATCCGACGGTGACGATGAACTATCCTTATCTCGGCACGAAAAGCCTGATGCTGTGGCTGATCGTCTTCGGGGCTGCGGTGTCGATCTACCGGCCGCCGCTGGTCGTTGAAGCGGCCGTGCTCTTCATTGCCGCGCATCTCGCTGCGTGGCTGCTGATCTCCGGCATCGCCGGCTTCGAGGGCACGGCACTCCGGCCGTTCTTCCTCATCCTTGCCGCGGCGTGGCTGCTCGCCTGGCGCTGCGTGACGGTGCTGTCGCAGATGAAACCAAACTCCCAAGTGGTTTCCACGGCCTTGCGCCTGTTCATTCCGGCAATTTTTGGCGCCTGGATCCTGATCATCTGGGAAGCGGTGACGCGCGGCGCCGGCGTTCCCTTCATCCTGCTGCCGCCGCCGAGCGCGATCGGTGCGCGGTTTGCCAACTCGCTGCCGATCCTGGCAGCCGATGTGCGCCAGACGATCCTGAAAGCCGTGCTGTTCGGCTACATCGTCGGCTGCGCCTCCGGTTTTGTCGTCGCCATCCTTGCCGACCGCGTCGATTTCCTGCGCCGCGGGCTGCTCCCCATCGGCAACATGGTGTCGGCGCTGCCGATCATCGGCGTCGCGCCGATCATGGTCATGTGGTTCGGTTTCGACTGGCCGTCCAAGGCGGCCGTCGTCATCATCATGACCTTCTTCCCGATGCTGGTGAACACGGTCGCGGGGCTCTCTGCCAGCGGTCACATGGAGCGCGATCTCATGCGCACCTATGCCTCCAGCTACTGGCAGACGCTTTTCAAGTTAAGATTACCCGCTGCTGCACCTTTCATCTTCAACGCCTTGAAAATCAATTCCACTTTGGCGTTGATCGGGGCTATCGTGGCGGAATTCTTCGGAACCCCGGTCGTGGGCATGGGGTTCCGGATCTCCACCGAAGTCGGTCGCATGAACATCGACATGGTGTGGGCCGAAATCGCGGTTGCGGCACTCGCGGGTTCGGTTTTCTATGGGGTGATCGCGCTCATCGAGAGAGCAGTCACATTTTGGCATCCGTCTATCCGCGGTGGATAGACGCAAATCCAGAGGGCAGTACAAATGAAAAAACTGACAGTAACTCTATTGGCCGGCGCGTTCTCGCTGGCCGCGCTCCCGGCGCTCGCCGCGGACGCCGTGACGCTGCAGCTCAAATGGGTCACGCAGTCCCAGTTTGCCGGCTACTATGTGGCCAAGGACAAAGGCTTCTACACCGAGGAAAACCTCGATGTGACGATCAAGCCAGGCGGTCCTGACATCGCGCCCGAGCAGGTGATTGCCGGCGGCGGCGCCGATGTGATCGTCGACTGGATGGGCGGCGCGCTTGCCGCGCGCGACAAAGGTGTGGGCCTCGTCAACATCGCCCAGCCGTTCAAGAAGGCCGGCATGCAGCTGGTGTGCCCGGCCAATGGCCCGGTGAAGACGGAAGCCGACTTCAAGGGCAAGACGCTCGGCGTCTGGTTCTTCGGCAACGAATATCCGTTCTACGCCTGGATGAACAAGATCGGTCTCGGCACCGAAGGCGGACCGGATGGCGTCACCGTGCTCAAGCAGTCGTTCGACGTGCAGCCGCTGATCCAGAAGCAGGCCGATTGTATCTCGGTCATGACCTATAACGAGTATTGGCAGCTCATCGACGCCGGCTACAAGCCGGAAGACCTGATCGTCTTCAACTACACCGCGATGGGCAACGACCTGCTCGAGGACGGCCTCTACACGATGGAAGACAAGCTGAAGGACCCGGCGTTCGAGGACAAGATGGTCCGCTTCGTGCGCGCCTCGATGAAGGGCTGGAAGTACGCCACCGAAAACCCGGACGAGGCGGCTGACATCGTCGTCGAGAATGGCGGCCAGGACGAGAACCACCAGAAGCGCATGATGGGCGAGGTCGCCAAGCTGATCGACAATGCCGACGGCAAGCTGATCGAAGCGGCCTACAAGCGCACCGCCGACGCGCTCCTGGCGCAGAAGATCATCAGCAAGGAGCCTTCCGGCGCCTGGACTGCGGCGATCACCGACAAGGCGATCAAATAGTCCCGGACAGGATCGAGCTCCCGGAAAGGGGCGGGCGACCGCCCCTTTTCTTTTGCCGCATATTTGCGTGACCGGGAAACATTCCGCCCCGGAAACGTTCATGATGGTAGCGCCCACGCGGAGCCGTCTTCGCCTGCGCGCCGAATTCTGCTCAGGGAGGACGAAAATGCGCTTTCTTCTGAAATCGTCTGCACTCGCCGGCGTTTTGCTGGCCGCGGGTCTCGTTGCATCGCCGGCACTTGCCGAAATGGTCAAGATGTCGGCCACGCTCGACGGCGCGCAGCAGTCGCCGCCGCTCGATGTGCCCGGCAAGGGCACGGCCGAAGTCACTTACGACACCGACACGAAGACGGTCTCGTGGACGATCGAATATTCGGATCTCTCCAGCGCGCCGGCCGCCGGCCACTTCCACGGCCCCGCCGACAAGGGCTCCAATGCCGACGTCGCCGTGCCGTTCTCGGGCGATCTGGCAAGCCCGATCAAGGGTTCCGCTACGCTGACGGACGCACAGGCGAACGATCTTCTGGCCGGCAAATATTACATCAACCTGCACACCGCCGCGCATAAGGCCGGCGAGATCAGAGGCCAGGTCGAAAAGGCGATGTAGTCGCCTTCTAGGTCAATAGGTCGAACCCTCTCACCGGTTCGCCTCCGGCGGCTTGCCGCCGGGCGAACCACCTCTCCCCCGGGCAGGGGAGAGGTGGCCCGTAGGGCGGGTGAGGGGGTGCTTCGAAGCTGGAAACTTCTCAGTGGACGCCGTTATATCCCCGGAACCACTCGACGAA